>MNQC01000108.1:53034-61536 GCA_001915225.1 Collinsella sp. 60_9
CAGCGCGGCCTCGACCTCATCGACCGTCGAGAACGTCGCTGCCACCCACAGGGGGAACTCATAGGCCGCGATATTGGTCTTGCCGTCGACAGGGTCCTCGGCATACTCGGCATAACCCGGGAAATTGAGACCCGCCACGGCGAGGCCCGCATCGTTACCGCAATCGAAAAACATGGGATAGTTCTTGTAATCGATGCACATACCGATCACCGCGTGTGCCGCCGACGCATCGTCGATAAACGAATACGGAATGTGAAACCCGCGCGGCATCACGCGAACCTGTTGGCCGTAGTCAAAGCTCCAGTCGAGATTGCGGCCCAGATACATGTGGCCAGAATTATCGGTAAATCGAATACTCGTACACATAGCGCCTCCTAGCTTTACGTTCTTGCTAATTTCATTGTCTCCAAACAAAAAGGCGCTAAACACAAAAGCCCGGACATGACAACAATGTCATGCCCGGACCAAAAACGACGATTGAACGCCAATAGTTAGCCTCACAGGTCGGTCTAGGGTGCCACAGTGCCGCAGATCGCCCCGAACGAGGAGCGCCGCGTACTAATGGTACGCAAGCGACGAGTGAGCGGCGAGGTGTGGTGCTGTGGTCGCCCTAGACAAGCTTTCCAAGACAGTGATCGATCATATGCTGGATCATCTGCGCCTCAAAGCCCGCGTAGTCGCGGCGGCACTCCTTCATCTTGCCGTCGACAATCTGATCAAAGGCAACCTTGCACTTGATATAGCGCGTGGACTTGGTGACCCCCTCGTGCGTCAGGCAGCTCTCCTCCATCTTGCTGGCGCCCAGGCCAAACACCAGACGGGGGTTGTAGAGCACGTGGGGCTCGCCGGCATCGTCCAGGTAGACGCAAACCTTCTTGGTAACGCCAATCTGGTTAGCGGCAAGGCAGCCGGCATCGTCGAGCGACTTGATGGTATCGATCAGATCCTGAGCAACCGACTCGTCCTCGACGGTCGCAACCTCGCAACGCTGGGACAGGATAGCCTCGTCGTGGCAAAGCTCTTTAATCATACGTTCCTCCATAGGGGTCGTTGTAACCGCTTAAGTATACGGTACCCACACATTTTCATGCGAAAAATACCGTCCGTCTGCTACAAAGCGCCGAACATCAACATGCGAGGAACAACAGCGTCGTAAAGGGGCTATAGTGGGAGCGTTCGTGTCAATCGGCCTAAACTCGGGGCCGAACAAGGAAAGGGTATGCATGGACGAACTATTTCACGTCAGTGAGCGCGAGTCCACAATCGGGACCGAACTTCGCGCTGGACTGACAACATTCCTGGCGATGGCCTACATCATCGCCGTCAACCCCGCGGTGCTCTCGGGCGCTGGCATCGATGCGGGAGCGCTCGCCTGCGCCACCTGCCTGGGCGCCGGCATCATGACCATCTGCATGGGCATCTTCGCCAACCGCCCGCTCGCCTGCGCGTCGGGCTTAGGCGTCAACGCGATGATCGCTGGAATCACCACCACCGTCTGCGGCGGTGACTGGCACGTGGCCATGAGCGTCATCTTCCTTGAGGGCGTCGTCATCTTGCTGCTCGTGCTTTGTGGCCTGCGCGAGGCCATCATGGACGCCATCCCGGTTGTCCTGCGTCACGCCATCTCGGTGGGTCTGGGCCTGTTCATCGCCATGATTGGCCTGTGCGATGCCGGCATTATCACCGCTGGCGCCGGTACACTCGTCGGTCTGGGCGACATCACCTCCCCCACCTTCCCCCATCCTGGTGACGGTCGCCCTCGCCTGCCGCAACGTCCCCGGCTCGCTGCTCATCGGCATCGTCGTCGCCGTCATCGCCGGTATCCCCCTAGGTGTGACCCAGGCTCCGACCGGCATCATCGCCCCGCTCGACTTCTCGAGCATCGGTGGCCCTATCGCCGACGCCGGCGGCGTGCCCGCCATCGTCAAGGTCCTTACCGACCCCGCGCTCCTCGTCATCTCGTTCTCGCTGCTCATGAGTGACTTCTTCGACACCATGGGCACCGCGATGGCCGTGGCCAAGCAGGGCGAGTTCCTCACCGACGACGGCAACGTCGAGAATATCAAGGAGATCTTGATCGTCGACTCCGCCGCCGCTGCTGTGGGCGGTTTCATGGGCGTCTCCTCCATCACCACCTTCGTCGAGTCCACCTCTGGCGCTGCCGACGGTGGCCGCACGGGTCTCACCTCCGTCACCACCGGCGTGCTGTTCATTCTCGCCGCGTTCTTCTCCCCCATCGTCACCATCGTTTCCAGCGCCGCCACCTGCGGTGCTCTGGTCTACGTCGGCTACCTCATGATGAGCGAGGCCTCCGAGATCGACTGGTCCGACGTGTCGCAGGGTTTCCCGGCGTTCATGATTGTCGCCGGCGTGCCCTTCACCTACTCCATCTCTGCCGGCATTGGCCTGGGCTTTATCGCCTACGTGGTCGTCGCGCTCTTTAAGGGCGAGGCCTCCAAGATCAAGCCGCTCATGTGGATCGCAGCCCTCGCCTTCCTCGTCTACTTCTTCGTGGCGTAACGGCATAGTCTGCTAAAGCAAAACAACAAGGCGCGGAATCGCATCGAGCGGCTCCGCGCCTTTCTTTTAGCGTCTGCCCCCGTGTCAGCGTGCGACAATTGAGGCTGTCAATATCACAACACCGAGAGAAGCCTGCCTTGGAAGCGCATCATAAGCAGATAACCGTTTATTCAGAGCGTGCGGAAGGCGCGCCCGTCATCTATCTCCCCGTGGTTATGGGCGACGGTAGTGAAGTCTACGAGCGCTGCCGAGAGCTCGACTGCCCGCCGTTCACCCTTGTCGCCATTGGAGGGCTCGATTGGAATCGCGAGCTGAGCCCCTGGGCATGCGATGGTACCGTACGCGATAGCGAGCCCTTTGGCGGACAGGCTGCTGGTTTTCTTGACGAGTTGTTGAAGCAGATAATCCCCCAGGCCGAATCATCGCTCCCGCAACCGCCTGCCTGGCGCGGCGTTGCCGGCTACTCGTTGGCGGGTCTTTTTGCACTGTGGGCACTTTGGCAAACAGATGTCTTTGAGCGCGCAGCGAGTGCATCGGGGTCGCTGTGGTTCCCCGGCTTTATCGACTACGCGCGCGAGCGCACGATGACGGCTACGCCCGACGCCGCCTATCTGTCGCTCGGTAAAAAGGAAACCAAGACGCCCAACCGCATGATGCGGCACGTACTCGACGATACGCGCGCGATGGAAGAGCTGTTTATCGAGCGCGACATCCCAACAACGCTGGAGCTCAACCCCGGCAATCATTTTGCCCAAACTGACCTGCGCATGGCGCGCGGCATCCACTGGATACTGACGCATTAAAAATGGCGTCCACGCGTACATGCGCATGGACGCCATTTTTTGATTTAGCTGAACACAACTACTATTCGACAGTCTCCTCGAGTTTAGATACGGCGGGCGTCGAGGATTGGGGCATGGAAGTCCTTTCATGATGGAAGGGCGATCAGGCATATCGGATAACCTGCCCGATCGATACGATCCGAACCATTGTACGTGATACGCCATGTCTCGCACGCGCCGTCACCTGCAAACGGTAGCGTTACTTCCAAACGCGCTCGGCAATGCGCTTGACCAGCGCGATCTTCGCCCACTGCTCGTCCTCGGTCAGCTTGTTGCCAATCTCGCAGCTGGCAAAGCCGCACTGGGGCGACAGGTACAGATTCTCGAGCGGCACATACTTTGTGGCCTCGTGGATACGTTCGACGATAACGTCTTCGTCCTCAAGCTCAGCCGCCTTTGTAGTGACCAGTCCCAGCACCACCTTCTTGCCGGGGGCAACGTACTTGAGCGGCTCAAAGCCGCCGGCGCGGGGTGTGTCGAACTCCAGATAGAACGCATCGACATTCTCATGTGCGAACAGGTACGGCGCGATGGGGTCGTAGCCGCCCTCAAAGGCATAGGTGGAATGGTAGTTGCCGCGGCACACGTGCGTGTTGATAACCAGATCGTCGGGCTTGCCCTCGATGGCGGCGTTGTTGAGCGCCACGCCCAGCTCGCTTACCTTTTGCAGGTCGACCGGGCTCATGCCGGTCTTGGACACAAAGTCGGTATCGCAATAGATGCCCCAGGTGCAGTCATCAAACTGGATGTTGCGGCAGCCTGCTGCGTACAGGTCGGTGATCACCGTGCGATAAGCGGCCGCAATGGCGTCGGCAAGTTCCTCATCGGTCTTATAGACAGCGCGCAGGCTCTCCTGCTGGCCGTCGCAGCGATCGAGTGTGACCTCAGAGAACGTCTGGATCGGCGCCGGAATGGTCTGGCGTGCGACCTGGCCCTCCCCCTCAAGCGCCTTGACGAACTTAAAATGCTCGACGAACGGGTGGTTCTCGCCGCTAATGGGACCAGTAACCACGGCGGTGTCGGCCGTCGTCTCCTCGTCATGGAACATATAACCCGTGCGTGAGGTGCGGCGTTCAATGCCGTTGAGCCCCCACATAAAGTCGAGGTGCCAGTAACTGCGGCGGAACTCGCCATCGGTGATCACCCGCAGGCCGGCGGCCTTCTGCTTGGCCACCAAATCGCGAATGGCGTCGTCCTCGACGGCCTTAAGGCCGGAAGCGTCGAGTTTACCCGCGACATAGGCGGCACGGGCGTCCTTTACAGCCTGCGGACGAAGAAAACTGCCGACGATATCGGCGCGAAACGGCGCGTTCGGTTGAATCGAAGTGCTCATAGATATCTCCCTTTGCATTGGTTGCTTTACTGGGACAGAGTATGAGCGCTCATATGACCATCGTAAAATATACGTTTATAACAGTTTGATATAGATGCTTCCTATATCAGTCTGGACTGCCATAAAGAGACTTGAACCGTGCGGAGTACAGCGGCCTAGATATGCTGACGAATCGCGTCGATATAGGCCCGACCGTAGCGCGTGAGCGTCGTGTTCTTGCGCGTGATGATGCCAATCTCCATATACTCGTCCACGTCGAGCGGAATCGAGATAATGCCGGGACCGTTGAGCTCGTGGCTGATCACGCCCGAGCATACCGTGTAGCCGTTGAGGCCCATGGCCAAATTGAACAACGTCGCACGGTCGCGCACGCGGATGTTTTTGCGACGCTCGAACGTCGAGGTCAGCTCCTCGGAATAGTAAAACGAGTTGTAGCTGCCCTGCTCGTAGGACAGGAACGGGTAGTCTTCCAGATCCTCGAGCGTCACGCTGGAGCGGTCCGCCAGCGGATGGTCGGCGCAGACGAAGACATGCGGCGTGGCGCAGAAGAGTCCTTCGAACACGAGCTCGTTGGCCACCAGCATGCGCTCGATGACCTCGCGGTTATGCTCGGATAAGTACAGGATGCCCAGTTCGCTTTTCATATGCGCAACATCCTCGATAATCTCGTGAGTCTGCTCCTCGCGCAGGGTGAAGTCGTAACGCGCGGCATCGAACTCGCGAATCACGTCGACAAACGCGTTGACGGCAAAGGAATATCGGATGCGCCCTTGTACTTACCTTCGAGCAGGTCGGCCTGGTCGAGTACCTGGCGCGCATAGCCCAAGAAGGTCTCGCCTTCCTCGGACACAATGACGCCCTTGTTGGTGCGCTCAAAGATGTGCACACCCATCTCGTTTTCGAGATCGCGAATCGACGCGGTAATCGAAGGCTGCGACACAAAGAGACGGCGCGAGGCCTCGGTAATGCTGCCGCATTCGGCAACTTTGACGACATATCTGAGCTGCTGGAGCTTCATGGCTGTCTCCTTAGCTGTTCGCGAGATTCGCGTCGGCTGCACCCTCTTGACGCATAAACGGCGGCATCTCCCCCGTCGCGGCGCAGGCGGCAATCTGATGCAGAGCCCCGGCGACCGCATCATCTGCCGCGGCGCCGATATGCCAGCGCGCGGCAGCCGTGACGGCCTCGTTGGCATTGGCGACTGCAACGGAGTTGGGAACGGCATCGATCATGGGCAGATCGTTATCGGAATCGCCAAATACGGCCACCTCGTCGGGCGTCAGGCCCAAGGCGCGCGCCAGCTCCAGCGCAGCGCAGCCCTTGTCCCAACCATCCGGAAGGATGTCGAACAGGCGCACTCGGTTGTTGGGAAACACAAGCGAGAGTTCCGGCATCTCAACGGCAACGCGCTCGCGTAGCTCCGCGAGCTCCTCACGCGAACGGGCACTCCAGATATTCGCCTTAAACACCGGCGCGTCATCGACGACGGGACGGCACGGGGCCTCTTCGCCTTTGAGCCACGCATTGCCGCCCGACTCCATAGCGCGACGTACACGCTCGGGATTGCTCGTCACGCAATAGGCATCGTTACCCCAAAAGTCATCGCCCAGGCTGTAGACTTTTAGAAATGTATCGTCGGTTTCTTGCTCCAGATAGTCAGCCAAACGTATCAGAGCATCGTTGTCGATTGCGCGCGAAGCGACTACTTCGCCGTCGACAAACATCACCTGGCCGTTACAGAACGCACCGGTCGAAAAACACTCGGAACGGTTTTTGAACATCCAGCCCATCGCGGACGGCTGACGACCCGAAACCGGCCCAAAGTGCAGACCCGCCGCCTGCATGGCATGAATACCCTCAATGGCGTAGTCGCTGGCGCCGTCATGCCCGGCTGGAATCAGCGTATCGTCCATATCGGTCAGCGAGAGGGATTCAGAGTAGTATTCGGGCGTGACGAGGTCTTTTACGATGGAGCTTTTGCCGATGCCCTGTTCGCCGAGCATGCCGCCTTTACAGGGGCGCTGTCTATGCACAGCGCCCCTTTTCTATGCCAAGGAGGCATGTGCAGTGATTGATTCGGAACAGCTTAAGCAACATGTGATCAAGGCCGTGGATGAGATTCGCGCCACCAATCCGATGGCAGGCTCCATCACCAACACGGTGACGATCGACTTTGTCGCCAACGCGCAGCTCGCCGTGGGCGGATCGGCCGCCATGGTCTATCTGCCCGACGAGGGCGAGGCGCTCGTTGCCGGCGGCGGCGCCATCTATCTCAACATGGGCACGCTTTTCCCCATCTACGAGCAGACGATTCCCCGCGCGGCGAAGGCGGCACACGACGCCGGCAAGCCCTGGGTGCTCGATCCGGTGGGCCTGGGCATCGGTAGCCTGCGCACCCAGTTGGTAAACGAGCTCAAGCAGTATAAGCCCGCCATCGTGCGCGGCAACGCCTCCGAGATCATCGCGCTCGCCGGCCTGTGGGGTCTTGAGGGCGAGGCGGCCGATCTGAGCCGCGTACGCGGTGTCGATACCACCGACACGGTAGACGCCGCCCGCAATGCCGCGGTGGCGCTCGCCCGCTACACCGGTGGCGCCGTTGTGGTCTCGGGCGAAGTCGACCTGATCACCGACGGCACGACCGTGGCCAAGTCCCACGGCGGCAGCCCGCTCATGTCCAAGATCACCGGCTGCGGCTGCTCGCAGGGCGGCGTGCTGGCCGTGTACGCCTGCGCCGCCGATCCGTTTACGGCAGCCGTCTGCAGTGCCGCCGTCTACAACGTTGCCGGCTCGCGTGCCGCCGCTGTCGCCGACGCCCCGGCGAGCTTTAAGGTCGCCTTTATCGATGAGCTCTACCGCGCGAGCGCCCAGGACATCGCCGATAACCGACTCGAGCTCGAGGAGGCATAAGCCATGTCCGAGCCCGCAACCAATGCCGGCATGAACACGCTCGTCGCTGTGGCCATCGCCCCATGCGGCACCGGCGATGAGCTATCCGCCGAGGTCGCCGAGGTCGTGCGCGTCATTCGCGAGAGCGGCCTTCCCAACCGCACCACCTCGATGTTCACCGAGATCGAGGGCGACTGGGACGAGGAGGAGCGTATTGATCTGGAAAACGGTGCCTCGATCCTGGGGGAACATTCCATGGTGGATGACTTCGAGGAGTGGTACTACGAGACCTACGGCAAAAAGGTCAAGGTAAATTACTCAACCTTTTCCTCAAACGAGGATATGTACGCAAAGCTTGAAAGCGGCGCCGTCTCCTACGACGTCGTCATCCCATCAGACTATATGATAGCCCGCATGATAGCAAACGGAATGCTCGCCGAGCTTAATTTCGATAATATCCCCAACGCAAAATATATCTCCGATAAATTCCGCGGCGAGGCGGCATACTACGATCCCGAGGAAAAATATTCGATCCCTTATACCTACGGAATGGTGGGAATAATTTACAACGCCGCGGAAATCCCCGAGGACGAGCCGAATCTCGGCAGCTGGGCGCTCATGTGGGATCCCAAATATTCCGGAAATATCCTGCAGTTCAATAACTCCCGCGACGCCTTCGGTACCGCGCAATACTTTCTCGGTCTTGACGTAAATGACAGCGATCCCGCAAGCTGGCAAAAAGCCTACGATATGCTCCTTGAGCAGAAAGCTGTCGTTCAGGGCTATGTTATGGACGAAATATTCAATAAAATGGGCTCCGGCTCGGCAATGGTCGCTCCGTACTACGCCGGTGACTTCTTCACAATGTACGAGGATAACGACGATCTCGCCTTCTATTACCCGAAGGAAGGTACCAATATC
>MNQC01000109.1:0-4991 GCA_001915225.1 Collinsella sp. 60_9
GCCTGGACGAAGTCCGGGCCCGCGCCTTTAGACGCGAGCCCGGGGCCCGTGGGTTATACCCTAAGAGCAAACCACCCTTTTTAAGGGTGGTTCTGATTTCACGTCACCTTGCTCGCTTGGGGCCGTTTTCGCTGATGTTGACGGAACATCGAGGTTATTCAAGTCGGTACTTTAGCTGGCTGGATTGCGTGGGCTGCTTGGTTGTTGCTACAGTAGCGGGGCGTGCCGGGGGTCCGGTGCGCCCTGCTTTTATTTGACCATGAGGCGGCACGCAGCCATGCGCGTGCGGACACCACGCCCAGATTGAGCGCGAGGATGCCCTATGGCCCAGCATGCCACTGACAATATCGAAATGATGCCCGATAGCCCTGTTGCTCGCGAGGACCTGGGCGCGGGCGGCACCTCCCGCGGCGCCGGCGCTCGCTCGCCGCTGTTCTGGAAAGTCCTGCTGCTTTCGGTGGCAGTCGTCTGGGGCTACTCCTTTACGACCATGAAGGACGCGCTCGACACCATTCCGGTGTTCGAACTGCTCTACGTGCGCTTTCTGCCTGCGGCGTTGGTCATGTTTTTCATCTTCCACAAGCGCATCATCGCGCACCTCAACGCCCGCAACCTTATCGTCGGACTTGGCATGGGCGCACTTATGTGGGCCGCCTACGCCCTGCAGACAGTCGGTCTGGCGCACACCACGGCGGGCAAGAATGCTTTTTTGACGGGCACGTATTGCATCGTTGTGCCGTTCGCGAGCTATTTTCTGAGCGGCGAAAAACTCACCCGCTATAACCTGGGCGCGGCGCTGCTGTGCTTGGCGGGCATTGGCTTGGTGGCGCTCGATAGCGTTGAATTCAACATCGGTGATGTCATTACGCTGGCGGGTGCGGTCTTTTTCGCCATCCAGATGGCGGTGACTGCCAAGTACGGTCGCAAAATGGACATCAACGTCATCACGTTTTGGATGTTTGTGGGCAACGGCGTGCTGAGCCTGGCAACGTCGCTGCTATTCGAGACCCAAGCGCCTCTGTCCGTGTGGACGCCGAGCTTTATCAGCGCGATGGCGTTTCTCTCGGTTGGTTGCACATGCGCGGCTCTGCTCATCCAAAACGTCGGCCTGGCGCATGTCTCGCCCTCGACGGGCTCACTGCTCCTTTCGATGGAGTCGCCTTCGGGCGTGCTGTTTTCGGTGCTGCTGATGGGGGAGGCGCTCACCTCGCGCCTGCTCGCCGGCTTCGCGCTCATCTTTCTTTCGATTATCTTGAGCGAGACGCATTTCGATTTCTTGCGCCGAAAATCACACCCGCAATTGTAAACAACTTGTTGCGCCGCCCTCCCAGGGCGGCATTTTTATTTCATGCCCTTACAGTTGTACCTTGCACTTTACGCTATCAAAGTGCGTGCTGCAAAAACGTTACTGGAGGGCTTCTATGGCATCAGCTCTGTCCGATTTTCAACCGCAACCATCGCCCCAGGCCACCGCGGCGGCGCAGGCCGCTATCGGTGACGGTCTTGTCGCAGAAGCTCAGGCTTTTGCAGACGAGCTCGCTGCATGGCGACACGATCTACACCAGATGCCCGAGCTGGGTAACAATCTTCCGCAGACGTCTGCCTATATCCAGGCACGTCTGGACGAGATGGACATCCCCCATACCACGCTAGTCGACGGTTCCTGCGTCGTTGGCCTGATCGGTGCCGGTGCGGCCGCTCAGGGCAATGGCACGTGCAAGGACGAGCAGGCCGGAACGGTCGTCATGCTCCGAGGCGATATGGATGCCCTTCCCGTTGTCGAGGAATCCGGCGAGCCCTTTGCATCCACCAATGGCTGCATGCATGCTTGCGGTCACGATATGCACGCGACGGCCCTGCTTGGTGCGGCGCGCCTGCTCAAGGCCCGCGAGGCCGAGCTTGTGGAGGCCAACGCTACCGTCAAGTTGCTGTTCCAGCCGGGCGAGGAGACCTTTGAGGGAGCACGCGCTGCCATCGCCGACGGCTTGCTCGAGAACCCGCGCCCTCAGGCGGCCTTTGCCATGCATGTCAACAGCCAGTCGCCGCTTGGCCTGGTGCTCTACGGCAGCCCGGCGCTCTCGGGTGTGTACGGTTTCCGCATCACGCTCCAGGGCAAGGGCGGCCACGGTTCCAGCCCCGAGATCTGCATCGACCCCATCACGGCCGGCGTCCACGTGCACCTGGCGCTCCAGGAGCTTATCTCCCGCGAGGTGCCGGCGGCCAAGGAAGTCGCACTTACCGTTGGTAAGTTCGCCGGCGGCTTGGCGGCCAACGTCATCCCCGACACCTGCGTGCTCGAGGGAACGCTGCGCGGCTTTGATGTTGAGCTCATGGCTCACCTAAAGACCCGCATCGCGGAGGTCGTTAACGGCGTTGCTACGACCTATCGTACGCCGGCGACCATCGAGACGCTTTCGGATGTTCCGCCGCTTGTACTCGACAGCGATATGACTCAGGCGTCGCTTGGCTACGTGGGCGCAGTGCTGCCCAAGACGGCTTTCTTGCCGCTTTTCCATGCCATGGCGAGTGAGGACTTCGCGCTTATCTCGAGCAAGATCCCAAGTGCGTACTTTACCGTGGGCGCGGCCGTAACCGACACGGACGAACACTTTGCCCAGCACCATCCCAAGGCACGTTTTAACGATGCCGAGCTGCCGCTCGGTGCCGCGGCCTATACCGCCGTCGCTTTGGGCTATATCGCCGACCACCGGTAGCACCTAACCTTGCCTTTCAAGCCTGCGGGCATGGCCGTAAGGCCTATGCCCTTGTCTTTCAAGGCAATCTTGGGCACTACCGGCGCCCGGCGCAGGCTATTCGTTTGTCTAAAAGGAGCAGTATGCCCCAGCAGCGTAAGTTCTTCCCCGGCTGGCTCGTGGTGGCCTCCGGCTTCGTGATCATGGCCACGTGCTACACGATTTTCGTCAACTGCATGAGCCTGTTCCAGCCGCTCATCGTCAGCGACTTGGGAATATCTCTTGCGCAGTACAACATCTCCAATGCGATCTCTACCGTGGTGAGCGTTATCGGATCGCTTGTCATTGGCCATGTTGCCGATAAAGTAAGCGGTCGCGTTTTGGGCTCCCTAACCGTTATCGCTACCTCTGCCGTTCTTGCCAGCATGAGCTTTGTCGGTGAGCTGTGGCAGGTCTACGTGCTCTTTGCCGTCTCTGGCTCCTTTGCGAGCGCCTGGATCGTGTGCCTGGTGTGTTCTGTGGTCATGCTCGTGTTCCTGCTGGCATCCGAGCCCATCGCCGCCAAGCTGCGCGCGAGCGTGGCGGGGGAGTAGACGTCCGTCGCTCTTTTTTGTTCGCCCCGTTCTGTCCGTGGCCGCCTTGGAAGCCGAATGGATGCTCGTACCATCATTCGGTTTCCAAGGCGGCCACGGGCCTACGAAATGATCCGTTTTCCTCCGTCCCCAACAGATCACGTGATTCGAAGGGGACGGAGGAAAGCGGATCACAAACAGCGGTGGCGCGTCTGGCCGAACGAGCCCCCATACCCTCGTTCGGTCAGACGCGCCACCGCGTTTTGTGTTTGTGCCGTATAATGACCACTACCTATGACGCGATACAAAAGAAAGGTGTTTGCCCATGCAGGCACAGAAGGCGGAGGGAACCCGCGACCTTATCGGCGCCGAGATGCGCGCCTGGCAAAAGATGCAGCAGATCGCTGCCGGCGTATTCGAGCCGTTTGGCTTTAAGCCTATCGAGACGCCCGCGATCGAGCAGGTGGACGTCTTTGTCGTCGACCGACGTCGTGCGCAAGGAGATGTTCCGCGTCTTTAGCGGCGCCAACCTGGAGCGCGTCTTTACCGAGGGTACCGATACCAAGCTCAAGCCCAAGCAGCGCTTGGCGCTTCGCCCCGAGGGCACGGCCGGTGTGGTGCGCGCCGTCGTGGAGAACAACCTGGTGCCTCAGGGCTCCACGCCGTTTAAGGCCTACTATGCCGAGGCCATGTTCCGCGGCGAGCGCCCCCAGAAGGGCCGTCTGCGCCAGTTCCACCAGGTGGGCATCGAGTGGCTCGGCGCTCCCGATCCGGCGGCAGACGCCGAGTGCATCATCATGCTCATGGAGTTCTACAAGCGCCTGGGCTTCGATCTTTCCAAGCTTCGTCTGCTCATCAACTCGATGGGTGACGCCCAGTGCCGTCCGGCTTACCGCGAGCAGGTCAAGCAGTTCATCCTCGATCACGCAGACGAGATGTGCGATGAGTGCCGCGAGCGCGCCGAGCTCAACCCGCTGCGTGCCTTTGACTGCAAGAACGACCACTGCCGCGAGATCATGGCCGACGCCCCGCTGATGGGCGACAACCTGTGCGACGAGTGCCGCGAGCACTACGAGCAGGTCAAGCGCTATCTGGATGCCGCCGGTATCGAGTATGTCGAGGATCCCACCTTGGTGCGCGGCCTGGACTACTACACCCGTACTGTCTTTGAGGTCGAGGCCCCTGGCGCCGGCGTCGGCTCCATCGGCGGCGGCGGCCGCTATGACGGCCTCGTCGAGCTCGAGGGCGGCAAGCCCACGGCAGGCGTCGGCTTCGCCGTCGGTTTTGAGCGCGCCCTGCTGGCCCTGCAGGCCTTTGGCAGCGACCTGGGTGCCGAGGAGGTCCCGTGCGTCTACGTCGCCAATGCCGGCAAGGAGCTGCGTCAGAACGTCTTTACCATTACGCAGCAGCTTCGCGCCGCAGGGATTGTGACCGAGGCCGACTATCAGGGCCGTTCGCTCAAGGCCCAGTTTAAGCAGGCCGATAAGGTAGGCGCCAAGCTCATCCTGGTCCTGGGCGGCGACGAGCTTGCCGCCGGCAAGGTCAAGGTGCGCGACATGCAGAGCCATGACGAGGTTCTCGTCGATCTGGCCAACGTCGTCGAGGCGGTTCGCGAGCGTCTGTAGCGCATGATTTTTGGGCTGCGTACCCGCTAACATCTCCCGCTCGCGACGAGCTATTGTTACGGGGGTGTTTCGCATTTATGCGGAATGCCCTCGTTTGCATA
>MNQC01000109.1:5030-11502 GCA_001915225.1 Collinsella sp. 60_9
CCCTTGCAATGCAGAAAATACTTTTGTGTGGTAAAGCGCAATCAGTGTCGAAAGTATTTCTCAAGCGCCTATAATGAATACCGCATGTTACGTGCATAGAAGGAGGAATGGGAGGAAACGTGGCTGAGAACCTAAGCAACCAGTCTGTACCCGAAGCCGCGGCGCGCGTCGCTGCCGTGGTCAACCGCCTCGTTAACCGAATCGGCTCGAATGCCGAGTCCAGGGAGCGTCTCGCCGAGATCGAGATCCCCGAGGAGCTGCGCGATAATCTGGCGCTGTTCCTGCGCCTGGAACGTCGTGTGCTTAGCGAGTATGATCCCGAGATCGCGGACCTGTTCGACAAGATTTTGACAGCCGAGATTGTGGCCAATGCCGGCAACCCCGGTAGCCGCGCTGCCGACGAGTCCGTTGACGAACAGGGCGTGCCCACTGCCGACGAGCCCACCGCCGTGGCGTTTCGCGAAGTCGTCGATTTGATTGACAGCCTGCCGCTTGATAAGCAGCAGGTCATCGTTCGCGCCTTTACGAGCTTCTTCCACTTGGCAAACCTGTCGGAGGAGAACTACCGTGTGGCGCAGCTGCGCGAGCGCGAGGCCGGCGCATCGACCGATACCGAGGTCGATCCCGCCAACGAACTCACCGTCGCCTATCACCAGTTGGTAAACGAGATGGGCGTCGAGGGTGCCAATGAGCTGCTCGACAAGCTCGAGTTCCACCCTGTCTTTACCGCACATCCCACCGAGGCCCGTCGTAAGGCCGTCGAGGGCAAGATCCGCCGTATCTCCAACCTGCTGGAGGAGCGTCCGCGTCTGGGCGGCTCCGACCTGGTGGAGAACGAGCGCCATATGCTGCAGGAGATCGACGCCCTGGTGCGTACGAGCCCCATCGCGCTCAAGAAGCCCACGCCGGTCGAGGAAGCCGATACCATCATCGACATCTTCGATAACACGCTGTTCGACGTTATCCCCGTTATTTATCGTCGTTTTGACGACTGGGTGCTGGGTGATAAGGCCGGTACCGTGCCGCCGCTGTGCCCAGCGTTCTTCCATCCCGGCAGCTGGATCGGTTCCGACCGCGACGGTAACCCCAACGTCACCGCCAAGGTGAGCCGTGAGGTCGCCGCCAAGTACTTTACGCACATGGTGCTCAAGCTCGAGGACAAGTGCCGCCGCATCGGCCGCAACCTCACGCTCGAGGCCACCTACAGCAAGCCTTCTGCGGAGCTCATTAACCTGTGGAACCATCAGGTCGAGATGAGCCCTCGGTACACGGCCCGCGCCGAGCTGATCTCCGAGCACGAGCCGCATCGCGCCGTCATGCTCGTCATGGCCGACCGTCTGAACGCCACCGTGCGTCGCATCACCGACACGATGTATCACAGCGCCGATGAGTTCCTGGATGACCTGCGCGTCGTTCAGCGTTCGCTGGCCGCCTGCGGTGCCGTCCGTGCTGCCTACGGCCCGGTCCAGACCATCATCTGGCAGGTCGAGTCCTTCGGCTTCCATATGGTCGAGATGGAGTTCCGTCAGCACTCCGTGGTGCACGCCCGCGCCCTCAAGGATATCCACGAGAACGGTATCCATGGCGACCTGCAGCCCATGACGCGCGAGGTCATCGATACCTTCCGCGCTATCGGCTCCATCCAAAAGCGCTACGGCAAGAAGATGGCGCACCGCTACATCATCTCGTTCACCAAGAGCGCTCAGCATGTGGCCGACGTCTTTGAGCTTGCCCACCTGTCCTTTGCACACGAGGAGGATGTCCCTGAGCTCGACGTGATTCCGCTGTTCGAGCAGCTCGAGGACCTCGAGGGCTGCGTCGACGTGCTCGACCAGATGCTTACGCTGCCCGTGGTGCAAAAGCGCCTTGCCCAGACCAACCGCCGCATGGAGGTCATGCTGGGCTACTCCGACTCCTCCAAGGATGCCGGTCCTACCACGGCCATGCTCGCGCTGCACTCTGCGCAGGAGCGTATTGCCAAGTGGGCCGAGAAGAACGATATCGACTTGGTGCTCATGCACGGTCGCGGCGGTGCCGTGGGCCGTGGCGGCGGCCCGGCCAACAAGGCCGTGCTGGCGCAGCCCAAGGGTTCGGTCAACTGCTTCTTTAAGCTCACCGAGCAGGGCGAGGTCATCTTTGCCCGTTACGGCAACCGCACGCTGGCTCAGCGCCATGTTGAGTCTGTTGCCGCTGCAACGCTTTTGCAGTCGGCCCCGAGTGTCGAGAAGACCAACACCGAGACCACGCAGAAGTTCTGGGATATGGCCGAGAAGCTCAACGCCGCAAGCCACGAGCGCTATCTGGACCTGCTGAACACCGAAGACTTTACACCGTGGTTCTCGACTGTGACGCCGCTGACCGAGGTCGGTCTGCTGCCGATCGGCTCGCGTCCCGCCAAGCGCGGTTTGGGTGCCAAGGCGCTCGACGACCTGCGTACCATTCCGTGGATCTTCAGTTGGAGCCAGGCGCGCATTAACCTGGCCGCTTGGTACGGCCTGGGCACCGCCTGCGAGCAGCTGGGCGATCTTGACCAACTCAAGGCTGCCTACCAGGAGTGGCCGTTCTTCCGCACCTTTATCGACAACATCGAGATGTCGATCGCCAAGACCGACCAGCGCATCGCTAAGATGTATCTGCACCTAGGCGATCGCCAGGATCTGTCCGAGAAGGTCTTCACCGAGATGCAGCTCACGCGTAAGTGGGTCCTTGCCATCGTCGGTGACGAGTGGCCGCTGCAGCGCCGTCGCGTGCTCGGCTGCGCCGTTCGCGTGCGTAACCCCTACGTCGACGCCCTGTCCATTGCCCAGGTCCGCGCCCTCCGCGAGGTGCGTATGAACCAGGACGAGATGGCCGAGGAGAAGAAGGCCGAGTACATGAGCCTGATTCTTTCGACTGTGACCGGCGTCTCGGCAGGATTGCAGAACACGGGGTAATCGATAGCCCTGTGGCTCTCACCGGGACCCGATGGGTTTCCCTCTGAATGCGTCCTCGCACTTGAAGCCCCCTTATCCTGCTCCTTCGGAGCTGCGGATAAGGGGGCTTCGTGCTGCGGAGTGCATTCAGAGGGAAACCCATCGGATCCCTTCGTCCTCGGTCTTCTGGGGTTAAAGCTAAAGGGAATAAGGCGCGCTTCGCGCATAGCGTGGAGTGCGGCGAGGGCTTCTTGCGTCCTGCGGAGTGTGCCTAAAAGTAAACTAATGGCGGGCCCTGCGATGTCCGGTCTTCGGCGGATCAGCCGCTGGGTGAGGGTGGTGCTTGGGGCGACGTGCAAAAAACGGAGTTTTCAGCAGCCAAAGATTGATGCATAAGGCCATAGCCGGCTTTCGCTGCCTTTGTTGATGCTTTTGCACGACGATTGGGCTTTGGCGACGATCATATATGGCTGGTTTCTCGCCGCATGCTATCCAGATGGGTCGAGTCATGAGGACTATCTACCTTTTGAAAGATTTTTGGCACCAAAATCTTATCCCGCGATGCTGAATACTCGCAAAAATGCACGCTCCGGAGGGTACTACCCAGTTATGGCCAGAAATCCATGCGCCATCTTATGCAATTAATTAACGGATTTATGCAAAATGGCACGTCTCGGACTAGATGTTTGCCTCGGCGCTGCGTAAATCATCCTGTCTATAGTGTCTTTGACAGGCGGCTGCGGTCCCGTTTGGGGTCGCGGCCGTTTTGTTGTGGGTCAAATATGAACGTTGTGTTAATGAGTCGGTGGACGGTGGTGTTTTTCGGTGAGCGGCGTATCCTTCCAACGGTTTATCTAATGTGTCAGTTGAAAGGAAGAGGGCGCTCGTCATTGTTTGAATGTGAACTGCCGTTTGACCACAAGACGTTGCATCTGGAGCTCGAGGATAAGAACTTCGCGGGTGTGATGGAAGGTCATCAAAACGAGTTTAAGACCACGAAATCGCAGGAAGAGCTGGTGGAGGAGTCGCTTGCCAACCCTTATGGCTCCCCTTCGCTCGGGGGGCCTTGTGCTGGCCAGAAGGGAAATTGCCTCATTTGCCGAGGAGCTTTGTGCTGGCAAGAAGGATATTGTCATCATTAGCTCCGACCATACGCGCCCCGTTCCCTCGCGTGTGACGATGCCTATTCTGCTGCATCACATCCATTCTGCTGCGCCCGAGGCCCGCGTGCGTATTTTGGTTGCTACGGGTATGCACCGTCCGTCGACGCACGAGGAGCTCGTCAACAAGTACGGCGAGGAAATCGTTGCCAACGAGGAAATCGTTATGCACGTCGCGACTGACGACAGCATGATGAAAAAGATCGGCACCCTTCCTTCTGGCGGCGAGTGCATCATCAACAAGATTGCCGCCGACTGCGATCTGCTGCTTGCCGAGGGCTTTATTGAGCCGCACTTCTTTGCCGGTTTCTCTGGTAGCCGCAAGTCCGTGCTGCCTGGTATCGCCAGCTACAAGACCATCATGTACAACCACAACGGTCAGTTTGTGAACGATTCCCATTCGCGTGCCGGCAACCTGTGCCACAACCACGTGAGCGAGGATATGTTTGCCGCTGCCGAGATGGCTCACCTTGCCTTTGTGCTCAACGTGGTGCTCAACGGCAAGCATGAGGTCATTGGTTCCTTTGCCGGCGACATCCACAAGGCGCATGAGGCTGGCTGCGAGTTCGTGAAGAGCCTTGCCGGCGTTGAACCCGTCGAGTGCGAGATTGCCATCACCACCAACGGCGGCTACCCGCTCGACCAGAACATCTACCAGGCCGTGAAGGGCATGTGTGCTGCCGAGGCCACGCTTCCCGAGGGCGGCGTGATTATCGATGTCGCCGGTTGCGCCGACGGTCACGGTGGCGAGGGCTTCTATCACAACATCGCCGACAACGATCCGGCGGAGTTTGAGCGCGCCTGCATCGATCGTCCCAAGGACGAGACCCTGCCCGACCAGTGGACGAGCCAGATCTTTGCCCGCATCCTGGCGCATCACCCTGTGATCATGGTCACCGACCTGTGCGATCACCAGATGCTCAAGGATATGCACATGACGCCGGTCAACACTATCGAGGAGGCGCTCAAGCTCGCCTTTGAGATGAAGGGTGCCGATGCCAAGGTTGCCGTCATTCCCGATGGCCTGGGCGTTGTCGTCGCTCAGCACTAGTGCGCGCCTAAACGAATCGTTTATAACCGACAAGAAAGATAAGGTTTTATGCTTACCAAACTCCTCTGCGAATTCGGCGCAACGGCCCTCATGATCATCTTTGGCGTGGGCGTGCACTGCGATACCGTGCTCAAGGGCACCAAGTATCAGGGCTCCGGCCACATGTTTGCCATCACCACTTGGTCTTTTGGCATCTCGGTCTGCCTGTTTGTCTTTGGCGGCGCCGTGTGCATGAACCCCGCCATGGTGCTTGCCCAGTGCATCGTCGGCCTGGTGCCGTGGAGCAGCTGCATCCCCTTCATGATTGCCGATATGCTCGGCGGCTTTGTGGGTGCCGTGATCGCGTGGTTGATGTATGCCGATGAGTTCAAGGCTTCCGATGGTGTCGTCGATCCCATTGCCCAGCGCAATATCTTCTCGACCAACCCCACCACCGAGGGTTCGAACTATGCCCGTAATTTCTTCTGCGAGGCTATCTGCACTTTTGTGTTCATCAGCGCCATCCTTGCTGCTGCTAACCGTGCTGGCGAGAACGTCCTGATGCTCGCCATCTGTGTCGGTCTGATCGTTTGGGCCGTTGGCATGGGCATGGGCGGCATCACCGGCTTCGCCATGAACCAGGCCCGTGACCTTGGTCCTCGCATGGCCTATCAGGTGCTGCCGATTAAGAACAAGGCTGACAACAACTGGAAGTACGGCCTGCTTGTTCCTGGCATCGCTCCGTTTGTCGGTGCTATTGTGGCCGCGCTGTTTGTGCATGGTTTCTTGGGCATGTTCTAGTCAAAGGACGGCTCTATAAGGTCCGGGCTCGGTAGGGGTTAACTTTCCAACGCGTCCTCGGACATGCAAAAAGGCTCGCTGCGCACTTCGTGCGGCGAGCCTTTTTGCGTCCTGCGGAGTGCGTTGGAAAGTTAACCCCTACCGAGCCCTGGGCATTCTTGGCTGTGTTCGAACAAGCAACCCAACATATATATCTGAATTTGGATGTGGTGGGCGCTTGGCTGTTGGGTGCTTTGAAATGCAAGCGGTACTTTGGGAAGGGGCGACGCCTTGGGATGGGATGGGGCGTTTAGTTGAAGAGGGGTTTTATGGCTGAGAGGTAGTCTTTGGCTACGTCGGCTTTGTCTGCTTGGAAGTTATGCCAGGCCCACCATTGGACCATTCCTACGAAGCTTGAGGCTATGTGGTGTAGTAAGAAGCTGCGGTCCATGGTGCCGGCGGGGCCTGCGGGGTCGACGGGGACGGTTTCGGCTGCGCGCGACATGATGGTCTTGCGGAGACAGTCGGCGAAGATGCGTGAGCCGGCGCCGGCTACCAGTGCCCGTACGCCCTGACGGCGTTCCCAGAGG
>MNQC01000109.1:11589-37381 GCA_001915225.1 Collinsella sp. 60_9
GGCCAGCAGGTCATCTTTGCTCTTGAAGAGGCCGTAGAACGTGGCACGACCCACATGAGCGCGAACGATGATGTCGCCGACGGTGATCTTACCGTAATCTTCCTCGCGCAGCAGCTCGGAGAACGCCGCAACGATGGCAGCGCGGCTTTTTTCTTTGCGGGCATCCATGGCTATGCGTCCGCGTGGACGAGCAGGCAGCGGAGCGTACCGGAGCAACCCTCGTAGGGGCGCTTGCCGGCGCCGTAGCCGACGGCTTCGATGCGGTAGCGTGAGGGCAGTTGGTCGGACGTGCGCAGCGCGGCGACGATGGCGGCGCCCGTGGGCGTCACGAGCTCGCCGGCGACCGGTGCAGGCGTGAGGGCGATATTGCCCGCCTGGCACAGGTTGACGACAGCGGGGACGGGAATGGGCATGAGGCCGTGGGCGCAGCGGATGGTTCCGTGGCCCTCGGAGAGCGACTCGACCACGATGTCCTCAATACCCAGGTCGTCGAGGCAGATGGCGACAGAGCAGACGTCGACGATGGAGTCGACGGCGCCCACCTCGTGGAACATGACGGTCTCGGGCGTTTTGCCGTGTGCCTTGGCCTCGGCGGCGGCGAGCGCGTTAAAGATGGCGAGGGCGCGACGTTTGGCGCCATCGCTTAGCTGCGAGCCATCGATGATGACGGTGACTTCCGCCAAAGAACGATGGTGATGGTGGTGGGCGTGATGATGGCCCTCGTGGTCATGGCCGTGGGCCTCGTGCTCATGCTCGTGGCAGTGCTCGTGTTCGTGCTCGCCATGATCATGATGGTGGTGCTCATGCTCGTGCGTGTGCTCGGCAGCTTCTTCGTTGCCGTAGAGCCAGGCCATATCGTGATCGTGGTTCTCGAGCTCCTCTGCAAGCTGGACGTCGAAGTCGCAGGCGTCGATGCCATGCTTGTTTACGCGCGTCACGGCGATCGTAAAGCCGTCGACCGGCAGCGTGGCGAGCTGTTCGCGCAGGCGCTCCTCGCTGGCGCCCAGGTCGAGCAGGGCCGCGACGGTCATATCGCCGCTGATGCCCGAGGTGCCGTCGATGATAAGCGTGTGCTGATGGTTGGACATGGAATGCTCCTTAACGGGCGCGGGTTGTGCCGGCGCTCAAATGATTGATAAGACTTGCCTGGTAGGCGGCACCAAAGCCGTTGTCGATATTGACGACCGAAACGCCGCTGGCGCAGGAGTTGAGCATGGCGAGCAGCGCGGCTACGCCACCAAAACTTGCGCCGTAGCCCACGCTGGTGGGAACGGCGATGACCGGACAGCTCACCAGACCGCCGATAACGCTCGCCAGCGCGCCCTCCATGCCGGCGATGGCGATGACCACCTGCGCCTGGGCAAGTTCCTCGGCATGAGCGAGCAAGCGGTGCAGGCCGGCGACACCTACGTCGTAGAGGCGGTCGACCTCGTTGCCATAGAACTCGGCCGTCAACGCGGCTTCCTCGGCGACGGGTAAGTCGCTCGTGCCGGCGCAGGCGACGACGATGCGTCCGTTGCCGGTAGGGGAGGGCTTACCGCCCGCGAGGGCGAGCTGTGCGTCCGGGGCATATCCCAGGTCGATGCCGTTGTCGAGGAGCTCCGAGGTGCGGGCTGCTTTTTCGCTGTCCAGGCGCGTGACCAGGATGCGCTCCTGGCCGGCATCGCGCAGCGCTTTGATAATGGCGGCAATCTGCTCGGCGGTTTTACCGGCGCCGTAGACAACCTCGCCGGCTCCCTGGCGCACCCCGCGCGAAAGATCGAGCTGCGCAAAACCCAGATCGGCGGTTGGCGCCGTTTGGATGCGCGTGAGGGCGACTGCCGGGGTGACTGCTCCGTCGGCAACATCGCTCAGTAACTGCTCAAGATCTTGCTTATCCATATATGTTCCCTTCGACGGTGCAAAGTCTAGCACTCAAGGGCAAGTTTCCGAACACTAAGACAAAATTGTTCGGAAACTATAGGACAGACTGATTCTGTTGTTAGACGGATTGACTAGTCGCGCAGGATGATGTCCATGGCGAGCATCAGGTTGCGCTCGTCGATGGCAAACGGGGCGGCCTCGCGCGTCTTGGGCTTGGCGCAAAACGCGATGCCCGTGCCCGCGGCCTGAATCATGGGGATGTCGTTGGCGCCGTCGCCGATCGCGACGGTGTGGGCCATATCGACACCGCACTCAACCGCCCAGTCCAGCAGCTGGATGAGCTTGGACTCCTTGGTCACGATGTCTGCCGCCAGCTTACCGGTGAGCTTGCCGTCCACGACTTCCAGGCGGTTGGCCAGGCAAAAATCGATGCCCGCGGCGGCTACGATCTTGTCGGCGACCTCGTGGAAGCCACCGCTTACCACGCCGACCTTCCAGCCCTTGCTGTGCGCCGAGCGCACAAGCTCCAGCGCGCCGGGGGTAAACGTCACGCGCGCAAAGGTGCGCTCGAACACGTTCTCGTCCAAGCCGGCAAGCAGCCCCACGCGCTCCTCGAGCGCCTGCTTAAAGTCAAGCTCGCCGCGCATGGCGCGTTCGGTGATCTGTGCAACTTGCTCGCCCACGCCGGCTTCCTCGCCCAACAGGTCGATGACTTCCTGGTTGATGAGCGTGGAGTCGATATCCATAACGATGAGGCGTGCAGTCATGGCGGGCCTTTCCGAGTGCAGTTGTATTGGGGCACATTGTCGCACGGAGCGCGCCTTAGCGACGACCGCGGTGCGTCAATTGTTTCGTCTCCGTCAAGTCTTTGGGCAAGAGCTACTTTTTCGCGGCACATCGACGCGGGTGCGATAAGATAGAACGCCATGCCCGGCTGCGCGGTTTACGCAGGCTGGGCAAATCTGTACGACGCCGCCCGGAACGACACGGGGCGGCACAGATCCATAAAGGAGGATCACTGGTATGAGCCAGACCCGTCCCATCGACGAGCATTCCATGCACACCCGTACTTGCGGCGAGCTTCGCCGCGAGAACGTGGGCGAAGAGGTCACCCTCACCGGTTGGGTGAGCCGTCGCCGCGACCACGGCGGCCTTATTTTCTGCGACCTTCGCGATCGCGAGGGCATCACGCAGCTCACCTTCGACCCCGAGCACTCCGACGGCGACGCCTTTAAGATTGCCGAGACCATGCGTCCCGAGTGGCCCATCAAGATCCACGGCGTTGTGCGTTCCCGTGGCGAGGAGACCACCAACGTCAAGCTCGCGACCGGCGAGATCGAGGTCCTGACCGACCATGCCGAGGTGCTCAACACGTCCGTCACTCCGCCGTTCCAGATCGAGGACGGCATCGAGACCAGCGAGGACACCCGTCTACGCTATCGCTATCTGGACCTCCGTCGTCCCGAGATGATGGCCAACCTCAAGCTGCGCTCCGACTTTACCTTTGCCATTCGCGAGGCGCTGCACAACCGTGAGTTCATGGAGGTCGAGACGCCCTCCCTGTTTAAGTCCACGCCCGAGGGCGCCCGCGACTTCATCGTTCCCAGCCGTATTCAGCCGGGCAACTTCTACGCCCTGCCGCAGTCCCCGCAGCTCCTAAAGCAGCTGCTCATGGTCGGTGGCGTCGAGCGCTACTATCAGGTTGCCAAGTGCTTCCGCGACGAGGACCTGCGCGCCGACCGCCAGCCCGAGTTCACCCAGGTCGATATCGAGATGTCCTTCGTGGACCAGAACGATGTCATGAGCGCACTCGAAGAGGTCCTGGCCGACGCCTTCGGCCGCATGGGCGTCGAGATGCCCACGCCGCTGCGTCGCATGGACTACTGGGAGGCCATGGACACCTATGGCTCCGACAAGCCCGATACCCGCTATGGCATGCACCTGGTCGACCTGACCGACATCTTTGCCAACTCCAAGTTCAAGGTCTTTGCGACTGCCGCAAACGAGGAGGGCTCTGTCGTCAAGGCCATCAACGCCAAGGGCGCCGGTGCCTGGGCACGTGCCAAGATCGATAAGCTTGCCGGCGTGGCTTCCACGTTTGGCGCCAAGGGCCTGGCCTGGATCGCATTCCGCGAGGACGGTTCCATCAACAGCCCCATCGTCAAGTTCTTCTCGGACGAGGAGATGGCGGCTCTGCGCGAGCGCATGGACGTCGAGCCCGGCGACCTTGTGATGTTTGCCGCCGGCCCGCGCCTGCTCTCCGACGAGATCCTGGGCGGCATGCGTTCGCACATGGCCAATGCGCTCGAGATCAAGCGCGAGGGCCACGACTTCCTGTGGGTCGTCAACTTCCCGCTGTTCCACTGGGATGAGGACCGCAAGGCTTACGCTGCCGAGCACCAGCCGTTCACTCTGCCGACCGAGACCGACATCGCCAAGATCGAGGCCGATCCGCTGGCAGCCGGTTCGTGCACCTACGACTTTGTCATGGACGGCTTTGAGGCCGGCGGCGGCGGTATGCGTATCCACAACGCCGAGATGCAGATGTCCATGCTCAAGCTCCTGGGCTTTACCGAGGAGCGCGCCGAGTCTCAATTTGGCTTCCTCATGGAGGCCCTCAAGTTTGGTGCGCCCCCGATGGGCGGTTTCGCTCTGGGCCTGGACCGCGTGTGCATGCTGCTCACCGGCTCCGACTCCATCCGCGACGTCATGGCGTTCCCCAAGACGGCCAGCGGCTCCGATCTCATGTCGGGCGCCCCGAGTGCCGTTAGTGGCGCCCAGCTCAAGGACGTCAGCCTGCGCCTGATGTAGGCGAGCGGCTACATATTGCCCGTAACGAGGGAAGGACGCGTGCCTTCCCTCGTTTTTTATGCGCGGGCGTTGCGAGGGCATAGGTTGACTGGGCGTCGCGGAAACTGCGTCCCGGAATTTGCGTCCAGAATGGGATGTACTTTCCGCCAGGGTCGCTCAGCGGAAACTGTGTCCCATCATTGACGCTCGAAATGGGATGCGATTTCCGTCCCGCCCTCAACAAGCATCTAACGCTACAATAACTACCACGTGGCTGGGTTTGGCCGGCCGAATGTGCGATGTCGTGGGAGGGGACATGGTCGAGTTTACAAAGACGATTAAAGATCCGTTGGGATTACATGCCCGCCCGGTTGCGCTGCTCTATGACATCATTGCCAAGCACCGTAGTGACGTGTCGGTTTCGATTGGTGACCGCTACACCGATGGCCGCGACGTTATAGGGCTCATGGCACTCTGCGGCGAATGTGGCGAAGACGTCGTGTTCCGCGTTTCGGGCGTGGATGAGGCCTCCTGCGTCACGTCGATCAGAAACCTCTCGCTCTAAGCGCATCAATGTGACAAGGGGACAGTCCCCTTTGTTGCATAAATTGGTATGACAAGGCACCGCAAAGAGATGGTCTTTGTGGTGCTTCTTTTGTTTCATATAGGAAACTTTTTCGAAATCTGAATGGGGACCCTTTCCAAAAAGTTAACCACGTGTTAGTTTACTAAAGCGAACATAGACGTGGTTAACTTTTAACGCGTCGATGTTGAGGACGAACTGACGTTAGGAGCCACTCATGTCTTGCGGACCGCAGATGCCGGCAATGCCGCTTTCGATGGTAAAAGCGGGCGAAACCGTGCGCGTGTCTCGTGTAAAGGGCAATGAGGATATGAAGCACCACCTCAAGGACCTCGGCTTTGTCGAGGGCAGCGAAATCCACGTGGTGAGCTCGAGTGGCGCCAATATCATCGTCACCGTGCTGGGCGCACGCTTTGGTATCGATTCCAAGGTTGCCATGCACATCATGACCGTCGGTTAGTCGACGGTATTTCTGTACGCACTGAAAGGGGGACAAGTAAATGAAGACGTTGGGTGACGTTAAGGTGGGCGAGAGCTCCACCATCGTCAAGCTTCACGGTGAGGGTGCGCTTCGCCGCCACCTTATGGACCTGGGGCTCATCAAGGGCACGTCGTTTAAGGTCGTGAAGGTTGCACCGCTCGGTGATCCGGTCGAGATCAACGTGCGCGGCTACGAGCTTTCCATCCGCAAGGAGGAGGCGGCCGTCGTCGAGGTCCAGTAAGGGCCGGCGGCGCATATTTCTGCAGATAAAGTTAGGTTTTTCTAACTTAATGCAGCAACTTTGAAGCACATTATCCAGCCTGCGCGGAGAAAGCAGCGCAGGCACACAAGGAAGAAGGATTGAATGGCGGATTCTCAGATCCATGTCGCACTTGCGGGTAACCCCAACTGCGGCAAGACCACGCTTTTCAACCTGATCACCGGCGCCAACGGCTACGTTGGCAACTGGCCCGGCGTCACGGTTGAGAAAAAGGAAGCCAAGCTCCTAAGCGACAAGAACGTTACCATCACGGACCTCCCCGGCATCTACTCGCTTTCCCCCTACAGCCCCGAGGAGCAATGCTCGCGCGATTATCTCATGAGCGGCGAGCCCGATGTAGTCGTCCAGGTGGTCGACGCCACCAACCTCGAGCGCAACCTGTACCTGGCGCTTCAGGTTATCGAGACCGGCCTGCCCGTGGTTGTCGCCCTCAACATGGCCGACTTGGTCGAGAAGAACGGCGACAAGATCGACACGGACAAGCTCTCCAAGAAGCTCGGCTGCCCGGTCATGATGATCTCGGCCCTTAAGAATAAGGGTATCAAGGAGCTGTTCGAGCAGGTTAAGAAGTCCGCTGCTTCCAAGGGCGAGGTGCCGGAGCACAAGTTCGACTCCTCCATCGAGGGCGTTCTGGACCACATCGAGAACAACCTGCCGGCGAGCGTTCCCGCCAACAAGCGCCGCTACTACGCTGTCAAGCTGTTTGAGCGCGACGCGGACGCCTGCAAGCTCATCAACCTCACCAAGGAGAAGGCCGCTCGCGTGGAGGAGCTGGTCGCCCAGTGCGAGCAGGACTGCGACGACGATGCCGAGTCCATCATCACCGGTGAGCGCTATGGCGTCATCGCGCACATCATCGATGAGTGCCTCACCAAGGCCCCGGCCAAGATGAGCACCTCCGAGAAGATCGACCGTGTGGTTACCAACCGTATCCTGGGCTTGCCGATCTTTGTCGTCATCATGTTCTGCGTGTACTACATCGCCGTTTCCACCCTGGGCGGCACGGTGACCGACTTCACCAACGACCAGCTCTTTGGCACCGACGGTTGGTATGTGCTCGGTCAGGGCCGCGATGCCTACGATGCAGCCGTCGAGGCTGCGGGCGACGATGCCGACTCGGTCGACCCGGCGCAGTACGGCCCCTATGTCCCGGGTATCACCACCGCGGTGCATGACGCCCTTGTGGCGGGCGGCACCGAGGACGGCGGTCTTGTTGACTCCCTTGTCTGCGACGGTATCGTGGCCGGCATCGGCGCCATCATGGGCTTTGTCCCGCAGATGTTCCTGTTGTTCGTGATGCTCTCTTTCCTGGAGGACTGCGGCTACATGGCCCGCGTCGCCTTCATCATGGACCGCGTGTTCCGCCGCTTTGGCCTGTCCGGTAAGTCCTTTATCCCCATGCTCGTGACCTCGGGCTGCGGCGTTCCCGGAGTCATGGCTACCAAGACCATCGAGAACGAGAAGGACCGCCGCATGACGGTTATGACCACCACGTTCATCCCCTGTGGTGCCAAGCTGCCGATCATCGCCCTGCTCATGGGTTCCATCATCGGCGATTCTTCCACCACCGCCGCGTGGATCAGCCCGCTCTTCTACTTCCTGGGCGTCTTTGCCGTCATCGCTTCGGGCCTCATGCTCAAGAAGACCAAGCTCTTCGCCGGCCGCCCGACGCCGTTTGTTATGGAGCTTCCTGCCTACCACTTCCCGGCGATCCGCTCTTGGGCGCTGCACGTGTGGGAGCGCTGCTGGGCCTTTATCAAGAAGGCCGGTACGGTCATCTTCGCGTCCACTGTCGTGGTTTGGTTCCTGTCCAACTTTGGTAGCTACAACGGTTCCTTTGGCTACCTGCCCGCGATGGACGGCATCTCCGAGGAGTTCATGGACTACTCCGTGCTGGCCATGCTCGGTAACCTGATCTCCTGGATCTTCGCCCCGCTTGGCTTTAGCACCTGGCAGGCAACAGCGCTGTCCGTCTCGGGCCTTGTCGCCAAGGAGAACGTCGTCGCCACCGCCGGCTCGCTGCTGTCCGTTGCCGACGCGGGCGAGACCGACCCGAGCCTGTGGACCGCGTTTGCCGGCATGTTCCCCACCATGGGCGCTTGCGTCGCCTTTGGCGCGTTCAACCTGCTGTGCGCTCCGTGCTTTGCTGCCATGGGTGCCATCCGCAACCAGATGGATTCCGGCAAGTGGTTCGCGATTGCCATCGGTTACGAGTGCGCCTTTGCTTGGGTGATCGGCCTGTTCATCAACCAGTTCTATAACCTGCTTGTGTTGGGACAGTTTGGTATCTGGACGGTTGTGGCTATCGTGCTGCTGGTCGCGATGCTCTTCCAGATCTTCCGTCCCATGCCTAAGCATGCATGGACCGACGAGGACGAGACCAACGCTGCTTCCGCCGCAGTTTCCGCGTAAGTCCGAATAAGGATTAACCCCTTTCCATGAGCCCGGGTGTCCCAGCGACACTCGGGCTTTTTGGTGCAATGGGGGACAGATTGCTTTGCTCCAGAAGTTAAGATGTGGCGTTTCCGCAGATAAACCCGACCAAAATAAACCTGTCCCTTTTTGGTAGGTGGAGAATGGGGTAAAGTAAGTGATGGTTAACTAGAGGAGGCTTGCTATGGCACCTATCGATATTGTTGTGCTGGCTGTTATCGGCATTGCGTTTGTCGCGGTATGCGTGCGCATCTACCGCAAGGGCACCTGCGCCGACTGCGCTCAGGGTGGCGTTTGCACCGGGCATTGCTCCAACAAAAAGACGTGCGCCGCACTTAAGGGCGTGGACAAAATCGCCGAAGACTTGGGCCGCGGTATTCATTAGCCGACCGGCGTTTGGGCATGTTTGACTGCGGATACGGCAGTTGCTGGTACGATAGGTACGTCAGCAACTGCCGCCGAGCGGCTCAAATGAAAGGAATCCCGCATGGAGTCCTCCGCCTATCCAATGCTCTTTAGTCCGATCAAGGTCGGTACGACCGAGGTCAAGAACCGCGTCTTTATGCCGCCGGTGTCCACGAACCTGGCCGATCATGGCTATGTGACCGACGACTTGGTCGATCATTACCGTGCCCGCGCCAAGGGCGGCGTGGGCCTCATCATAACCGAGGTCGTGACGGTCGAGCCCACCTATACCTATCTGCCGGGCGACATGTGCTGTTACGACGACACGTTTATCCCCGGTTGGGAAAAGCTCGCCGCGGCCGTGCACGAGTACGGCTGCAAGATCATGCCGCAGCTCTTCCATCCCGCCTACATGGCCTTTAATATTCCGGGCACGCCGCGTCTGATCGCTCCGTCCTTTGTGGGTCCGTCCTATGCCCGCGAGGCGCCGCGTCCTATCACGGTCGATGAGATTCACGAGCTCACGCATCAGTTTGGCGACGCTGCCGTGCGTATGCAGAAGGCTGGCGTCGATGGCGTCGAGGTCCATGCGGCGCACGCCCACGGCATGCTCGGCGGCTTTTTGACTCCGCTCTACAACAAGCGCACCGACGAGTACGGCGGCTCGCTCGACGCCCGTATGCGCTTCTTGCTCGAGGTCATCGCCGAGATTCGCGAGCGCTGCGGCAAGGACTTTATCATCGACGTCCGCATTTCGGGCGATGAGTACACCGATGGCGGTCTGACCCTCAACGACATGATCTACGTCTCGCGTCGCCTGGAGAAGGCCGGCGTCGACATGATTCATGTGTCGGGCGGCACCACCATCAAGCGCGGCTCCGCGATTCCCGCCGCCGGTACCCAGCAGGCCTCGCACGCCGCCTGCTCGCGCGAGATCAAAAAGCACGTCAACATTCCTGTCGCCACCGTCGGCCGCATCAACGAGGCCTGGATCGCCGAGGAGCTGATCGAGGACGGCGCTGCCGACATCTGCATGACATTGAGGCAAATTGCCGAAACATCGTACTGCGCGGCAAGCTGATCACGCAGTTGGAGCGCTGCGTCTCCCTCCGGGTCGATGCTGTTGATGATGAGCACAAACGGTTTGCCCGTTTCCTTCATCTCCCGGATGACGCGCGCCTCCGCCTCCACATAGCTGTCACGTGGAAGCTCCGTAATGCTGCCATCGGTCGTCATGACGATGCCAATGGTGGAGTGCTCGGTAATGACCTTGCGCGTTCCCAGCTCGGCTGCCGCTGTAAATGGGATCTCCTCCTCATACCACGGCGTCCGCACCATGCGTTCTTTCTCATTTTCAATATGACCGGCAGCGCCATGGATTTGCGCTTTGCGGAGGAAAACAACAATGAGAACCGCTGAACCGAGGACATTCAGCGTGACTACGCCGGCTACGAGGTCGTCCTGGCCTATGGCGCCGAGCCCATCGCGACACACTTCTTCGATCTTTCCCGGGCAAGAAGATTGTCATCGTGGGCGGCGGCACCGTCGGTTGCGAGACGGCCGACTACCTGGCCCCATTGGTCAACGATCTGTCGCCGGCCAATCGCGACGTCACCGTCATCGAGATGACCAAGACGCTCGCCGCCAACGAGGGCGGCGCCGGTCGCGCGGTGCTCATCACGCGCATGCTCTCCAAGGGCGTTCACGTGCTGACCGAGGCCAAGGTGACCGAGATTACCGAGGATGCCATCAGCTACGAGAAGGACGGCGAGATCCACACCATCGCCATGCCATCGGCGATGGCTACAAGGTTGCCTGCGCCCTCTAGCCAACCCCTTTGCACCAATCGATTGCAAAAAGCGGCGGCTGCCCTGTGTGTTGGGCAGCCGCCGCCTGCGTTCGACGGGAAGGCGCAGATAGTCCGATTAGGGCCCAGGAGCTCCTTGACCTTGGCGATGATGGCCTCGTCGGTGGCGTTGGCAAAGAAGTGCTCCTGGAACGGTTTTCATCTTGCAGGGCAGTTGTCGTTTCTACAGTTCAACTTCCAGTTCGGCTTTGTGCTCGTAGAGGTAGTCGCGCATGTAGGGGATGGCAAATGAGACCTTGCCGTACGAAGGAGCCTCGATAATCGATTCTCTTAACAGGCGGCTGCGGACGGAGCTCACCTGTTGAGGCGTTTTGTTTAGGGCACCGGCAACCATGCTGGTCGAGCTCGTCTGCCCCAAAGACGCCATGCTCAGCAGATAAGCGATGCACGTGGGCGGAATGCGCTGCAGCGCGGGCTCAATCACCATGGCGCAGAAGCGTTCGCGTGCCGTTGCAATGCCACGCTCGGCTTCTTCTTCTCCAATAATCGGTGTATGTGCGCGTCTTGCCAACTGCCATGCGTAGTATCCAACGAGTTGGATCATGAAAGGATAACCTTGCGTTGCCTCGGCAAGTTGGCCGGCAATACCTGGCTGCAACTCCATGCCAGACGCTTCAATGGTTTCCTCGAGGGAGTACGACACTTCGGTTACTGCCACAGCCTTCAGGTCAAAGGGGAGGGCACGGCGCAAAAACGTAAGTGTCTTTCCGTTGATGATGCTTTCAATCATCGAAGGCAGCCCAGCAAAAACAAAGGCGATATCAAGGTCTTCGCCGATAACCTGCTGAATCGCAATGGAGAGCGTTCGGACCTCATCGAGCTCTGCGTCTTGAACCTCGTCGAGAGTGATGAGCAGGCCATTTCCATTCTTGGATATTGTCTGTCTCATGGCGTCGCGTAGCGATGGGCCGATTCGCTCAATATCTATGCTGCCGATGGATATGCCAGCTACGGTGGGCTCAAATCTGGCGTGTTTGGCCTGGAATTTGGGCTGCAGCTGTTCGAGAATGCGCTGGCAAAGTCCCTCGGTTGCGACCTCTTTTATGACCGTCCAGCCACGGCTTTGCGCCAAACGTGAGCACTCGTCAAGGAGGACCGTCTTGCCCGTTCCACGGACGCCAGCTATGCGCATTAGGCGCCCCGGGGCACCAGGCCCGTTGGCGAGGCCTTCACTGAATTCTTCGAGTACATCTTCGCGGCCGATAATCGTGGGAGGTGTTTTACCTGCTGTGGGCTTAAAAGGGTTTGTTTGCATGTGAGCCACCTTTGCTTAAGATATAGCAAGATATAGCAAGATATAGCAAGATATAGCAAAGTATAGCAAGATATAGCAAAGTATAGTGAGATATAGCAAAGTAAGCGCTACTCGCGGGTTTTGCGGTGGTGCTATTTTCCAAATGCCGCGCGGATAAAGCGCTGGGCGAACAGCTTGTTGGCAACTCACGAGGGCTCGAGGTACCAATTTGGGGTGCAGTAGTGCTGTGCCACGAATAGGGCCTATCTACTATGTTTAAGCCGCAGAGGTCAACCATAGCCGGCTTTTTCGAAAATCGACAAGCTGTCTACCTGCGGTTTTGTTTTCACGGTTTTCGGTATGGCCGAGGCTATCCGTGTTAACGTAGTAGATGGGCCACTTTTGTGGCAAGGGGGCCGATCTGCGGGCCAGGGTAGCTAAAAGAGCCCCGTCCCAAAAAGACTGATTGGGAGCTGGGGCGTGTCGATGCGATAGTATTGCATGGTGGTATTCGACTAACCGAGGGTTTATCCGAGGGCTTTATGGAACAGCACCAGCATTATCAGAGCCTGCAAGATCAGGCATACAACGCATTACGCTCCAAGATTATCTATGCCGAGCTCAAGCCCGGCACGCGCCTTTCGGCGATTGGTCTGGAAAAGGAGACGGGAATCGGGCGCACGCCCATTCGCGAGTCATTTGTGCGCCTGCGTGAGCAGGAGCTGGTGGAAACGCGTCCCAAAAGCGGCACCTACGTCTCAAAAATCAGCATGGAACATGCCGAGAACGCTTGCTTTTTGCGCGAGAAACTCGAGAGAAGCGTGCTTATTAAATGCTGTTCGGCCGCCTCGCCCGAGCAAAAGCAGCGGCTTGAGCAGATTCTTACCGAGTCCGAGTCGCTCGACCATGGCGAAACGCGCCGCTTCTTTGACCTGGATAACCTGTTCCATGAGACGTGTTTTGAGATTGCCGGTCGTCACATGTTGTGGGATTGGATGAAGAGCATCAACACGCATTTTGAGCGATACAACTGGTTGCGTATGGTGTCGCAGGACCTGGATTGGGAGCCGATTCGTCGGCAGCACCGCCGGATTCTCGAGGCCATTAAGAAGGGCGATACCGACACGGCGAGCTATCTGGCAGAGACGCATTTGCATCTAATGCCCGAGGAGCAGGGTCCGGTTATTGCCTTGCATCCCGACTACTTTGAGCTGTCCAAAGACTCGGCCATCTAACTCGCCCCCTACATTAGTTGCGGTGAAATAGGGACTGTTTTGCGCCCTGGAGGAAAAGACCGGAAGCAAGGGTCCATTCCTCCAGACGGCGCCGCAGCTGTTTTGATGGCTCGGTTTTTGTCGATGTGGCTCAACTGGGCGCGGTTGCCAGCCGAGTAGGCAAAGCGGCTCGGGGGCGTGTCGCTTCCGTCACGTTCTATCAGCATACAAGACGGTTTTGGTTCTTGTTCGTGACGGAAACGGCGCGCTTCCGAGCCGCTTTAAAAGAAAGGGGGCGAGGTCTAGGGCACGCCCCCTTTCACGATAGAGAGCTAAACCTAGCCGCGGACCTTCTTGACGACGTCCATGGCCTCGCGGGCAATCTGCTCGACCTTGGAGAAGTCGCCGTCGGCAAACAGGGCCGGCTTGACCATCCAGGTGCCACCGCAGGCGATGATGGCGGAGGAGCTCAGGTACTCCTCGACGTTGGCAGTGCTCACGCCGCCGGTGGGCATAAAGCGGTGACCGACAAACGGAGCGGCGAGGGCCTTGATGGTGTTCAGGCCGCCATACTGGGACGCGGGGAAGAACTTGGTGACCTTGAGGCCCAGGTTCTCGGCTGCGGTGACCTCGGAGGGGGTTACGGTGCCGGGAAGGACAGGCAGGTCGATGTCGATGCAGTGCTTCACAACGTCCTCGTTGTAACCCGGGGAGACGATGAACTTGGCACCGGCTGCGCGGGCCTGCTCAACCTGCTCGACGGTCAGGACAGTGCCGGCGCCAACGCACATCTCGGGCTCGGCCTCGGCCATAGCGGCGATGCACTCGGCGGCGCAGGCGGTGCGGAAGGTGACCTCGGCGGACTTCATGCCAGCTGCCATAAGGGCGTGGGCGAGCGGAGCGGCGTCCTCGACCTTGTCGAGCACAACGACTGGCACGATGCCCAGGGACTCAAGCGTGGTGTAGAACTGATCGAACATGATGTTCCTTTCGATGTGTGGCGCGCATGGGCGCGTGATTGCCAAATGTGCTGGTCAGGAGCCGATTTTGGATTGGTTATCGGAGGCACTGCTTGGGGTTCAAGCAATTCCAAAACCGGCTGCTCGACCAGTCATGTAGGGAATGCCAGGCAAAACCGGAATGGGACTGGTGGTTTTGCCCGGCCGGAGGAATCGGGGAGCGGGCCGCAGGGGTATGGGATTGGAAAGCTGCGGCCCGCGGAATGGGGAACGAATTAACGGGCGACGCGGGTGCCACCGTCGGCGGCGGATGCCGCGGCTGCGATCTCGTCTGCGGTCACCAAGTTGGAATCGCCCTTGATAGTGAGCTTGAGGATCGAGGCTGCAATCGCGTAGTTGACAGCGTCCTGCGGGTCAAAGTCGTTGATGAGGGCATGGACGAGGCCGGCGTTGAAAGCGTCGCCGGCGGCAACGCCCTCGAGTACGTGCACGTCGTGAGCAGGGGAGAACCAGTGCTCGCCGCTCTCGGCCTCAAAGAGCAGGCCCATCCAGATGGAGCGCTCGACGCAGGAGATGTTGCGGACGACCGAGGCGACCTTCTTGCAGCCGTACTCGGCGCAGATCTGACGGGCCATCTCGACATAGGTGTCGCGCTCCTCGATGCCGTGGGCAAGGGAGCCAGAGACGCAGGTCATACCGAGGCCGGCGGGCGCATCCTCGTCGTTGGCGATGCAGATGTCGACGAGCGGCAGGAGTTCCTTCATGGTGGCCTGCGACTTCTCGGGCGACCACATCTTGCCGCGATAGTTCACGTCGCACACGGTGGTGATGCCCTTGGCGCGGCAGGCGGCGAGCGCATCCTTGCAGGCGGCGGCCATCTCATCGGAGACGGCGGGGGTCACGCCGGAGAAATAGAAGACATCGATGCCCTTGAGGATCTCGTCCCAGTCAAAGACGTCGCGCTTGGCCATGTTGATGGCAGAGTACTTGCGGTCGTAGACGCAACCGTTGCCGCGCTGCGAGGCACCGACCTCAAACACATAGGAGCCAAGGCGGTCGCCCTGACGCACGACGCGCGTGGTGTCGACGTCGTAGGCTTTCAGCGAACGCAGGGCGCACTCGCCCAGACGGTTGGCCGGGACAACGGAGACGTAAGCGGCCTTGTCGCCCTGGTAGGCCAGGGAAAGCGCAGTGTTGGCCTCGGCGCCGCCGTAGCGGACGTCAAACTCGGTTGCCTGCTCAATACGCAGGTGGTCTTTGGGTGAGAGTCTCATCATGATCTCGCCGAAGGTAAGAACCGTTTTACCCATGGTCGCGCAGCTCCTTTTACTCGTGCGTACACCTTTGATATGGCGTTGGCACGCAGGTGCCAAGACGGTAGGGTGCGTCTTTGCACCTGCGTGCCAACGCTCGCCGAAATCGGTTTACGAAATCGGTTTCGTTTCGAGTTGTAGTATACTCACCTACAGCGTTTTGCAACCGAGATTTTTAAAAAAATGCCTAAAATGGCTCAGATCGCCGACAATTGGGAAACGGGGTGCGTTATGGCGCAGATGAGAATCAAGGACATTGCCGCCGAGGCGGGCGTGAGTCCGGCCACGGTCTCGCGCTACCTCAACAACCGCCCCGGGCAAATGACCGAGGAGACCCGTGCCCGCATCGCGGCGGTTATCGAGCGCACCGGCTATCGCCCGCGTGCCGCCGCGCGCAATCTGCGCAGCTCGCGCACCAACCTCATCGGTGTGATCCTGGCTGACATCGCCAACCCGTTCTCGAGCGCCATGCTCGAGGGCCTTTCCGCCAGCGCCGCGGCGCGCGGCTGCTCGCTCATGACGGCCATTAGCGGCAACGATCCCGCCAAGGAGGCCGAGTCGCTCACCAGACTTATCGATGCCGGCGTGGACGGCTTGGTCGTCAACACCTGCGGAGGCAATGACGAGGCGATCGTCGCGGCAGCGGGGCGCCTGCCCGTTGTGCTGCTCGACCGCGATGTTGCCGATGGCGGTGTCGATCTGGTGACATCTAACAACCGTGAGCTGGTCGCCGGTCTGGTAGACGCCTTGGCCGCTGCAGGCAGCGAGCGTCTGTGCCTGCTCACCGAGGCAAGCGACGATAGCCCCGTGCGTCGAGAGCGCGCCGAGGCCTTTGCCGACGAGCTTTCGCGCCGCGGCCTTGCGGGCGAGGTCGTCACCCTGGCCGACGGTGGCGCCACGGGCGTTGGCCGTTTGGACAAGACCATCCGCGACTACGCGGGCAAAAGGCTCGGCCTTATCGCCGTCAACGGCTTGGTCTTCCTGCGTTTGACCGAGGCGCTGGCGCAGCTTGGTCCCTCGCTGCCGGCTGGTCTTAAGATCGCGACATTTGACGATTATCCCTGGAACCACGTGCTCTTTGGCGGTGTGACCACGGCCGCGCAAGACACCCTTACCATCGCCGAGCGCGTGGTCGAGCGCCTGTCCGAGCGCATCGACGTCGTCACCACCACGGTGGGCGAGGCCGCAAAGCTCGCCCCCAAGCGTATCGAGGTCCCCGGCCACATCGAACACCGCGCTTCGACCTCGCGCTAGTCTGTATGATAATATATAGACAATGTCATACAGGAGGTATCCATGGCTGCGTCTGTGCTGAGTGTGCGAGTGGACTCGTCAATTAAAGACTCATTTGCCGAACTGTGCGAAGAGCTTGGCATGACTTCGTCTGTTGCGGTCAATATGTTTATGAGGCAGATGCTGCGCGAGCGCTCTCTGCCGTTTGTTCCTTCACTTGGTAAAAGCTCTGCGAGCGAAAGCGCCGCGGCGGGCATTTTGGATACTGCCCAGATTGAGTCCGCCGTCCGCGAGGCAGCCAGCACGATTCCCGCCATCAAAACCGTGATTCTATTTGGTTCGTATGCCCGTGGCGAGGCGCATGCCGATAGTGATATTGACTTGCGTCTCGAAGTCGATCGCGAGCAGGGCTTTGGTCTTTTTGCGCTGTCGGCGTTTGGCGAGGCGGTGCGCAAAGAAACCGGGAGGCAGGTTGATCTCGTCTCTAGTGATCATCTTGATGACGAACTTGCCGCGGTAATCGAGCGCGAAGGAGTGATCCTTTATGATCGCGCGTAAGTCAGACAGCCTTCGCGCCCAAGAGGTTTTGGAGGCCATCTCCGAAACGAACGAGCGCATCAAGGCTTTTGATATCACCGAGGACCAGTTTCTGCATGCGAATGACGTGCGGACGAGGGCGTTGGCGGACTCCCTTTTGATGTGTGCGCTTAGGGTGACGGAAGAAGCGGGCAAATTGTCGGAACGCTCGCAGCGGCTTCATCCCGAAATTGAATGGCGTGGAATTATCGGCATGAGAAATTATCTTGCGCATGATTACGGCAATGTCGACCGCTCGGTTGTTTGGGATGCAGTGACGATGGAGTTCCCTGCGCTGGAACGAGCCTGTAGACAAATTGTCTCCGAATCTGAACGCTAGCCGCTCGTTCGCAACCGCCTGCTCGCGCACGTTTTTTGAGCGCTTGATACGCTTTAACCCTGCGGAAACATTTTTCTGCGATAGTATCTGCGATATAGACCAGTCGAAACCCGCCCGAAAGAAAGGGGAGCGACATGAACCAGCAGAACATCGATTACGTACTCCGCTCCGTAGAGCAGCGTGACATCCGCTTTGTGCGTCTGTGGTTTGTCGACATTCTCGGCCGCCTCAAGAACTTTGCCATTAGCCCCGAGGACCTCGAGGTCGCTTTTGAGGAGGGTATTGGCTTTGACGGCTCCGCCATCGAGGGCTTTGCTACGGAAGAGAATTACAAGCACTTTGATGAAATTGCCGCTTTGTATGATGAAGCAAAGGCTGCCGCTGCTGAGGAAGACAAGCAGAAGGAAGCTCGCTTAGCTGAGAAGCGTGCAGAGGAAGAGGCAGAACTGGCTCGCCGCAAGGCCGAGAAGGCTGGCTACCTGCTCAACGTGGGCGCCGAGCTGGAGTATTACTACTTCCCCGACGAGCACACCCCCGAGCCGCTCGACAACGTGGGCTACTTCGATCTTTCGGTGAGCGATGCCGCCCGCGACCTGCGTCGCAACACGGTCCTCACGCTCGAGAAGATGTCCGTGCCCGTGGAGTATACCTTCCACGCCGCCGGCCGCTCGCAGCACGGCATGAGCCTGCGCCACGCCGAGGCCCTGAGCATGTCCGACGCCATCACCACGGCCAAACTCATCATTAAGCAGCAGGCCTACGAGAGCGGCTGCCACGCCTCCTTTATGCCCAAGCCGTTGGCAGGCGAGGACGGCAGCGCTATGTTCCTGTGCCAGTCGCTGTTCGATCACGACGGCAATAACGTCTTTTGGGGCGAGGGCGACGAGAAGTACCATCTCTCCGACGTCGCCAAGCACTACATGGCCGGCATCCTGGCGCACGCGCGCGAGATTAGCGCCATCACCAACCCCACGGTCAACTCGTACAAGCGCATCACCACGGGCGGCGACTCCGTGCCGCAGTACGCCACGTGGGGCCTGCGCAACCGCGCGAGTATGGTCCGCATCCCGGTCTACAAGCCCGGCAAGCAGCTGTCTACGCGCATCGAGCTGCGCAGTCCCGACCCCATGGCCAACCCGTACCTGGTCAACGCCGTCACGCTGGCGGCTGGTCTGGACGGCATCGAGCGCAAGCTGGAGCTTCCGCCCGAGGCAACGGCCGAGACGCTCAAGCTCACCGACCGTCAGATGCTCGAGGCCGGTTACACGCCGCTGCCGCGCTCGCTCAAAGAGGCGCTCGACGTGTTTGAGGACTCGCAGTTTATGAAGGATGCCCTCGGCGAGCACATCCACAGTTTCTTCCTTAAAAAGAAGCGCGACGAGTGGCATAAGTTTGAGTCCACGATCACCGAGTGGGAGATTAAGCACTATCTGGCGAACTCCTAATCGCGCTGGCTTGTTCCAGTACGATTGAGCTCATTTCCTTGGAGGCCGATATGTCCGAAAAGAGTGCCCTGTTCATGGCGCGCACGACGCGCTTCCACGAGTTTGCCCGCAGCTTGACGACCACCCTGGGTGTCGAGGTGAGCCTGGCAACCCCCGATTCGCCGACTGCGGCGCACGACTTTGACCTGCTGATCCTCGACTCCGACGGCATCCGCGGCGACCGCATCGATCAGATTGCCAAGTGGCTTGACGATCGCGGCGGTGTCCCCATGTTGGTGATCGTCGACGACGAGGCGCTCGGTACCTTGCGCCTGCCCAATCACGCGCATGCCGACTTTGTATGCCCCACGGCGACATCCAACGAGCTTAAGGCTCGTGCGCAGCGCCTGATGGGCGAGGAGGAGACCGTCACCGCCGACGATGTGCTCAACATCGACAACCTTGAGATTAACCTGGCTACCTACCAGGTGACGCTCGATGATGAGCCCATCGACCTGACGCTGATGGAGTACTCGCTGCTGAGCTTTTTGGCGGTGGTGATCGTGGCGCGTCTGGTGCTGCTCAAGCGCCGGGGCATGCAGGGACAGAAAAAACAGCGGGGAGGGAGCAGACATGTTTGACGGGATTCTGACCGTGATCGGATTGGCCTTTTTGCTCTTCGGCCTGTTTGTGTTCTTCTCGGCTGTACTGGGCCTTTATCGGCTGGATTACGTCCTCAACCGGATGCACGCCGCCGCCGTGGGGGACGCCACAAAGGGGACAGGCACCTTTGTGGTGGTTTTGCCGTAGGCTGGGCCCTTTTGGGCCTGCAGCAGAACTTAAGCCTTCCTAAAAGATTGCGTTCTCATACACGTTCGCCCGCATATTGGGGTACAACTCAACGTGAACAATGATGGCCCGCCACGTGTTTGGCGGGCCTTTGGTTATTTGACGAAAGGATCGCAGCTATGAGCGAGTACGATTCCCAGCGTCCCCAGGATGCGGGCAACGCCGGCGAGACCCAGCAGCAGCCGCGCGTGCAGGTGGAGTCGACGCCTGCCGGCAGCAACATTCCCTACGTGCAGGCTTACGACACACAGACCGGCAAGCCGCTGGGCGGCCAACAGGTCGTAAACAAGCACACGGTGGTCAAGACCAAGACCAAAAAGCTGCCGATTTTCATTACAGCACTCGCCGGCTGTGCCTGCGGCGCCCTGCTGGTCATTGCGCTCATTATGAGCGGCACGCTCAACATTGGTGGCGGCAAGAATGCCGTGACGGCGGGTGCTTCGGGTTCATCGACGCAAAAGATTACGATCGATTCCGAGGACACCACGCTGGCCGAGGCCGTCTCTGCCAAGGCCTTGCCCTCCGTCGTTTCCATCACCGCCACTTCGAGCGGCAGCCAGAATGGCTCGCTTTCGCAGTCTGCTGATGAGTCGGATAGCTCGGGCAGCGTCGGTTCGGGCGTGGTGCTCGATACCGAGGGTCACATCCTTACCAACAACCACGTGGTCGATGGCTATGACCAGTACGTGGTGACCATGGACGACGGCACCACCTATGAGGCCGAGTTCGTGGGCAACGACGCCTCGAGCGACCTAGCCGTCATCAAGCTCAAGGACGCCGACGCCTCCAAGCTTACGCCGATCGAGATCGGTGATTCCTCCAAGCTCAACGTGGGCGAGTGGGTCATGGCGATCGGCTCGCCGTTCGGCAACGAGCAGTCCGTCTCCACGGGTATTGTGTCGGCGCTGTATCGCTCCACGGCTATGAGCTCTACCAGCGGCAACACTATCTATGCCAACATGATCCAGACCGATGCCGCCATCAACCCGGGCAACTCCGGCGGCGCGCTCGTTAACGACAATGGCGAGCTTGTGGGCATTAATTCGCTCATCGAGAGTTATTCGGGCTCCAGCTCGGGCGTGGGCTTTGCCATTCCGGTCAACTATGCCAAGAACATTGCCGACCAGATTATCGACGGCAAGACGCCGGTGCATCCGTACATGGGCGCTACGCTTTCGAGCGTCAATGCGCTCAACGCCCGCACCAACAAGCTGAGCACCGATAGCGGCGCGTATGTGGCGAGCGTCGTTGAGGATGGTCCTGCTGCCAAGGCCGGCATTCAGGAGGGCGATGTCATCACCAAGCTGGGCGACGACGAGATCACGAGCGCCGATGGCCTGATCATTGCTCTGCGCAGCCACGAGGTGGGCGAGAAGGTCGAGATCACACTCATGCGCGGCAAGGAAGAGAAAAAGGTCACCGTCGAGCTGGGCTCCGATGAAGAGCTGCAGAACCAGCAGCAGGACGACAGTTCGACCGACACCGGCAATGGCGGTATTACCGACGAGCAGCTGCGCCAGTACCTGGAGGAGCTGTTAGGCCAGCAGGGCCAGGGTCAGGGCTACGGCCAGGGCTACTAGCGAGCCGTTTCGCTCATACCGATGCCAGAGGGGCTGTCCCACCAACGCGGGACAGCCCCCCTTTTCTTATTGATCCGTTGGGGGCGGAGGAAAACGGATCACTTGTGGCTGGCAAGAGGCCTGGTTCGTAATGGTCTGGACAGTTAGTTCAGATACGTATAAATCTGGGGCAGCTTGGGATGCGTTTTGAGCAATTTTTGATTGGGATGGGGCTCGAATGGGTGTTTGGAAGGGAGAGTGGGACGTTTACATGGTTTCGAGGGGCTCAAATTAGTTGAAACAGGGGTGTTCGTGCCTGATCCAGCTCTAGGATTTATACGTATCTGAACTAATTGTCCACCCCGGTCCGTCGGCTGCCGATTCGGTGCGGTTTGAGACCGCTATTCGGCCCCATCGTGACCGGTGGTACTCTAGTATCCGTTTGAAATCGAGCGAAGGAGTGCCGCTATGGAGCAATCGAGCCTGTTTGGTGACGGTGTGGACATCGATACCGAAACGCCCGCGACCGCGGAAACCACCGCACCGACCGATGCCCGTGCCCAGGCGGCAGCGCGTGCGGCCGAGCTGCGCCACGAGCTCGATTACCACGCCTATCGCTACTACATGCTCGATGCGCCCGAGATCACGGACGCCGCCTTTGACAAAATGCTCGTTGAGCTGCGGGAAATCGAGGCGACCTACCCCGACCTGGTGACGCCCGACAGCTATACCCAGCGCGTGGGCGGCTACGTGAGCGAGCAGTTTACGCCGGTCACGCATATGGCACGCATGTATTCCATGGACGATGCCATGGATTTGGATGAACTTGACGCGTGGCTCCAGCGCACCGAGGATGCGCTCGGTGCCGGTAGCGTCACCTATACCTGCGAGCTTAAGATCGACGGTCTGGGCGTCGCGCTTACCTATCAAAACGGCACTTTTGTGCGCGCCGCCACGCGCGGCGACGGCACCACGGGCGAGGACGTGTCGCTCAACGTGCGTACCATCAAGGATGTGCCCATGCACCTGTCCGAGCCGGCGCTCGCCCACATGGGCGCCGATCGCGAGCGCACCATCGAGGTGCGCGGCGAGGTCTACATGCCCAAGGGCAGCTTTGTGCGCCTGAACGACGAGGCCGATGCCGAGGGCCGCGACCCCTTTGCCAACCCGCGCAACGCCGCCGCCGGCAGCCTGCGCCAAAAGGATCCCAAGGAATTTTCAAGAGGGGGCGCTCTATGCCGATGGGCACACGCCTGTCTCGCACACCGAAACGCTGGATCGACTGCACGAGCTGGGCTTCCACACACTGGAGGAACGGATCCGCACCGCCGACCGCGCCGCGATTCTGGCGCATATCCGGCATCTGGGCGAGGCGCGGGACAGTCTTGCCTACGACATCGACGGCGTGGTCGTAAAGGTCGATAGCTTTCAGCAGCAGCTCGACCTGGGCTTTACCGCCCGTGCGCCGCGCTGGGCCATTGCCTTTAAGTTCCCGCCCGAGGAAAAGCAGACCGTCTTGCGCGAAATTCGCATCCAGGTGGGCCGCACCGGTGTGCTCACGCCGGTCGCCGAGTTCGACCCGGTGACGGTTGCCGGCTCCACCATCGCGCGCGCCACGCTGCACAACATCGACGAGATCCGTCGCAAAAACGTGCGCGAGGGCGACACCATCATCGTGCACAAGGCAGGCGACGTAATCCCCGAGGTCGTGGGCCCGGTGCTCGATAAGCGCCCGGCCGATTCGGTCGACTGGCAGATGCCCGAGGCCTGTCCCGTGTGCGGCAGCCCCGTGGTCCACGAGGACGGCGAGGTCGCTTACCGTTGCGTCTCCATCGACTGCCCGGCGCAGCTCAAGGAGCGCCTGCTCCACTGGGTGAGTCGCGGCTGCATGGACGTCGACGGCCTAGGCGACGAGATTGTCGACAAGATGATCGCCGCCGGGCTGATCCACGATGTCGCAGACTTCTACCAGCTCACGGTCGACGACATCGCCGGCTTGGACACAGGGCGCACCTATGCCAGCTCCAACAGCAAAAAGGGCGTCAAGAAGGGCGACCCCATTCCGGTGGGCCTCAAGACGGCTGAGAAAATCATCGCCGAGCTCAACAAGTCCAAGAGCCAGCCGCTCGGTCGCGTGCTGTTTGCCCTGGGCATCCGCCACGTGGGCAAGAGCGTGGGCGAGGTCATCGCCGAGCGATTCCTGTCGATTGACAAACTTATCTTGGCGAGCGAAGAGGATATTGCCGAGTGCGAGGGCATCGGTCCCAAGATTGCGGCGAGCGTCAAACAATTCCTGGCCGTGCCCGAGAACCTTGCCGTACTGGAACGTCTGCGCCAAGCGGGCCTGTCGCTCGAAGTCGACCTGGGCGCTGCACACGCGCAAGCCGCAGCCGACGCTGGCGTGGCGGGCGAGCTCGCCGACGCACAACCACTCGCGGGCCTGACCTTCGTGCTTACCGGCACGCTTGTCAATCGCACGCGCGACGAGGCGGGCGCGGCGCTCAAGGTGCTTGGTGCCAAGGTTTCGGGCAGTGTTTCAAAGAAGACGAGCTATCTGGTCGCCGGCCCCAAAGCGGGCTCCAAGCTCACCAAAGCCGAGCAGCTGGGCGTACCCGTGCTGGACGAGGCGGTACTTGAACAGATTTTGGCGACGGGTAGGGTCCCGGAGGCATAATGATTTGTTGAGGAACTGCGCAGAGGCTCAGTTCCTCAACATCTCCTTATAGTGTTTGCCTGTTCAATTTCGATATCGTTTCCCTCGTATGATCCAGATGCGTCTACCGACTCAAAGCGTGAGTAGGAAACTCTTGTCCCAACTTTGATTTGGGAAAGCTTGTCTTTGATTCGGCCAGATGAGGGGAATGTAATCCGGGTTTGCTTTCCAGCGTCGGTGTAGCGGGGACTGTTGTCTGTTTGGATTACGAGTTCCGTTCCCTCAATAGAATGAACGCTGCCGGCTCCAAAGACAAGGTAATCATCTCCTCCGCTATAGCGGGCTCTATCTGTGCATGAAGAAACGGATGCAAACATAGCGAAAATCACCAATATCGTAACCAGGGCAAAGGCCGTGGTGCCATAGCATTTTGATGGTGCCATCCGGTCTACCAAAAGACTGTTCCGTTCAATTTGACCATATTGGGCGTTGCATAGTTAATCGCTCGGGGATAAGTGTTCCATCCGTCGAATACTTCGAGCCACTGCAGTTCGATGCCAGAGCTTCCATTATGCCCAGTAAAATAGCCAGTTACCGTGACCGTATGACCTGATAGCTCGACGGATCCTTCACTGTTTCGGCTGTTGATCCACATATGATACAAGCCGATATTCCCTTGATCGATAGTTGCTCTGTACTGAGCGAATTGAGGCTGATAACCGAAAAATTGAGTATTAAGTGCTCTACCCTTTTGAGCGGCAAGACTTTTAAACGGAACAATTCCATCTGGGATGATCGTGCTTCCGTACTCGACGCCCTGATCATTGGTCTTATACGTTGTTGTGCCAGTGACGTTCCATATTTCTTTATAATAATCGGGATTAAATTGATTAGCGTTTGAACTGGTGAGACCGTAATGCATTGATACAGCGTACAAGGCAGAGACGACGCATGCATACTTATTAGTGCGGGCTTCAACTAATGATTCCGAGACTCCTCGGAACGGTATTCCGTTTAAATCGTCTATTTGGAAATGCAACATCAAGTCATCTTCATTGATAATGACAGCATCCCATGAAGTTGGGTTATTGCTTTGAGGTGCTATACCCTTTTCGGTGACAATCGGGACAGACCGTATATTGTTATAGTTGGTTACACAGTCTCTAGTTCCTGGCACCAAAGTTCCATATTCAATATCGTTGTACGAAATTAGTACGGTTGGGTTTGTGGCCTGTTGGCCGGAATAAGTTGAAATGGCGTTTGATAGAGAAGCTGAAATCGGAAGAATGGTATCGCCGAGGGTTATCTCCTTCAGAAGCCCAGGATATGATGCGTCAAGTATTAAATAACCGTAAGGGCTTCCTTCCCTTGTGACACTGATTTCATAGCCACAGATAAGGCCGATTTGTTGGCATACGGGAACGATTTGCTCGATCTCTAAGTTCGCGGATCCGTCGACGATGGGCAACAGGGAAAGCGCGTAGTCTTGTGCTAGGTCTGATGTAAAAGCGACGGATGAGTTTGAGTCGGCAGCGAATACTCTTGTTGGGCGTGACGCGGATAAGCCGATGATCGAGGCTAGGCCGAGAAGAAACGAGCGACGTGATTGAACTCTGGGCATAATGTCTCCTGCCTATGGGGGTGTTCCTATAGTTTTGTCAACTGGGAAATGCTCTCCGTGCGACCGAATCGCGGCATGCTGACGCCTAGCCATTAGGCCGGTGGGCTTCAGTCTG
>MNQC01000110.1:0-16953 GCA_001915225.1 Collinsella sp. 60_9
GGGTCAAGATGCACTAGGCCTGGACGAAGTCCGGGCCCGCGCCTTTAGACGCGAGCCCGGGGCCCGTGGGTTATACCCTAAGAGCAAACCACCCTTTTTTAAGGGTGGTTCTGATTTGGTGGTGCAAAGAAACCTGGCTCCTTTGCACCACCACAAAGGTGCCTGGCCCCTTTGTGGTGGTTTTGCCAGCTTAAGCGGTGGGGAGTCCCGGCGTGTTAGCCGGCTGCTGCGGCTTGAGGCGGGCGTTGTGCCAGATGATTTGGATGATGTAGCCGAGCATAAAGACAAAGGCCACGCCGCTGATGAAGCCGCCTACGAGGGGAAGCCCCGTGAGGGCGCCTGCGATTACGCCACCAACGGCTGCCATGGCGTAGCGGTTCTGGCTGTGTCCGACCATGCGTGCAATCGCGCACCCTGCAAAGGCATTCGACACCAGCGCGATGCCAATGACACCGCACATGAGGGCTCCGGCAAGCGACAGACCGGCGATAGAGATAATCAGCAGTAGGACGGCGGGGACGATAGCAATCGTGCCCAGAAGACCGCTCACCCACAGGGGCATGGGGCGCTGGTGGAGCATGCCGGCGGCACTGGCGGTCGCACGCGGAAAGACGAGCTCGAGCAGCAGGGCGACAAAGCAGGTCGAGAGTGCCGCGGCGACGATGCCGCCGATGACGTCGTTAACGGTGGAAGTATCCTCGTTCTCGGTGCGGTCGATCTTGAGCGCGCCGACCTCGGCTCCCGCGGCGCGCTCGGGGTCCTCGGAGACGTGCGCGTTCACGGTGCCGGTGATGTGGGCGTTTTTGCCCAGGACGAGCTTGTCGGCCCAAACCTCGACATCGCCCTCGACGGTGCCATCGATAGTCACCGTATCGCCCGCAAGCGCTGCCGACTTGGTAGAGCCGCGCAGGGCAACCGTCTTGCCTATCGCGTAGAAACAGTTGGCGGTGCTACCGGTGTTGAGCACAACGTGCTGGCCGGCCACCGTGACGCTGCCATCAATTGCGGTTTTGGAGATATCGATGGTGCGCGCCGCCAGGCGAATAGCGCCGCCTACGGTGCAGTCGCGAATCGATAGGCTCTCGCCCGCCGCGATAATATCGCGGCCGATGGAGGCATCGTCTAGGTTAAGGCTTTGGCCGGCCCAGTACAGGTCACCCTCGGCGCTGGACGGATCCGAGTCAGCTTCGGTTGCAAGTACGTTGCCGGCGGTGTCTGTGCCGGCGAACGACGCCGTGGGAAGTGCGGTGAGCGCGAGCGCGATGAGCGCGAACAGGATGGTGATGCGGCCCCATGCTTTACGGCGCTGGGTCAACGGGAATTGATTACAGGGCATAGTGAATCCTTCGTCAGATGCTCGATATGCATCTAACAGGGTACCCAACGCGTGGGCGCTCTAAAAGAACCTCTCGGTTGCATTTCGAGGGGTTGTGTCGTGCTGCCTACTTTTTACGGTGCAAAAAGCGCGCGATGTCTTCTTCGGTGGGGCTTTTGATGTCAAAGCGCAGCGAGAGCCAGCGCAGGCTCATGGTCACGACAACGCATACGACCAGCGCGGCGACATTGCTCATGATGCCGCTCATAACGAGACACACATAGCTTGTCGATCCGGCGATGGCCGCGATGGCATAAAAGTTAGTGCGTTGGAAAATGCCCGGAACCACGCCCATAAAACCGTCGCGCAGCATGCCGCCGCCCACCGCGGTAAAAAAGCCCATCATGATGCACACCGCCGGCGCAAAGCCGTAGACCAGCGCCTTGTCTGCGCCGGTTGCCGCATAGATGCCGACCGAGATGATGTCGAGCAAGGGGATGAGTTTTTCGGGCTTGTCGACGATAGCCGGGAAGATATAGATGATGGCTGCCGTGGCAATGGAAAGCGGGAGCGCCATCGGCTGGTTGAGGATGTAGACGTTGCCTACCTGCAGCGTCATATCGCGTAAAAGACCGCCGCCCAGTCCGCAGACCACGGCGAGCGCAACTGCACCCACCAGGTCGAGCTTATGCTCGCGCGCAACCAGCACGCCCGAGATCGATGCAGCGACAACAGCGAACATCTCGAGCCAAAACGGAATAGCGACCATGGCATCCGAGGCATGTGAGGTAACGGTTATAGCGGCGATGACGGGCAAGATGGGGTCCTTTGGGTTGTGGGTTTAGACAATGCCCGTACATAGTACATGGTTGGCGGGCGTGGCGACCCTATTGCTCGGTAAACGGTCGGGACCGGGTATGGTCATAGGTTCCAAACATGTACATCAGCCTCCAAAGATGTCAAAAAATGTCGGTTTTGGAGGGTGATGTACATGTTTTGGTGTGGCGCGCTGGGATGACGCTACTCGGAAGGCGTGTCTTCGCCTTGCGCGCTCTTCCAGTTGCGGATAAGTGCCTTGCGCAGTTCGTTTTGCTTTCGCTGGTACTCGGCGTCCGTGCAGCGGGGCATACCGAGTGCTTCGCGAATGCTGTTCATGGCGCGATGAAAGGCAAGTTGACTTGCGAACTGTGCCGAGGTGAGCGTAACGATTCGATATCCCATTTGGGAGAGTACGGCCTCTCGTTCCGCATCTGCGCCCTTGCGCTCGGTCTCGTCGTGAAAACCGCCCTTATATTCGATGCCGAGTTCTCTGCGCTGATAAGTAACAAGAGCGTCGATTTTGAGCGATCGGGCTTTTGTGCAATGCCAGAGACGTTGAGGGATTTCGAGCGGTTTGTTGAGTTCGATACCTCTGATACCAATGCCGCCTTCGCTTGTTGGGAGCGAGAGGGTGATGGACGATGCGGTCTCCATGGGCGAGGCTGAGTGGTCGTAGATGTGTCTGAGCGCGAGTCTGGCGCGTGTGGCACCGGGTTTGCCAGGGTGCCGATCGAGTAGCTCGACAATTTCGTCCTTGGAGGTGGTGGCTGGTTGCTCAGTGTAAGGGTCAGAGGAATTGAGCCCCATGCGATAGTCGCCGCAAACTTCGTAACCATACTCGAGGTATTCGATCCTATCCATCCACTCGGCAGCGAGCACGAAGGTGAAGGCTTCGTCGGTGATAAAGATGCCGGGCGTAAGCTCGTCAATATGGTCGTAGGGTAGGTTTTGGCCGAGAACGTGGCAGGTGACACCGTTGGTGCGAATTCGCTCGAAAGCAAATACTACGGAGATGTCGATAGTCTTGAGCATGGTGGACGGAATGCCGCAGTCGGTAAGTGCCTGCCGAATGCGCGCGATGCGTTGCTGGGTAGAGAGGCCCCGCACACCTATCTGGTAGTCGCGTTGTGCGACGGCTTGAACCAGGTTCCGCGGTGCATGATGGACGAGCCACGCCGTTTTATGCGAAATGAGAACAGGAGTATCCATTGGGGGCCTCTCGCTTCGAGCTGACACCAAACTCTTATGTCCGTTGAAGTGGGGAAATATACCGGATGCAAGCAAATCGACTCATGCTCGGTGCGCGTCGTATGCAAACGTGTACATCACACTCCAAAAACGACATTTTTTGACATCTTTGGAGGGCGGTGTACATGTTTGAGATATGGGCTGGGATCGACCACGATGGGGGCGTGGCTGAATAGGAGGGATGTTCAAATTTTGAGCTTTGCTCAAAATTTATCCGGTCGGCTTACGCCGACCGCGCTGCGCTAAAAACGCGCCACAGGCGCGTTTTCTTTACGCGTCGCGCCCTGGCGGGTTCGAATCCCTCCTCCTCCGCCGTATTTGCTTGTTAGAGACTCAAAACAAAAAAAGCTCCCATTCTTGGGAGCTTTCTCAACCAAAATGGCGGAGGAGGAGGGATTCGAACCCTCGTGACCTTATACAGGCCAAACGGTTTTCGAGACCGCCGCATTCAACCACTCTGCCACCCCTCCGCGTGGGGTAAAAACAAAGCAGGCTCGAAGGCCTGCTTTGGAATTAACTGGCGGAGAGTCAGGGATTTGAACCCTGGAGACGCTTTTGACGCCTACACGATTTCCAATCGTGCTCCTTCGGCCACTCGGACAACTCTCCGTTAAATGCGAAAGTCAGTATACACGAGGAATCGCAAAGTGCAAACAGAAAAGTTGGCATTTTTTAAAACGCTTGGCCGCGCTTGGCGTTGCAGTGGGGTTTGAGGTGCCAAAAAACGGCTTCCGACCAGCGTGGTTGATCAACTCAATTGTTTAAAAGGGGTATTCATAAGCGACTTGGCAATGAATTTAAAAATCTTTGGGTGGTGCTGTGGACCACTGGTATGTATTTCGCGACCACAACCATGTGCCCGTTGACCTGCGGCCTGGCTCAGCTTGTCCCCGCGGCGTCGTATCTTGTCCACAAATCCGTCAAGCATTTGGTCGGCATTTGGTTGGAATGCGCATGAAACGTCGTGCGAGTATGGACATATGTGGAGGTCATGAGGTTGTAGCTGCATATTCTTGCGGCCTGGGAGGTTGAAAGATATTATTACCAAGTCTTTTCCTGCTTCAGGCGCACCTTCACGACCTGAAGCCACATTTGCCCAGAGGAGGTGACAATATGAAGGCTTATGAACTGCTGTTCTTTGTTGACCCGTCGCTCGACCCCGAGACTCGTCTCGCTGTTATGAAGCGTATCGATACCACGATCGCTGAGGGCGCTGGCAAGGTCGACTCCGTTGACGAGTGGGGCAAGCGCAAGCTCGCCTACGAGATCAACGACCTCACCGATGGTGACTACACCCTCATCAACTTCCACGCAGATCCTACCCAGATCGCCGAGCTTGATCGCGTCCTGCGCATCACCGACGCTGTGGTCCGCCACATGATCGTCCGTCGCGACGACCAGGAGTAAGACTGTCGTTTTGGACTGGGCTTGTGCCCCAAGAGGAAGTAGTGAGTTATGAGCATCAATCGAGTGAACATCACCGGTAACCTCACCCGCGATCCCGAGCTGCGCGCCACCGCCGGCGGAACCCAGGTTCTGTCCTTTGGCGTCGCCGTGAACGATCGTCGCCGCAACGCGCAGACTGGCGAGTGGGAGGACTATCCCAACTTTGTCGACTGCACCATGTTCGGCACCCGCGCCGAGGCCGTGAGCCGTTTCCTGGCAAAGGGAAACAAGGTCGCGATCGAGGGCAAGCTGCGCTACAGCTCTTGGGAGCGCGACGGCCAGCGCCGGAGCAAGCTTGAGGTCATCGTCGATGAGATCGAGTTTATGAGCTCCCGTGGTGGCCAGGGTGGCTACGATCAGGGCGGTTACGCCCCCGCAGCTCCCGCGCCCGCAGCACGTCCTGCCGCACCGGTGGCTACGCCGCCCGCGGTCGACGTCTACGATGAGGACATCCCGTTCTAAGGGTTGTTCACCTATTTTTGAGTGAGAGGCGGCTTCGGTTCGCCGAAGTTGCCAAACGAAAGGTATTTTGACATGGCTAATGATTTTTCTGCACGTCAGCCGCGTCGTAAGTACTGCCAGTTCTGCAAGGAGAACACTGAGTTCATCGACTATAAGGACACTCAGCTTCTCCGTAAGTACATGACCGACCGTGGCAAGATCAAGCCCCGTCGCGTCACTGGCGCTTGCACGCAGCATCAGCATGACATCGCCAACGCCATCAAGCGCGCCCGCGAGATGGCTCTCCTGCCGTACACCGTCCCCGTGGTTTCCTCTCGTGGCAACCGCGACCGCGGCTAAGAAGGGAGACGCATCATGAAGGTTATTCTTCTCGATGAGATCAAGGGCAAGGGCGGCGAGGGTGACGTCGTAGAGGTCGCTCAGGGTTACGCTGAGAACTTCCTGTTCCCCAAGAAGCTCGCTGTTGCCGCCACCAAGGGCAACCTCAAACAGCTTGACGAGCGTCGCAACAACATCGCCAAGCGCGAGGCCGTCCGTCTGGCTACCGCCAACGAGACCAAGGCTGCCTTCGAGGGCAAGACGGTCACCGTTGACGTCAAGGTCGGCGACGAGGGCATCCTCTTTGGCTCCGTTACCGCCGCTATGATCGCTGACGCCATCAAGGCTCAGCTCGGTATGGACATCGACCGCAAGCGCGTCGAGCTCGGTAAGCCCATCAAGGTTGCCGGTGCCCACACCGTTGCCATCTCGCTGTACCGCGAGATCAAGGCCGAGGTTGTCGTTCTCGTCGGCGTTACCGCCGAGGAGCTCGCTGCCGAGGCTGAGGTCGAGGAGGCCGCTGAGGTCGCCGAGGCCGAGACCGCCGAGGTCGAGACTGAGGCTGCTGCCGAGTAGCATTTGCTGCAACGCAACAATCTTGTTCTAAGAAGGGCGCTCTGGAAAACCAGGGCGCCCTTTTGTTTTTTGCGCTGAGTGAGTGTCATGGTGAACGTTGCGTCGAAGTCCTATATACAGGACCGTTCATCCGTTTGGTTCGGTGATGATTGGCGGCGCGCGGCGCGTTTTGGGACCGTGGCTGATACTATGGATGCTCGCAAGCGATATGAATGAGGATGCTCATGGCATATGACGATAGGGAGACCGGGCTGACGGTTGAGGACCGCGGCTCAAAGTTGGGTCTTCCCCAAAACCAAGATGCAGAGGCCAATGTACTGGCCGCTATGCTGCTATCGCCCGAGGTGGTCGAAGAGGCCCAGGTCGAGCTGCAGCCCGATGACTTCTACCGCCCCATTCATAAGACCATCTATACCGCGATGGTCGATATGTACAACAGCCGCATTCCCATCGACTCTATCTCGCTGATCGATTACCTGCGAAGCATCAACAAGCTCGATGCCGTGGGTGGCGAAGCGTACATTTTGGAGTTGATGGGTCAGACCCTGTCGCTCGTCAACTGGCAGCACCATGCCGCCATCGTCCGTCGCGACTCGATGCTGCGCGAGCTGATCGGCGCCACCAACGAGATTAACGCGCTGGCCTATAACGCCCCCACCGACACCAAAGAGGTCGTGGAGCTGGCCGAGAGCAAACTGCTCAAGGTCACGGCACGCGAGGTCAAGTCGAGCTACAAGACGCTGACCGAGTTTATGGTCGAGGCCTATAACGAGGCTGAGGAAGTGTGCCAGGCCGGTGGTCAGGCGGCGGGCGTGCCCACCGGCTTCCCGTCACTCGACCGCATGCTCATGGGTTTTCGCGAGGGTCAGCTCATCATCATCGGCGCCCGCCCTGCTGTGGGTAAGACGTCGTTCGCCCTGAACCTGGCACTTAACGCTGCCGCTGCTGGTTATACCGTCGGCTTCTTCTCGCTGGAGATGTCGGGTAAGGAAATTGCCCAGCGTCTGATTTGCGCCTATGCCATGATCTCGATCAGTGACTTCCGCATGGGTCGCATTAGCCCCGAGCAGTGGGCCAATATCAACGAGGCCACGCAGACCTTGTCCAAGCTGGATATTCTGATTGACGATACGCCCGGCACCACAGTGACCGAGATTCGCGCCAAGAGCCGCCGTATGCTCCATAACAAGGAGAAGGCAATCATCATCCTGGACTACCTGCAGCTGGTGAGTCCTCCGCCGGGACGCCGCTCCGAGAGCCGTACCGTCGAGGTTTCGGAGATGTCGCGTGGTCTGAAGATCATGGCCAAGGAGCTCAAGATCCCGCTCATCGCGCTGTCGCAGCTCTCGCGTCAGGTCGAATCCCGTACCGGCAAGCGCCCGCAGCTTTCCGACCTTCGTGAATCGGGCTCTATCGAGCAGGACGCCGATATCGTTATGTTCTTGGACCGCTCCGCCGACGAGGCCGAAGCCTCACGCGACGATCGACCCGACGAGGGCGTTACGCGTATCGTCGTGGCCAAGAACCGTTCGGGCCCGATCGGCGACGTCGACCTGATGTTCCTGCCGGCATCCACCAAGTTCTATGAGCTTGATGGGGCACATGCCGAGGAGTAGGACAGGCACCCGTTGCACGGGTATACTGGGAATGTTTTGTGCTTCTGCGTGCCGGCGTGGCGCGTAGACAGTCCATGAATGTAAGGAGTAAACATGCCGTCAACCGTTTTGGTCGGTGCCCAGTGGGGCGATGAGGGCAAGGGTAAGATTTGCGACCTGGTCGCCGGCGACTTCGATGCCGTCGTGCGCTACTCGGGCGGCAACAACGCCGGTCACACCATCGTCGTCAACGGCAAGAAGTACGGCCTGCACCAGGTGCCTTCCGGCATCATGTATTCCGACCACGTGTCGGTGATCGGTAACGGCTGCGTCGTCAACCCCAAGGTTGTCCTTGAGGAGATCGACATGTTCGAGGCCGACGGCATCACCACCAAGAACCTCAAGATTAGCGGCAACGCGCATGTCATCATGCCGTACCACATTGATCTGGATGGCGCCTTTGAGCAGAAGCTCGGCAAGAAGAACATCGGTACCACCAAGCGCGGTATCGGTCCGTGCTATCAGGACAAGATGGCCCGCATTGGTCTGCGCATGCAGGACATGCTGGACGAGACGCTGTTCCGCGACAAGCTGGAGACCGCTCTCGCCCGCGTGAACTCCGAGCTCGAGCTCATCTACAATCTGCCCACCTACACCGTGGACCAGATTTGCGACGAGTACCTGCCGATGGCCGAGCGCCTGCGTCCCTACATCACCGAGACGAGTCTGCTGCTCAACAACATGATTGACGAGGGCAAGGACCTGCTGTTTGAGGGCGCCCAGGCGACGCTGCTCGACATCGACCACGGTACCTATCCGTACGTGACGTCTTCCAACTGCACCGCCGGCGGCGCCATCACCGGCTCCGGCGTCGGTGTGAAGAACGTCGACCGCGTACTGGGCGTCATGAAGGCCTATATCACCCGCGTCGGTTCGGGCCCCATGCCCACCGAGCTTTCCTATGAGTCCGAGGCCGGTCACACGCTGACCGAGGAGGGCTACGAGTACGGCGTGACCACCGGTCGCCGTCGTCGCTGCGGCTGGTTCGACGGCCCCATCGCCAACTACGCCTCGCGCGTCAACGGCCTCACCGATATCGCCATGACCAAGCTCGACGTGCTTTCGGCTTTCGACACCATCAAGGTGTGCGTGGCCTACGACGTCGATGGTGAGCGCTATACCAGCGTGCCCGAGCATCAGGTTCGCTTTGAGCACGCCAAGCCCATCTACGAGGAGCTTCCTGGCTGGAAGTGCGATATCACCGGCTGCCGCAGCTTTGAGGAGCTGCCGCAGGAGGCTCAGGACTACGTGGCGTTTATCGAGGATCTGGCACACACCCGCGTGACGTTCATTGGCGTTGGCGCTGGTCGCGAGCAGATCATCAACCGATTCTGGAAGTAATCGGGACTATTTGGTTATTGCGATATACCCCTTTGCAGCCCGGACGGGCGGCCGAGGGGTATATTTGCTTGCAAAGGGCTCGCGCGGAGCGGGCCGTTCATCCATAGAGGAGGCACCCTTGAAGGCGGACACTCAAACCATCGACATCCTGTTGTTGGGCAGCGGCGGCCGTGAGCATGCTTTGGCAGCTAAGCTCGCAGCATCACCGCGCGCCGGCAAGCTCTACATCGCGCCGGGTAACGGCGGCACCGCGAGCTGCGGCGAGAACGTTGTTCTCGACGACTGCGATCCTGCGGCCGTGGCGGCGTTTGCGCAGAGCCACGGATGCGGACTCGTGGTAATTGGCCCCGAGGCTCCGCTCGTGGCGGGCGTGGCCGACGCCGTGCGCGCGGCGGGTATTCCCTGCTTTGGCCCGGGTGCCGAGGGCGCCCAGATGGAGGGCTCCAAGCTGTTCTCCAAGCAGCTCATGGAGCGTGCGGGCATTCCGACGGCAGCCTATGGTTCGTTTACCGACGAGGCTTCGGCTCTCGCCTACGTGCGCGAGCAGGGCGCCCCGCTGGTCGTGAAGGCCGACGGCCTTGCCGCGGGCAAGGGCGTTATCGTGGCGACCGAACTTGAGCAGGCCGAGGAGGCCGTGCGCGAGTGCTTTGGCGGCACCTTTGGCGATGCCGGCAATACCGTGGTCATCGAGGAGATGCTCGTTGGTCCCGAGTGCTCGCTGCTGGCCTTTACCGACGGCAAGACCGTGCGCCCCATGGCCACCTCGCAGGACCACAAGCGTGCGCTCGAGGGCGACAAGGGCCCCAACACCGGAGCTCGCTGCCGAGGGTATCGACTACCGCGGCTGCCTGTACGGCGGCTTTATGCTCACGCCTGCCGGCCCCAAGGTACTGGAGTTCAATGCCCGCTTTGGCGACCCCGAGACGCAGGTCGTTCTGCCGCGCCTTAAGAACGACCTGGTCGAGGTCATGTTGGCTTGTGCCAACTGCGAGCTCGACCAGATTGAACTCGACTGGCGTGACGAGTGGGCCGTGGCCGTTGTCCTGACGAGTGCGGGTTATCCCGGCAGCTACGAGAAAGGCAAGGTCATTACCGGTATCGCCGATGCCGAGGCCATGGAGAACGTGACCGTGTACCACGCGGGCACTGCCGTGGTGGACGGCCAGCTCGTGACCAATGGTGGCCGCGTGCTTGCCGTGACCGCTCTGGGCGACACGTTCGAGAACGCTCGCAACCTTGCCTACGAGGCCTGCGAGAAGATTGATTTTGAGGGCAAGACCTTGCGTCACGATATCGGCCTGCGCGCGCTGCGCGGCCGCGACGCCTGGGATGCCTAAAATCCGAGAGGAATGAGACGGATGGACGAGAAGAACGAAGAGCTCGTGGACGCGCAGATCGTCGAAGAGGACAGCCGCATGTATGGGCACGCCGAGGGCGAGCCTGGTGGCGAGGTCGCTGACGAGCCGGCGCTGGTGCTGGGCGACGACGACCCGCACGATGCCGAGCTGCACGAGAAGATTCTTTCGGAGGAGTGCGCCTGGAAGGGCAAGATCCTCGACGTCCACCGTCTTGAGGTTGAGCTGCCCAACGGTCACCGCAGCGCCCGCGATATCGTTCGCCATCCGGGTGCGGCGGCCGTTGTGGCACTGACCGAGAGCGGCAAGATCGTACTGGTGCGTCAGTACCGCACCGCCATCGACCGCGTGACGGTCGAGATTCCCGCCGGCAAGCTCGATCCAGGCGAGGACCCGCTCGATTGCGCCAAGCGCGAACTGCACGAGGAGACGGGCTTTAGGGCTGGTCGTATTCGCTTTTTGACGTCGATTGTCACGTCCTGCGGTTTTTGCGATGAGATCATCCACATCTACTTGGCCACCAAGCTCGAGTTTGATGCGCCCAACCCCGATGATGACGAGTTTGTCAACGTGGACCTGGTGCCGCTGCACGAGCTGATCGACGCCGTGCTCGACGGCAAGATCGAAGACGCCAAGACCGTCGTGGGCGCCTTGGCCTGCGATAGCATCGCGCACCGCCTTGGGGGCACGGAGCTCTAGGTTACGCGGTTTTACCAAACCGCGTAACGAGTCGACGCTGCAAACGCCCCTAAGCGGCAATCTGCCTTTCAATCGTCGCTCGCGTACCGAAGTACGCGTCGCTCCTCTTTCAAGGCACCTTGCTCGCTTAGGGACGTTTTCGCTGACGTTGCTAGAACATCGGCGTTATGTTTGTTGGGACGCTTTGTTTTCAGCCCGACCGGCTCAACCGGATTTATCACGCTATTTATTTCTCTTCGAGGACTGCATGTTTAAGAGGTTTCTTTCGTATTACAAGCCCCAGATGGGGCTTTTTGTTGCTGATACTGTTTGCGCTCTGGTGCTTGCTGCCATTGACCTTGCGTTTCCTATTATTCTGCGCAATTTGACCGGTGGGCTGTTTACCCAGGGCCAGGCTGCCATTATGCAGGCGCTCGGTATGATCGCGGCGGGGCTGGTGCTGATGTATGCCGTTCGCTGCGCCTGCCGCTACTTTGTGAGCTACTGGGGCCACGTGATGGGTGCGCGCATGGAGTCCAAGATGCGCGAGGAGCTGTTTGACCAGTACGAGCGCTTTAGCTTTGCGTACTTCGACCGCAACAGTTCGGGCGACATGATGAGCCGCGTGGTCAACGATCTGTTCGATATCTGCGAGGCGGCGCACCACGTGCCCGAGTGGATCATCATCTGCGGCATCGAGATTATTGGCTCGTTTGCGATCCTCTTTACCATCGCCCCGGTGCTAGCGCTCGCCATGGCCGTGGTGACGGCGGCGTTTGCGGTCATCATGTTTTGGCAGAACATGCGTATGCGCGAGGTTTTTAGCGACAACCGCAAAAAGATCAGCGGCATCAATGCGCAGCTGCAGGATTCGCTTGCGGGCATGCGCGTAGTCAAGAGCTTTGCCAACGAGGAGACCGAACGCTTCAAGTTCCGCGCCTCCAACAATCGCTACCTTTCGTCCAAGGAGAACATGTATCACGCCATGGGCGTCTACACTGCGACGTATGGCCTGCTCTCGGGTGTGCTCTATGTGATCGTGGTGTTGCTGGGTGGTTGGCTCGTTGCCCAGGGTCAGCTGCAGGCGGTCGATATGGCAACCTTCGCTCTCTACATTTCGCTGTTCTGCACGCCGCTCGAGACACTCGTCAATTCGGCCGAAACGTATCAGAAGGCTATTGCCGGCTTTAAGCGTATGGACGAGGTGCTCTCGACCGCGCCGGATATCCAGGACAAGTCGGGCGCCACGGATCTGCAGGTGACCGCCGGCGCCGTGGAGTATCACGACGTGTGCTTTAACTACGAGGATGTCGAGCTGGGCGAGGGCGATGCCGACGAGCGTCCCGTTATCGACCATATGGATCTGTCCATCAAGCCCGGGCAGACCATCGCTTTGGTTGGCCCTTCGGGCGGTGGCAAGTCCACGACCTGTTCGCTGCTGCCGCGCTTTTATGACGTGGCTGCCGGCTCCATTAGCATCGACGGCCAGGATGTGCGCGATGTGACGCAGCAGAGCCTGCGTCGTGCCATCGGCCTGGTGCAGCAGGATGTCTACCTGTTTGACGGAACAATCGGCGAGAACATCGCCTACGGCAAGCCGGGTGCTACGGCGGAAGAGATCGCCGAGGCGGCCCGCCGCGCCAATATCGATACCTTTATCGAATCGCTTCCGCAGGGCTACGACACCGTGGTAGGCGAGCGCGGCAGCCGTCTTTCGGGCGGACAGAAGCAGCGCGTTGCCATCGCGCGCGTGTTTCTCAAGAACCCCAAGATCCTGATTTTGGACGAGGCGACGAGTGCTTTGGATAACGAGAGCGAGGAGGCGGTGCAGGCGTCGCTCGAAGAGCTGGCACGCGGCCGCACCACGATCATCATCGCCCACCGTCTCTCGACCATTAAACACGCCGATGAGATTGCGACCGTTGAGCATGGTCGCGTTGTGGAACGTGGCACGCATGAACAGCTTCTCGCCCGTGGCGGCACCTATGCCCGTTACTATCGAATGCAGTTCGAAGGTGCGCGTGCGCACGAGCTCGACTGATTGATATGACAGGAAGTTTATGGCTGACAAGAACCCTTTGACTCCGGAAGAAGTGACGGAGTTATTCTCCGAAATCGATGCATCCGGCGTCTTGGATCCCACGCTTGCCAAAAAGCGTACCGAGCGCATGCGTGAGAAGGAGGCTGCGGCCAAGCGCGCCGCAGGGAGGCCCGCGGGAGCCAGGCAAAACATATCGACCCGCTGTCCGAGGACGATCCTTCGGGCTCGCAGGTGAGCCATACCATTACGAAAACCGCGATGGCCGTGGTCATCGGTATTTTGGTGCTGATCGTGGGCATGCAGATTGGCTACGGCGTGATGCGTCGTCTGAACACTGCCAACCTGTCCGAGAGCGTTTCGGTCGATACCGTTTCGACGGCGCTGAAGGGCGGCCTTGAGTGGGGCAACGGCTTTACGCAGTTCCCGCTCGACTTTACCGTCGATGAAGCCGATGAGCGTACGGGCACGGTCGAGGTGACGGTGTTGGACACATCGTCTGCCAACGAGCTCGAGCTGCTGTCCAACGGGCAGATCCAGGCCGCGGCGCTTGCGACCAACGCGCTGCTCAACGATAAGATCGACCGCGTGGTGTATAACGTTCACGCCTATATCGACGAGGATAGCAACATTCAGCACGATTCCTTCTTTGGCATGTTCCCCGCGCGGGGCCACCAGAGCGCCATTTTGACGTTCGTGTGGACCAAGAGCTCATCCAACGCCACGAGTATCGACTGGAAGATGCGCATCGTGAGTATGGATGACACCATCGCCGAACGCATTCAGAAGCAGGTGAACTCGGTGTCGTCGTTGATTGAGGACCCGGTGGTGAGCCAGACCAAGATTGACGAGGAAAAGGCCGAACGTGACCTGGAGCATCGTCTGCATGGCCGCGAGATTTTCCGCGGTGGCAAGCCCGATCGCACGCCGTCCGAACTGCTGGAACAGGATAAGAAAAAGTAAGACGTCATCATCCCGCGTGAGCCACAAGCCTCGCGGGATGATTTTTAATCCCCGTCCCAGAAAAATCATTATGCATAGAAAGTCATAATTATCATTTCGTAAACATTTCGATGAAATTAACGCCATGAGACATGCTTGCGGTTACAATACCGCGAGGCCTAACTACACACCTTTAAGCCGGTCCTGTGAGACCGGGAAGGAGAACTATGGCGAACAACCATACCGCGGGCGCTGCCGCCCGCACCTTCGCGCCCAGCGAGCTTTGCCAGCGTATGCTGGCCAAAACCAGCAAGGGCACCTGCGGTCCCTGCATCCTGTATCTTGAGGATGGGACCATTTTTTATGGACGTGCATGCGGCGCCGAGGGCACCGCGACCGGCGAAGTCTGCTTCAACACCTCGCTCGAGGGCTACTTTGAGGTCATGACCGACCCGAGTTATGCTGGCCAAATCGTAACCATGACCTATCCGCAGATCGGCAACTACGGTATCGACGAGACCGACGTCCAGTCGGCCTTCCCCGGCGACGCCGTGCGCCCCGCGAGCGCTCCGGCTATGCGCGGCATGATCGTTCGCGACATGTGCGCCACGCCTTCTAACTGGCGCTCGGCCGCCAGCGTGCCGGAGTACCTGCGCGCTCACGGTATCGTCGCTATCGAGGGTGTCGACACCCGCGCTCTGGTGCGCCATCTGCGCGACAATGGTTCCAAGATGGGCATTATCTCGACCGAAATCTTCGACGTCGACGAGCTTGCCGAGTGTCTGGCCGCAGCGCCCACGCTGGTAGGCGAGAACCTGGTCAAGACCGTGAGCTGCCCCGCGCCTCACGAGTTTGTGGCCGCCGACCTGCCTGCCACGCATAATTTTGCGCTTGCGGTTGCCGCTCCTGCCCGTCACAAAGTGGTCGCCTACGACTGCGGTGTGAAGCGCGGCATTCTGGAGGGGCTGGTCCGCGCCGGTTGCGACCTTACCGTCGTGCCGTGGGATACGCCTGCGAGTGAGGTGCTCGACATGAATCCCGATGGCGTCTTTTTGTCCAATGGCCCCGGCGACCCCGACGCCGTGGTGGAGACCTACGAGCAGGTGCAGCAGCTGATCGGCAAGGTACCGGTCTTTGGCATCTGTCTCGGTCACCAGATGATCAGCCTGGCCTGCGGCGCCCAGATGGAAAAGCTTAAGTTCGGTCACCGCGGTGGCAACCAGCCGGTCATGAACCTGGTGAGCCGTCGCGTGGAGATCACCGCGCAAAACCATGGCTTTGGCCTGCTGTTCCCCAGCTTGGGCAAGCTTGTTCCCGAGCTTTCCGGCGGCGAGACCGAGCATGCGGCCGATGGAGATCTGCGCGTCTGGGTGCGCCGCGGAATCGCGCCGGTCGTGATGAACGAGCGCTTTGGTCGCATTCGCCTGACGCACGTGAACCTCAACGACGGTACCGCTGAGGGCATCCAGCTGCTCGACGCACCGTGCTTCTCGGTCCAGTACCACCCCGAGGCCTCGCCTGGTCCCACCGATGCCCACTATCTCTTTACCGCCTTTACGCGACTCATGGACGGCGAGGAGAACTACCTGGACATCGACACCGCGAAGGATCGCCTGGCTGGCTGGAACTTTGCTGAGTCCGAGACCGCTGAGACCGAGGAGAACTAACATGCCGAAACGTACTGACATCAAGCGTATCCTCGTCATTGGTTCGGGCCCCATCGTTATTGGCCAGGCCTGCGAGTTCGACTACTCCGGCGCCCAGGCCTGCAAGGTGCTCAAGGAGGATGGCTTTGAGGTCATCCTGGTCAACTCCAACCCGGCGACCATCATGACCGACCCGGGCTTGGCCGACCGCACCTATGTCGAGCCCATCACCGCCGAGTTTATCGAGCGCGTAATCAAGAAAGAGCGCCCGGACGCGCTGCTGCCCACGCTGGGCGGCCAGACCGGTCTGAACGCCGCCGTCGAGCTGGCAAAGGACGGTACGCTCGACAAGTATGGCGTCGAGATGATCGGCTGCGACCTTGCCGCCATCGAGCGCGGCGAGGACCGCAAGCTCTTTAACGAGGCCATGGCCGAGATCGGCCTGGAGGTCGCGCGCTCGGGCTATGCCTACAGCGTGGCCGACGCCGAGGCCATCGCCGAGCGCGTGGGCTATCCCTGCGTACTGCGCCCGAGCTTTACCCTCGGCGGCGCCGGCGGTGGCATCGCTCACACCCACGAGGAGCTCGTCTCCATCGTGAGCCAGGGCCTGGAGCTCTCGCCTGCCCACGAGGTGCTGGTTGAGGAGTCCATCGAGGGCTGGAAAGAGTATGAGATGGAGGTCATGCGTGACCACGCCGGCAACGGCATCATCGTGTGCTCCATCGAGAATCTCGACCCCATGGGCGTGCATACCGGCGACTCCATCACCGTGGCGCCTGCGCAGACCCTCTCCGACCTTGAGTATCAGCGCATGCGCGCGGCCTCGCTCGCCATTCTGGAGAAGATCGGCGTCGAGACCGGCGGCTCCAACGTGCAGTTTGCCGTGAACCCCCAGACCGGCCGCCTGATCGTCATCGAGATGAACCCGCGCGTGAGCCGTTCGTCCGCGCTGGCCTCCAAGGCCACGGGTTTCCCCATTGCCAAGGCCGCCGCGCGCCTGGCTGTGGGCTACACGCTCGACGAGATCGTCAACGACATCACCAAGGCTACGCCCGCCTGCTTTGAGCCCACAATCGACTACTGTGTGGTCAAGGTGCCGCGCTTTGCCTTCGAG
>MNQC01000110.1:16959-40095 GCA_001915225.1 Collinsella sp. 60_9
CGCGCATGAAGGCCGTGGGCGAGATCATGGCGATCGGCCGCACCTTTGAGGAGGCCTTTGGCAAGGCCATGCGCTCGCTGGAGGACGGTCACCAGGGCATCTGCGCCGGTGGCAAAGAGGGTGCCGATAAGCTGAGCGACGACGAGCTTGCTCAGGCCGTGGCAACCCCGACCGAGCATCGCATCTTCTTTGTGGTCGAGGCCCTGCGCCGCGGCTGGGACATCGCTCGCATCCATGCTATTTGCGGTATCGATCCGTGGTACCTCAACCGTATCAACGACATGGTGCAGGTCCAGGAGAGCATCCGCGGCCTGCGTGTGGAGGATATCGACGCCGACGCGATGCGCCTGCTCAAGCAGTACGGCACGAGCGATGCCGAGATCGCCGCACTGACCGGCTCGGACGAGCGCTTTGTGCGCGCCTATCGCAAGGGTCTGGGCGTGGTTCCCAGCATGAAGACGGTCGATACCTGCGCTGCGGAGTTCTCGAGCGCCACGGAATATCACTACAAGACGTACGAGAACATCTACCGCACGAGCCCGGATGCCAAGAAGTGCGTGGCTCCCGACGAGACCACGCCGGCGGACAAGCCCAAGGCGATGATCCTGGGCGCCGGCCCCAACCGCATTGGCCAGGGTATCGAGTTCGATTACTGCTGCGTGCACGCGAGCTACGCGCTGGCGGCCCGCGGCTTCGAGACCATCATGGTCAACTGCAATCCCGAGACCGTCTCGACCGACTACGACACGTCCGACCGCCTTTACTTTGAGCCGCTCACCTACGAGGACGTCATGGACGTCATCGACGTTGAGCGTCCCGACGGCGTCGTGGTAACGCTCGGCGGCCAGACCCCGCTTAAGCTGGCGCGCATGCTCGAGGAGAGTGGCGTCAACATCATGGGCACCAAGCCCGATGCCATCGACTTTGCCGAGGACCGCGAGCGCTTTGCCGCCCTGCTCGACAAGCTGGGCATTATGTATCCGCCGGCGGGCCAGGCAACCTCGTTTGAGGAGGCCGAGGCCGTGGCCGCGCACATCGGCTACCCGCTGCTGGTACGTCCGAGCTACGTGCTGGGCGGCCGCGGCATGATGATCGCCTACGATGCCGAGCATCTGCGCGATTACATGGCCGAGGCCGCGCGCATTAGCCCCGACTACCCGGTGTATCTGGACCGCTTCCTGGAGGGCGCAATCGAGTCCGACGTCGACGCCCTGTGCGACGGCGAGGAGGTCTACATCGGCGGTATCTTGGAGCATATCGAGGAAGCCGGTATTCACTCCGGCGACTCCGCGACCTGCATCCCGCCGTTTAGCTTTAGCGAGAGCCTGCAGGCGAAGCTCCGCGAGACCACGCGCCGCATCGCGATGGCGCTGGGCGTCCGCGGCCTGGTTAACGTGCAGTACGCCATTAAGGGCGAGACCGTCTACGTGATCGAGGCCAACCCACGCGCAAGCCGTACCGTGCCGTTTATCTCCAAGGCCACCGGTGTGCCGCTAGCCAAGTGTGCCGCACGTATCATGGCAGGCGATTCCATCGCGAGCTTGGGCCTGCCGAGCGACGAGCGTCAGCTCGATTGGTTCTGCATGAAGGAGGCCGTCATGCCCTGGGGCCGTTTCCCGGGCGCCGACGTTATCCTGGGGCCCGAGATGAAGTCGACGGGCGAGGTCATGGGTATCGCCAAGAGCTACCCCGAGGCATACGCCAAGACGCAGCTGGCGATCGACTACAACCTGCCCGATCCGAGCAGCGGCAAGGTGTTCATCAGCGTGTGCGACCGCGACAAGCGTCATATCCTTTCGGTCGCGCGCATCCTGCGCTACCTGGGCTTTGACATCTGCTCTACCGAGGGCACGGCGCGCGTGCTGCGTGGAGGCAACGTGACGTGTGAGGTCGTGGAGAAGATCAGCGGCCCGCACGACGGCGAGCGTCCCAACATCGGCGACCTCATCGCCGATGGCAAGATTGCGGTAATCATCAACACGCCGTACGGCCCGGGTTCGCGTGGCGACGGCTATCTGTTGCGTACCGAGGCGGTGCGCCGCGGCGTGACCTGCGTGACGGCGATGTCTGCGGCCAACACGTACGTGAGTGCCATCGAGGCCGTGCGCGAGGACCAGCAGGGTCACGGCAGCGCCAACGACATGGGCATGGACGTCATCGCCCTGCAGGACCTGCCGCAGCACACGGTTTAGGTCGAGCTGCCCGGCCGGGGCGGGAGGGGCCGAGATTTCCCCCTTTCGCTCCGGCTGCAAGCAGAGTCGCTCAGGAGGAAACTCGGCCCCTCTCGCCCCGACGCACTGTGTCTAGACGGACTGCACCTCCTGTTTTTAGAGATAAATACCATTTAGCGGTGATATTCAACCGTTCAAGATATTATGTAATGGCATATTACGTCATATGACGTAATATGCCATTAGCAGTCAAGGATGATTGTCTGTGTTCAAGTCGAGAAAGGGGCAAAATGATTAAACTGTGTCGCGTCGATAGCCGGTTAGTGCATGGGCAGACCGTGTTCTCTTGGTATCCAACGCTTGAAGCGAACGCTATTCTTGTGGTTTCAGATGAGTACGCCGCAAGCAAAGAGCGAATTCAAGCGCTGCGAATTGCAAAACCCGCTGATGCCAAATTGGTTGTCAAAAGTGTAGAAGATTCCATCGTGGCCCTTAACGGAAGCGCGGTGGATAAATACGAGCTAATTGTTGTTGCGGGAAATGTACATGACGCCTGTGAAGTTGCGCGTGCGTGTCCAAAAATAACGTCTGTGAATTTAGGCGGCGCTCGACCGTTGGGGGATAGCGTAAAGGAGCTTGGCCCTGCTGTGCGCCTTTCCCAATCCGATATTAATGAAATTAAGAAAGCCATGGCTGATGGAATCGAGTTCGAGGTAAGGCAGGTTGCTAGCGAGAAAAAACGCATCGTAACAAGTTTTGATTTGTAGGAAGAGGGAGAAATATGCTGCTTCAGGCTTTTCTGGTTGGTCTTGCCGCTGCGATAGGTCAATCGGATTATTTACTCGGTACTGCGATGGTCGAGCGGCCGATTGTCCTCGGAGCGATCGTCGGTATTTTTTTGGGTGATATTCCGACTGGCGTTATTGTTGGTTTCCAGCTCGAACTCGCGTTCATGGGGGTCTGGCAGGTTGGTGCTGCCGTGCCGCCCAACGTAATTGTTGGTTCAGTTTTGGGAACAGCCTTTGCGATTACTATGGGTGCGGGTCCCGAGACCGCTCTGACTATTGCTATGCCCACTGCGGTGCTTGCCGGCATGTTTGACAGCCTTATGTATAGCGTTGTTACGCCTCCTATGGCTGTCTGGGCTGATCGTGGTGCCGAAAAAGACGACCCCAAAACGATTGCAGCCGCTATGTGGACCAATGGAATTCTCTACATCATTGCGCTTGGCTTGATTTGCGGCGTGGCTTTTTACGTTGGAAATGATGCTGTTCAGGCACTGATTGACGCCATTCCTGATTGGCTTACGAATGGGCTTACGATCGCAACGGGTATTCTGCCCGCGCTTGGATTTGCGCAGCTTATGTCAATCCTGTCCACCAAGGAGCTGAGCTTCCTATTCTTTGGAGGCTTCTTGCTGAGTGCCTATCTAAACATTCCGACGATCGGTATCGTGGCGTTTTCGCTGATCCTGATTGGGATTCTCAATATGGCTCACATTTTTATGCCTGCCAGTGCGGCGGTCGCTAAGGAGGTTGACGATGACAACGAATTCTAATGATGTTCTTGAGCTCTCGCCGGAGTCAAATAAATCGACCGATAAGAGAATAACCAAGAAAGACTTAAAGGCGTTATTTTGGCGCAGCTTTCCACTCAACATCATGTGGAGCTTTGACCGACAAATGAACGTTGGTTTCTGCTACGACATGATTCCGGTAATCAAGCGGTTATACGATAAGCCTGAAGACCGGATCGAGGCATATAAGCGTCATCTTGAGTTCTACAATATTCAAGTTACGTTTAATCCTCTGGTCGCCGGCATTGTGGCCTCCATGGAGGAGGAAAACGCCAACAATCAGGACTTTGACACCGCCTCAATTAACGCCATGAAAGCATCGCTTATGGCTCCGCTTTCCGGTATTGGAGATTCACTGATTGCCAGTACGCTTCGCATGATTGCGACGGGCGTTGTGACAGGACTTTGCCTTTCGGGCAGTCTGCTCGGCCCAATCCTGTTCCTGCTTCTTTATAATGTCCCAACGATCCTGATCCGCTGGTTTGGGCTTCAGTATGGTTATTCGCTTGGCAGTGGCATGATTTCGAAGCTGAACGATTCTGATGTAATGCACAAAGTTACGTCCGGCCTGGCGATTGTGGGACTAATGGTAGTTGGTGGAATGGTGGCGACCACCGTTGCAGTTACCACTCCGCTCGCTCTTAACTTCGGCGACACCGCGTTTAAGTTGCAGGAAACGCTCGATGGGATATTCCCGGCTCTTTTGCCGCTCTGCGCGTTCGGGATCATGTGTCTTTGCAATAAGAAACAGGTCAAAATTATTTGGCAGATTGTGGGCATTCTCGCTGCGGGTATTGTGCTCGGCGTCCTGGGGATTTTGGGCTAGAGAAGGCGTCCATCTTTTGAGATGCTGAGCTCGAAGGACGATGCGTCTGCTCGCCAAACGGTTTTCGAATAGTGGAGCGGCATTTCATTGCAGGCATATGTGACGTGCTCGACAACGCTCACGGGGGCTCCAACGATATAACCGAGAAGGTTTGCTTCTTGGAGCCCCGCTATTCCTGCGGTGATTTTGAGTTTCTCAATACCGGTTGCGATGCTGTAATGGTTGGCGATCAGGTCGAAAAGACTGGCATTGTCTGTGAGAAGCTCCAGTAGTCCGGGTAGAGTGCCCTGCGTTGCATAAATGGTGTCGATGGCGCAGGGGGCATTTTCGATATAAACCAAGCGCGCAACTCGTTGCACTACGGTTCCGTTGTCAATTTTGAGCTCCCGTGCAATGTGGGCATCAGCCTTGATCAAGCCTGTTTCCAAGATGGACTTGGTTGTTTTATCGCCGTATTGGGGGTCGGAGCTCAAATTGAAAATGGTGCTTGTTCCTCGTTTCAGGGTGAGCTTCGATGGGTTTACGAATGTCCCCTTGCCTCGCAGGCGGTAGAGCAAGTTTTGGTCAATGAGATTCTGTACGGCGCGTCTTACGGTGATCCTGCTTACTTTGTATTGCTTGCAAAGCTCGGTTTCGGTGGGAATCTGACTGCCGCCGGGGAGTTCGCCAGAAACTATTTTCTTGAGGATATCGTTTTCAACGGTCTGATAGAGAAGCTCTGGCTGAGTGAGCTCGTCTTTTGCTGCAGGCATGGTGGACCCCTTGGTCTTCAGTTTCTTTAGTACATAGATATACGACAACTGAGGACATCATAAGCCGTTATCTCAAAAGTTATGGAAATATCGATTTGGCGTTATCGCCGAGAGGGGATTTAAGATGGGCAGACAATACGACGAGGCGTTGATTGGCGCCATCTCCGGTCGCTCGTTTATAACCGAGAAGAGGGGACTCGAGGTTCAAATTCGTCCGGTTCCTGATGATGAAAGAGAGCATGTGCTTGACCCGCGAATTCTCGAGGTATCCCGCAAGAAGATGCGGAATGTTAGCATGTCTCCGAGCTGGACGAGCCTTATTGGAATGCGTCATCGCCCGGATAAGCCGACATACCGCCTACTCGATGGTGAGGTTCAGCGCGATGAGGTCCTCATGGAGGCAGCCGATCGCTATATAGATTTATTCGTCTGGACGCCACCAAATCATAAGGAGGCAAGTCCAGCGCTAGTTTACCTGCATGGCGGCGCGTTTATGGCGGGGGATGGTCGAATACCGCTTGGCGCCGGAGACGGCATTTCCCGGGCAGATCGAGGATTGCGTTCTTGCTCTTGATTATGTGCGCGAGCATGCCGGGGATCTCGGAATCGATCCTCATAAAATAATGGTCGCCGGCGACTCTGCGGGAGGAAGCCTTACTAATGCGTGTGTTCAGCTCAGGGGTGCTGGAGCTGTAGCCCATGCCTTCGAAATCTATCCTGAAGTCGACCTTGCGGGCGAACAGGGCGAGGGATATGAGGATTTTCCTGCGATAGCCGATCAAGAGGACGTTGCGCGTTTTCGCATCGACCATCTTCGCGATTCGGACGGCCCGATGGTCGAACTTTGTGCACACGGAAAAATGTCTCCTCATGACCCGTTGATTTCTGCGCTAATGCTTGAGGACTGCACTGATTTCCCCCCGGTGACTATCGTGACATCCGAATACGATCCGCTTCGTATCCCCGATGAAAAATGGGCTACAAAATTACGGTCTTCAGGAATCGATGTCGAGGTCATCGAATATGCCGGATGTGACCATGGTTTCTTCGATCATTTTGGCGTGTACCCGCAATCGGAAGACGTGTGTTTGTTGATGGCTGAGAAGCTTAAAGAAATGGCTGTACAATAACGTCTCTCGGCGATAAGGGACTGAAGTCGCCTGTGTTTCTGCATTCGTGGTTCTCAGTCTGATTAAAAATGAGGCTTGCTCCTTGCCCGAGTGGGTGGGGAGCAGTTTGTTTTTTGTAGCGATACGAGGTGAGTGCCGCGCACTTTAGATCGCCATTTTGCTTCGCTGTATACCACTTGACGTAATAAAAGAGGCAAGGGCGGTGCGAGGGCCAACAGTCATTCTAAGCTCGGATTCGTATCCTAAAAGGTTGTTTCGGTTGCGTGGTACAATATAGCAAAAAAGAATGATAAAATGAATTCGAAAAAGAATTCATTTTTAGGAGGTATGTATGCCTGCTTTGCAGATGCTCGACAACCTTGTTCCAATTAGCGATTTCAGCCACGGTAAGGGCTCGGCTGCATTTTCGAAGGTTGGGGACGACAATCCAGTTGTGGTTCTCAAACACAACAAGCCAGCGTTTGTGATTGTGACACCCGATGAATATAGGGAAGCGAAGCAAGCGGAGGAGGACCTCGCCTTGTTAACGTTGGCACTTAAGAGAGTGGCTGTGGCACGTGACGATGCGCTTGTTTCCCTGTCTGATGTTATGGAAGAGCTGGGTGTGAGCCAGGACGAACTCGATCAGATGGATGAGGTCGAGTTTGAATGAGTGGGTACGAAGTCGCTTTCTACCCGGATGCTCTCAAGGATATTAAGCGTCTGGACGGCTCCCAACGAAAGATCGTCCTTAAGGCTATAGAAAAAATCAGAACGAACCCATTGCCGCAGAACGAAGGTGGATTCGGCAAGCCTCTTGGAAACAAGGCAGGTACGGATTTGACTGGCTTTATGAAAATCAAGCTCAGGGGAAGTGGCATTCGAATCGTGTACCGCCTCATCAGAATTAAAGAAAAGATGGCCATCGTAGTGGTAGGCGCTCGCGAAGACATGGAAGTCTACCGAACTGCTCAGAGACGAGAACTCGATTTCGAGAAATGGGCGGAAGAGAATATCTAGCTTTAACGATGAACGACGAGTGAGCGTTGGTGGGGCCCTGACGAATTAGATTCGTCAGGGTTTTTCGCTGAACCAATTGCCTTCAGTCTCCGTTGACCTTTCCTTCCAATTCATCAGCCAACGTACGTCATGGCAATTCCCGGTAGGTCGCAGGGCGCTTCGCGGGCGGGCCAGGCTTTATCTGAACGACTTTGCGAAGCAACCGGAGTGAAGATAAAGAAACCGCCGGGGGGGAAATTAATGCTGGCCCCGCCCGCGAAGCGCCACAAAGACCGCAGGGACGGGAGCAGCTATACTACTCTCAGTAGTTAAGGGTCGCGGATCCGCCGCGTCGCCGTTCTCAACAGGAGGTCTTTGTTTATGGCAGATCAAAAGCCGGTTGTCGGGATCATCATGGGTTCCAAGTCCGACCTGGGCGTTATGGAAGGTTGCACCGCCGAGCTCGAGGCGCTGGGCGTGCCCTATGAGCTTGTCATTGCGAGCGCACACCGCACACCGGCGAAGGTCCACGAGTGGGCTTCGACTGCCGCCGATCGCGGTATCAAAGTGATTATCGCCGCCGCCGGCAAGGCCGCTCACCTGGGTGGTGTCGTGGCTGCCTTTACGCCGCTGCCGGTCATCGGCGTGCCTATGAAGACGAGTGACCTGGGCGGCATGGATTCGCTGCTGTCGATGGTGCAGATGCCTTCGGGCGTGCCCGTGGCCTGCGTTGCCATCAACGGCGCCAAGAACGCCGCCATCTATGCCACACAGATTCTGGGTGCTTGCGACCCAGAGTACCGCAAGGTTATCGAGAAGATGAAGCAGGAGATGGCCGACGCCTAGGCGTTCTGCCGTTTCACCGCAGTATAAGGAGAGCCATGTCCGACTATCAGGGAAAACGATTCAAGGCTTCTCAGATTCCCGATCCGTCGAAGCCGGGTGCTGCCCATGCGGTGCAGCAGGGTCGGACATCCTCTCCTCAGCAGCCGCGCGCGGCGCGTCCTGTGACGCCGGCGACGCACCGACGCCAGGACGCGCCGGCGGCGTATCGACCTTCATCTTATAGCAATGCTAAGAAGCCGCCCCGGTCTTCATCGCATGCCGCGCCGTCGGATTACACCGAGCCGCCGCGCAAAAAGCGCCGCTCCGTTATCCCCATCTTGCTCATCATTATTGGCATCGGCCTAATCGTTGCCGCTGCCGCCATCTTTATCAATGCCCAGATTGGCTACAAGCAGGCGAGCGAGTCGTATCAAAAGATCGAAAAACAATATGTAAGCGATAAGGACGCCAGCGGCGTGCCGACTATCGACTTCGATGCGCTTGCTCAGACAAACCCCGAGATTGTGGGTTGGATTTATGTGCCGGGAACCAACATCAACTATCCCGTGGTGCAGACCAACAACAACTCCAAATACCTCAACACGCTGTTCGACGGTACGGCCAATGCATCTGGGGCCATTTTCCTGGATAGCGATGACACCGCGCCGGGAATGGTTGACCAGCAGACCACGATCTACGGCCACCATATGAACGATGGGTCGATGTTCAACGTGATTTCGGATACGACTGACCAGGCAACGTTCGATAGCATTGAATATGTGTACTACATCACACGGGATGCTACGTATAAACTGCGACCACTGGCGACCAAAGTTGTCGAGGACACGTATGCCAAGGCGCGCACGCCCAATTTTGAGGGCGACGACGGGCTCAAGAACTACCTGTCCGAGATGCTCGACGGTGCCTCTGCCGTGGCGAGCGATGCCACCGATCGTGCCGCTTCGGCAACCAAGGTTGTAACGCTTGTGACCTGTCGTTCGTTATCGCTGAGCAACACGCGTGCCGTCATGGTGCTCACGCCGGTCGAGGAATAGATAATGGGCTACTCAATGACGGTGAAAGGGGAAATGATGCTCGAGAATGGCAAAACGATGCCTTCGGTTGATGCTTGGCTGCGCGAGGCCAAGGCCGATTCGTCGGCACCTGCGTGCGGTATGTACCTGACGCATAACGGTGTGGTACGTGCGACGCCCAAGGCCGAGGTGCGCGGAGTCGAGACCGATGGCGTGGCGCCTGGGCATAAGGTGAGCGGCATGGTGTTTGACTACGACTCCAGCAAGGTGCAGGCTGCTATCGAGGCCACGCGCGCGATGCCGGGTATCGGCTATGTGCGCGTGTGGCTGGCAAGCGGCGAGCTTGCCGTAGGTGACGACATCATGCTCGTACTCATCGGCGGGGACATTCGCCCACACGTGGTCGATGCGCTGCAGGCACTCGTTGGCACCATCAAGAACGAATGCGTGAGTGAGGTCGAGCGCGAGGCGTAGAGGCTTGCGTCGATAGAAGGCTCGTTTATAAAAATGCCCGCCGGTACGTGTGATACCGGCGGGCATTTTGCGTTTTGGGCGCGGTTGGCGCTACACGCGCGTCGCATCCTTGGGGCTCATGGTCATGCTCTGGAAGCGATTCTCCATAAAGTCATTATCGAAGTACTTGCCGTAGAACTGCGCAACGGGAATATCCGGTTCCGTGCCGTTGACGCGCTGATACCAATAATCGAGCGACTGCAGCGTCATAACGCCATCGACCAGCATAATGATGGTGAAGATGACGGTGGCTGAGTAACGACTCTTCCAGGGAATCATGTTAATGAGCTTGAGCAATCTTGGCAGCAGCAGCTTGATCCAGATGAGTCCGCCCAGGCCCCACAGGCAGGCGAAGCCTGTGCAGGTGCGTCCGCCCGTAAGCACGGCGAGTGGATCGGGCATGCCAAAGAGCTTCATATGCGAGTAGCTCCACGAGACCACACCGAACGAGGTCTGCATAAACCAGCCCACGAACACCTCAAAGCTTGCGCCAAGCAGGGCGCTCACCAAAAAGATAACGATGGGGTTCTTTTTGTAGAAGCGGTTGAGCACCATGGTCATGAGTACGGCGCCAAATCCGTAGATGGGGCTGAAGGGGCCAAACAGCATGCCGGCGCGGTTCTGGTAGACGCCCGGGTCGTCGACCGTCATATGCCAGATGTCCTCCAGGATGAGGCCCAGCACGCAGCAGACAAAGAATACCCAGAATAGGTTGAAGTAGTTGAGCTTGATGTAGCCTTCGCCGGTCTCATCGCGGCCGAGCATGCCCTCGGCGGCGGCGTCGCGATCGAGCATCTCCTGCAGGCGGCGCTGCAGTTCGCGCTCCTGACGAAGCGTGGGGTCAACGGTGGCCGAAAGCGCGATGAGGATGCCGAGCTGGATGGCGGGGCGCAACAAGAACGGCCCGATACCCTGGAGCATCACGTCGACCAAAAGCTCGACGACGGTGAATGCGATAAGGATGTAGGACAGGCGCGCGGCGTTGCGGCGCTGGTTCTTGATGAGGTCCAGGCCGAAGATGATTAAGATGACCGCGCTCGCCGCCGAGAGCATGATGCCGGCGACGATAAGGCCGACCGCGACGAGCGTGTTGTCGCCGAGTTTGGCGGCGGCGTTGCCGTTGATGAGTGCGGTGATGACCTGCCACATAAAGGCGCCGACCGACGGGAGCGTACCAACACCGGACAGGATGCACAGGACGGCGTACACCTTAATGATGAGGGGGATCTTCTTGACCTCCGTGGCGCTGGGGACGCTGGGGTCGAGTTCGTTTCGATCCATACACAACCTTTCTCGTTTTGTTGTAGATTACAAGGATACGCCGCCGACCTGCTAAAAGACAGGACGAACGTCCCAATTGCAGCAATGTAAGCCCTAACGGTGGGCGAGACGCGTCGCGACGGAAGCATACGGGATCGTTGAGCGCGCGGCGGGTTCCCCAATAAAATGTTTGGCCGCAAAACGGATTATAAGCTCGGTGGGCTTTTAAAAAGCGCTGCTCATGCGCGGGAGTGCTTGTCTTACCGTGCGTATAATAGGGCGGGTAACGCCAAATAACGAGGCTCTGAGGGGATGCCATGTCTCAAGAAACCATCCGCGCGGCCGAGCGTGCCACGGGACAGGTGACGACCATGTCGACGTATGATCCGGACTCCGACCAGCTGCATGAGGAATGCGGCATCTTTGGTGTGTGGGCACCCGATCGCGATGTGGCTCGGCTGACGTACTTTGGTCTGCGCGCGTTGCAGCATCGCGGCCAGGAATCGGCGGGAATCGCCGTGGGCGATGGTGGCACGGTTATGGTTCGTAAAGACCTGGGACTGCTCGATCGCGTGTTCTCCAACGCCGACCTGTCGACGCTCTCCGGCCAGCTGGCCGTGGGCCACGTGCGCTATGGCACTGCCGGCGCCAAGAGTTGGGAAGCCTCGCAGCCGCATCTTTCTACCATCAACAGCGTCATCATCGCACTTGCTCACAACGGTACTCTGGTCAACACCGACGAGCTGCGCCGTCAGCTGATCGAGCTGGGCGTGCCGTTCCTCTCCAATTCGGATTCCGAGGTCGCGACCAAGCTTATCGGCTACTTCACCCAGCGTACGGGCCACCTGCGCGAGGGCATTCGCAAGACCATGGAGCTCGTGCGCGGCGGTTACGCCATGACGCTCATCAACGAGCAGGCGCTCTATGCTTTCCGCGACCCGCATGGCATTCGCCCGCTGGTGCTGGGCAAGCTCGTGGACGAGGGCCTGGACCAGGCCGACGCCGCTTCTGTTTCGCAGCTGCCCTCGCAAGACGGTGCCTCGACGGTCGACTCCGCCGTCCATGTCACGCGCGCCGGCGGCTGGGTCGTTGCTTCCGAGACGTGCGCACTCGATATCGTGGGCGCCGAGTATGTCCGTGATGTCCGCCCCGGCGAGATCTTGCGCATCAGCGCCGAGGGTCTGGTGTCCGAGCAGGGTGTGCCCGCAGCCGAAGAGTCCGCTAACTGCATCTTTGAGCAGGTCTACTTTGCCCGCCCCGACTCCATCATGAACGGCAAGAGCGTCTACGCCTGCCGCTACGACATGGGTCGTCAGTTGGCACACGAGGAGCCCGTCGAGGCCGACCTGGTCATCGGCGTGCCCGACTCCGGCCTGCCGCCCGCGGAGGGTTATTCGCACGAGAGCGGTATTCCCTTTGGCGAGGGCCTTATCAAGAACCGCTACGTGGGCCGTACGTTTATCGAACCCACGCAGGAGCTGCGCGCCATGGGCGTGCGTATGAAACTCAACCCGCTGCGCGACAACATCGAGGGCAAGCGCCTGGTCGTCATCGACGACTCCATCGTGCGCGGCACCACCATGGTGCAGCTCGTCAAGATGCTACGCAACGCCGGCGCCAAGGAGATTCATATCCGCATCAACTCACCCGAGGTTATCTGGCCGTGCTTCTACGGTATCGATACCGACGTGCAGTCGCAGCTTATCAGCGCCAACAAGACGGTCGACGAGATTTGCGAGTATATCGGCGCCGATTCGCTGGCCTTCCTTTCGGTCGAGGGCCTGCTTAAGGTCATGCCCAAGGGCGGTTACTGCGATGCGTGCTTTACCGGCCGCTACCCCGTGGCGATTCCCGAGAGTTTTGGTCGCGACAAGTTCATGGAGGGCTTTAAGCCCCGCAACCTGGACAAGCCGCTGCACTTTGATGACGACGCCGTGGTCGAGAAATACGACGACCGCAGCTGGGAAGAGGAACACGGCGAGGCCTAAAACCTGCCATGTAGGGACAGGTTTATTTTGGTAGGTTTTACCTGCTGTTTTGTTGATATGACGGCGCGCGTTGTTATGGCGCGCGCCGAAATGAACGCAACTATGAGCACCGTTTGGCGCCCGGGCGGCGGACGGTAGTGGGAGAGGAAGGTCCAGATGAGCGACAGCAAGCATGTGACGTATGAGGACGCCGGCGTCGATACCGCCGAGGGCGGCCGCGCCGTCGACGCTATTAAGCAAATGGTTAAGGACACCAACCGTCCCGAGGTCATCGGCGGTATCGGTGGCTTTGGTGGCTTATTCTCGGCCGCCGCGCTCAAGGATATGGAAGACCCGATCCTGATCAGCGGTACCGACGGCGTGGGCACCAAGCTCGTGCTCGCCCAGATCATGGATCGCCACGAGACGGTGGGCCAGGACCTGGTCGCCATGTGCGTCAACGACATTCTGGCTTCGGGCGCCGAGCCGCTGTTCTTCCTGGACTATGTTGCCATCGGCCACATCGAGGCCGAGCACATGGCAAAGATTATCAAGGGCGTGGCCGACGGCTGCAAGCTCGCGGGTTGCGCGCTCGTGGGCGGCGAGATGGCCGAGCACCCGGGCGTTATGGCTCCTGCCGACTACGATCTTGCCGGATTTACCGTGGGCGTCGTCGACCGTCCCAAGATGCTCGACCCCGCAAACGTCCGCCCGGGCGATGTGATCCTGGGTCTGCCTTCCACCGGCGTGCACTCCAACGGCTACTCGCTCGTGCGCAAGGTCATCGGCGTCGACGGCATTAAGCCGGGCACGCCCGAGGCCGCCGCTAAGGCGGAGGAGCTGAGCCGTCCGCTCGAGGAGCTCGGCGGTGCTTCGCTGGCAGACGCCCTGCTGGCTCCCACGCGCATCTACGTCAAGCCGATTCTGGAGCTGCTGCGCGGCGGCGCCAACGTGCACGCTATCGCACACATCACCGGCGGCGGCATTACCGAGAACCTCAACCGCGCGCTGGCCGACGACGTCGACGCCGTGGTCACCCGCAACGGTGCCGAGATGGGCTGGGACGTTCCGCCCGTCATCACCTATGTGTCGCGCCAGGCCGAGCTTGCGCCCAACGAGGCGTGCAAGACCTTCAACATGGGCGTTGGCCTGTGCCTGATCGTCGCCCCCGAGGACGAGGCCGCGGTGACCGAGGCCCTGGTCGCGCTGGGCGAGAAGCCGTTCCGCGTGGGCGAGTGCGTCGAGGGCTCCGGTAAGGTCGTGTACTCCGATGAGCGCTAACGAGCAGATGGCTGCCGTCGAGGGCCTGGGCTTTGTGCCCTACACCCGTCCGACCGGCACCGATACGGCCGAGCCGCTCAAGATCGGTGTGCTCATCAGCGGTTCGGGTACCAACCTGCAGGCGCTGATTGATTTGATCGCCGCCGGCAAGCTCAACGCTTCGATTGAGCTTGTGGTGTCGAGCCGTCCTTCGGCTAAGGGTTTGCAGCGCGCTGAGCGCGCGGGCATCCAGACGCTTACGCTGTCCAAGGATGTCTATGCCGACCCCATCGCCGCCGACGAGATCATCGCGCACGAGCTGCTCGAGCGCGGCTGCGAATATGTGGTCATGGCCGGTTACATGCGCATGGTGCACACGCCGCTGCTGGCGGCGTTTCCCAACCGCGTGGTCAACTTGCATCCGGCACTGCTGCCGAGCTTTACCGGCGCGCATGCGATCGACGATGCCTTTGCGCGCGGCGTCAAGGTAACCGGTGTGACCGTGCACTTTGCCAACGAGATCTACGACAACGGCCCCATCATCGCCCAGCGCGCGCTGGCTGTTGAGGAGGGCTGGGACGTCGACACGCTCGAGGAGCACATCCACGCGATTGAGCACGTGCTGTATCCCGAGGTCGTGCAGATGCTCGCCGACGGCCGCGTCCACGTGCTGGAGAGCGGCAAGGTCGCCGTGGATCCTGTGAAATAATTACCCGCTTGTAAAGGCGGTTAGGCATATCGAAGACGCCTAACCGCCTTTTTTATTGCGCTTTATGCTGCTTGATTTAGCTGGAATTGAATAGGCTGCTCTTCTTGCCTGTCAATTACAGTAGTCGACTCTCATGTGGAATGCCGAGCTTCCGGCATGAGATTATCTGGGAAAACGACCAGAAAACTTGGCATTCGGCTTCAAATTGCGCATAATTCTATTTATCATCTATTTAACATTTTGTTATCAAAAATGAGCGCAAGGAGGCTGGCTCAATGGGTGAAGCAGATGGCATGGAGCTGATTTATTCACTCGTCGGTTATCCTGATGAAACCGAGTGGCTTGAATTTAAAGAAGGCAATAGCGATCCCGTTAGAACGGGGCGTGACATCTCGGCGCTTGCCAATGCTGCCGCTTACTGCGGCCGCGCATATGCCTATAAGATCTGGGGCGTGAGCGACGGTACGCATGAGCTTGTGGGCACCCAGTTCAACCCATATCACGCAAAGGGTAAGGGAAACCAAGAGCTTTTGATGTGGCTCAAGCTTGCGCTCTCAAACAATGCGAATTACGAGTTTGCGGTTATTGATCATGAGACAAAGCACTTTGTGGTGTTGAAAGTGCACGCCGCGAGCGCTCAGCCGGTCTATTTTGATAAGACAGCCTACATTCGAGAGGGCTCTTCGACGGCAGAACTGGTTCCCGGTAGTGCACGAGAGGCGGAGCTGTGGCGTCGCTTACAGTCAGGGAACGCGGAGCTCGCTGTAGTTGAGAGAGATCTGACATCTCGAGAGGTCGCCGAAATACTAGATGTTGATGCGTATTTTGAGTTGTGCAGATTGAGAAGACCTGTCGATTTGGACGGAGTGATGCTTGCTCTTTGTGAACAAGAGCTGATTCGTCGTCAAGATAACGGCCGATATAGTGTGACGCGCTTGGGAATGCTTCTGGTGGGAAAAAAGCTCTCTCGCTACCCGGAGCTCAGGAAACGCATGCTGCGAATCGTGCGATATGCGGGAAAAGGCAGTTTTGACATTGTCGGGGATACTGAAATCGACAAGGGCTACGCTTTGGCGCTTCCACAGGCTGAACAGCTGGTCATGTCGATGATTCCGGCTGTTGAGGCACTGGATGGCGCATTTCGACGTATTCAGACGGCTTATCCTCAAAGGGCGATTCGCGAGTTACTATCAAACGCCGTGATTCATCAAGACATTGCTGACAATACGGCGGGGCCTCTTGTTGCGATTTACGACAATCGCATTGAGTTCTCTAATCCCGGGACAACGCTTATTCCGGCAGAACGAGTGCTCAACGCCCAGCCGAAAACGCGAAATTCGATGATAGCGTCCCTCATGCGCCAAATGGATCTTTGCGAAGAAGGCGGTACAGGCTGGGATTTAATCGTAGATTCGCTCGAAAAAGCCGGCATGCCTTCACCGGTTATCAAGAGTGAGGGCGGGCTGGGAACGCTCGTGACGCTCTATTGCGACTGTCCGTATACTCGAATGAAAAAAAGTGAGCGAAAAAACGCCGTGTACTGGCATGCCTGTCTTTTGTATGCCCAAGGTGAGTCGATGAGCAATCAGTCGCTGCGAGAGCGTTTTGGACTTTCCGATGAAAAGAAAAACACGGTGGCGATGTCTCGTCTAATCAAAGAGTGCCTGGAAGAGGCATTGATAAAGGAAGAGGACGAGGACGCGGGTTCCAAATACAAAAGGTATATTCCGTATTGGGCCTAAAGACAGGGAATGAAAAGAAGGAGGCGGCTTATGTCTGGTAATAACGAAGCGCTGTTTACGCCTGAGTTGGTGTTTTTTGATTGGGAGTGTGCGACGCCGGATGAGGTGTTCGCGCGGCTTGAGGGCGAGCTTGCACCACATGGCTACATTGCATCCGGTTGGCTCGATGCCGTCCGCACGCGCGAGGATGCCTATCCCACGGGTCTCGCTATGCCGGCGGCAAACATTGCCATTCCGCATACCGATCCGGGGTTTGTGGCCAAGCCCTATATCGCGGTGGTGAAGTCCGCCGCGCCCGTGACATTTAACGCTATGGCTGGCATGGGCGCTCCGGTGCCGGCGCAGATCGTCATCAATCTGGGCATCGCCGAGCCGGGCGGCCAGGTCGAGGCCCTGCAGGCACTCATGAACATCTTTATGGGCGCCGATGCCGCAGCCGACGTGCTCGGCCAGACCACGCCCCAGGGCATGGTCGACGCCATCCGCCGCCACTTCTAAGGTGGGGCTGAGTCGGCACTTGGGGACTGTCCCTAACTGCCGGCTGCCAGAGCTGTCCCCTTTGCACCAAAATGGTGCAGATTAATCTGTCCCCAATGCACCAAGCGTGCCGCGGGGGCTGCGTTGTGACACAATGGCGTTTGTTCGATTCGTTATGCGAAAGGCCAACTATGGCAAATAAGAAAAAGAACTCCGAGGCCGCGCCGACGCCCGAGCAGCAGGCCCGCGCTGCCTCCAGCTCTCGCAAGAAGCAGCGCAAGACGTACGTGTCTAAGACCGTCAAGATCGTTCTGGTGGTCATCGGCGTGCTGGCGATGCTGCTTTCCGTCTCGGCGATGGCGTGCTCCGGCCTTATGTCGCAGGCTGAGGACACCTCGGGCTACAAGCTGACCGGCGGTGTTGCTGCCACTATCAACGGCACCAACCTTACCGAGGACACCGTGACCAAGCAGATCATGAGCATGCGCACGTCCTACGGCTACACCAAGGATGAGGATTGGGCGCAGTATCCAGATTCTGCTTCAACAGGCACAGAAGGAGAACGGCGTGACGGTGTCGGACGAGGAGGTCGAGAAGGCTTGGAAGGACGCGTGCAAGAGTGCGGGCGGCGCCAAGACCTTTAAGAAGACCCTCAAGACCTACGGCTACACCGAGGACACCTACAAGGACTCGCTCAAGGAGAGCCTGGCACAGCAAAAGCTTAAGGATGCCGTCGCGCCCACGAGCAAGCCCAAGGACAGCGAGATTGTCGATTACATCAACGAGAATCTGTCTAACTACAACGATGCTCGCCGCTCGTCGAACATCCTGATCAAGGTTGATTCCGACGCCTCCGACGAGGACAAGGCTGCCGCCAAGGCCAAGGCGCAGGAGTGCCTGGACAAGATCAACTCCGGTGAGCTGAGCTTTGAGGACGCCGTTGAGCAGTACTCCGAGGACACCGGTTCCAAGGAGAAGAAGGGCGATGTGGGCTGGGATAAGCTCACCACCTTTGTTGACAGCTACCAGACGGCGCTCGAGGGGCTCAACAAGAGCGACGTGAGCGGAGTCGTCGAGTCGACCTATGGTTACCACATCATCAAGTGCACCGACTACTTCCATGTCGATAATCAGGTCGATGACATCAACCAGGTGCCCGAGGCCATCAAGAAGTACGTCTCCAATGTGGTGAAGACGCAAGCGGCCAGCACTGCGTACAGCGAGTGGCTGGAGCAGTACAAGAAGGATGCCGACATCACCGTCAGCCCCATGCCCAAGGACGTACCCTATAACGTGAGTCTGAAGGGCGTCACCAAGAGCTCGACCGACGATTCGTCGACGACTGAGTAATCATGGGACGGTGCTCGCGCGAGTGCCGCCCACGCTATTAGAGAGGATTTGCAGATGACCAACGAAGAGCTGCAGAAGGAAATGATCGCGGCCATGAAGGCCAAGGACAAGGTTCGCCTGTCCATCATTCGCCAGGTCAAGGCAGAGGTGAAGAATATCGAGGTTAACGAGCGCCGCGATGTGACCGAGGAAGACGTCAACAGCATGATCAAGCGTCTGATCAAGCAGACGAGCGAGACGCTGGAGATGTCCATCAAGGCCGGCACCGACCAGGAGCGTACCGACAACCTGACCGAGCAGGTCAAGATTCTGGAAAGCTTGCTGCCCGCGCAGGTTTCGGGCGAGGAGCTCGAGGCCCTGATCGAGCAGGTTATCGCCGAGCTGGGTGCCACGTCCAAGAAGCAGATGGGCCAGGTCATGGGTGCCCTGGGCAAGGCCACCGGCGGCAACTTCGATAAGCCTGCGGCTGCCAAGATTGTTGGCGCAAAGCTTGCGTAAGGGCCGAGCGGTACATAGTTGATGTTGAGGGGGGGCGTGGCCGTCATGGTCGCGCCCCTTTTTGCTGGGCTAGGCGCTCATTGGGGACAGGCTTAAATGAGTACCCAATGAGCGGGCACTCATTTAAGCCTGTCCCCAATGAGTGCCGACGAGCAGGTGGAAGGTTGCGGGTTCTTTACGGGAATGTAGTGTGGGCTGCGGAAACGCGGTTCTTTCCGTACAATAGTTCAACTCGTGTAAACGCAGGGAAGGGACATTCATGGCAGACATGATCGAGATCAAGCATCTCAACAAGTACTTTGGCGACCTGCATGTGCTCAAAGATATCAATCTCACCGTCAAGCGCGGCGAGAAGCTCGTAATGATCGGGCCTTCCGGCTCGGGTAAGTCGACGCTCATCCGTTGCGTCGATTATCTGGAGGAGCCCACGTCGGGCGAGGTCGTCATCGACGGTACGCCGCTCACCAAAAAGAATCACCTGGAGATGGCTCGCAAGTATAGCTCCATGGTGTTTCAGCAGTTCAACCTGTATCCCAACATGACGGTGCTGGGCAACCTGACGCTCGCGCCCATCAAGCTGCAAAAGAAGAGCAAGGAGGAGGCGACCGAGATCGCCATCGCCGCGCTCAAGCGCGTCGGCATGGCGCATAAGGCCGGTGAGTATCCGCAAAACCTCTCGGGCGGTCAGCAGCAGCGCATCGCCATCGCCCGTGCCCTGTGCACTAAGCAGCCCATCATCCTGTTTGACGAGCCGACCTCGGCGCTCGACCCCGAAATGGTCCAGGAGGTTCTGGATGTTATGATTGAGCTCGCGCAGGAGGACATCACCATGATCTGCGTGACGCACGAGATGGGCTTTGCGCGCCAGGTGGCCGACCGCGTCATCTTTATGGAGGACGGCCGCATCCTGGAGGAGGGTACGCCCGAGCACTTCTTCGATAACCCCGAGAACCCGCGTTGCCGCGAGTTCCTGTCCAAGATTCTGCACTAGGCGCGGTGATGGACATGACGGATATGACGAGGGCGGCCGTGTCGCGCCGCCACTTTTTGCAGCTGGCGGGCGCCGGCATGCTCGCGCTGACGGGGACCGCGCTTACCGGTTGCGGCAACTCAGCCGGCGGCGAGGGTTCCGACAAGGGGTCCAAGCTTGCGGCCATCAAGTCGCGTGGCCATCTGAATGCCGGCGTTAAGAAGGACGTTCCCGGCTATGGCTATTACGACACCGCCAAGGGTCGCTTTGAGGGCATGGAAGTCGATTTGTGCTACCAGATCGCCGCTGCCGTCTTTGGCGTGAGCTACAAGGATGCCCGTGCCCAGGAGCTCGTCGAGTTTACCGACGTAACGCCCAAGACGCGCGGCCCGCTGATCGATAACGGCCAGCTTGACGTGGTCGCGGCGACCTACACCATCACCGACGAGCGCAAGAAGAGCTGGGATTTCTCGACGCCGTACCGCACCGACTACGTGGGACTCATGGTCAAGAAGCGTTCGGGCTTTACCTCGATTGAGGACTTGGACGGCAAGGTCATCGGTGTGAGCCAGGGCGCTACCACGCAGAGCCTGATCGAGCAGATGATCAAGGACAACGGCTTTAGCTGTAAGCCCGAGTTTAGGGCCTTTAGCGGCTACCCCATCATCAAGAGTTCGCTCGACGCCGGCAATATCGACGTCTTTGCCATGGACCGCTCCACGCTGGCCGGTTACATGAACGAGACCGTTGAGCTGCTGCAGCCCGAGGTCAAGTTTGGCGAGCAGGGCTACGGCGTGGCGACCAAGAAGGGCTGCGACCTTTCGGCCGTGGTCGATCAGGTGATTTGCGATCGCCTGGCCGACGGCTGGCTCGACCAAGAGGTCAAGACCTGGGGTCTTGTATAGGCGCATCGTCCAAGGAAGGAATCAAATGCTCGAAGGATTATTTGACGCCGACCGTTGGTCGACGACATTTCAAAACATGGGGCCCTTCTGGGAGGGCTTTGGCGTGACGCTACAGGTGGTCGTTGCCGGACTGCTGCTGTCGCTGGTGCTGGGCACGCTGCTGGGCGTGTTCTCTACCACTCGCTCGCGCGTGCTGCGCGCCATAAGCCGCGTGTACGTGGAGTTTTACCAGAACACCCCGTTGCCCGTACAGGTGCTCTTTATGTACATGGCCGGTCCGCAGTTTTTGCAGGCCATAACCGGTGCCGACCAGCCGGTGCGCATCGCGCCGTTCGTGCTGGGCTTCTTGGGCGTGGGTCTGTATCACGCGGCCTACATTTCGGAGGTTATCCGCACTGGTATCGAGGCGGTTCCGCGCGGTCAGATGGAGGCGGCCCAGAGCCAGGGCTTCACCCGTGCGCAGGCATACTGGTACATCGTGCTGCCCCAGACATTCAAGATCATTCTGCCGCCGCTGTGTAACCAGGCGCTCAACCTGGTCAAGAACACGTCGGTGCTGGCGCTTGTGGCCGGCGGCGACCTTATGTACCGTTCCGACAACTTTGTGAGTCTGTACGGCTACCTGCAGGGATACATCGTCTGCTGCCTTATGTACTTCATCATCTGCTTTCCACTCGCCATGCTGGTGCAGTGGCTCGAGCGCCGCTCCAAGGAGCGTCCGCGCGGCGTGAGCCTGGCCGAGCTGGGGCTCGACAACGTAGAGGAGGCCTAGCGCATGGAAATCTTCAACGCGACGAACCTGCTCTACATCTGGGGCGGCTTTGTTAAGACAATCGAGATCTCGGCGCTGTCGATCTTTTTCTCGCTCATCTTTGGCACGGTGCTGGCGCTCGTTAAGAGCTATGCGCCCCGCCCGTTCCGTATTTTGGTGAGCGCCTATATCGAGCTGTTCCGTTGTACGCCGAACCTGCTGTGGATCCTTTTTATCTACTTTACGGTGCAGGGTTTGGACATTGTGATTTCGACCATCGCCTTTACGCTGTTTACCAGCGCCGTTATGGCCGAGATTGTGCGCGGAGGCCTCAACTCGATTCCGCGCGGCCAGTTTGAGGCAGCGCAGAGCCAGGGCTTCGGCTTCTTTGCCACCATGCGCTACATCATTCTGCCGCAGACGTTTAAGACGATCATTCCGGCGCTGTTTAGCCAGTGCACGACCGTCATCAAGGACAGCTCGTATCTTTCGGGTATTAACGTGGCCGAGCTCATGTACACGGCAAACGTCGTGATGGCCCACGCGATCGATCTGTCGCAGGTGCTCATGCTCTACGGCCTGGTGTTTGCGATGTACTTTGTGCTCAACTTTGGCATCTCGTTGCTGGTTCGCGCATATCAGAGGCGAATGGTGGCAGCGTAGAATGTGGCAAAGGGACAGCCCCTTTGTCACATAGAGAAAGGAATCGCGATGAGCGATCTGGAGAATAAGAAGAATCCTGTGGTCATTACCATCGCGCGCGACTTTGGCGCCGAGGGCCACGAGATTGGTCGCATGCTTGCCGACGAGTTGGGGATTCCGCTGTACGATAACGAGCTGCTGGTGCGCGCGTCGCTGCGCGCGGGCGAGTCGCTCGATAAGATGGCCGCCTATGACGAGCGTCTGGCCGTGGAGAACATGGCGTTTCTGCCCGACCGCTACGATGCGCGTTCGTACTCGGATAAGTTGTTCCAAAAGATGAGCCAGGTGATTTTGGATCTGGGTGAGACCGAGAGCTGCATTATCGAAGGCCGTCTGTCCGATTACCTGCTGCGTAACAACCCCAACCACATTGCCGTGTTGGTGACCGCACCCTTTGAGGACCGCGTCGAGATCGTGCGCAAGAAGCGCGGACTTAACAAAAAGAAGGGCGCCAAGCTGGTCAAGCAGCAGCAGAAGGCGCGCGAGGCGTTCTATAAGCGCTACAGCGCCGGCAAGTGGAAGATGACGAGCGGTAAAGACATCGTCGTCAACCGCGCCAAGCTGGGCCGCGAGGGTTGCAAAGACGTTATTGCCGCAGCCTACCGCTACAAAGTGGCCCAGCTCGAAGGCTAGTCGACCAAAACCACCACAAAGGGGACAGTGAACTGCGCCCCGAAACTTGGACTGAATAAATAGCGACTACGCCGCAAGGGCCCGGTTCCGGAACTCCTCCGGCGTCA
>MNQC01000111.1:0-379 GCA_001915225.1 Collinsella sp. 60_9
ACATCTCCGGTCTTGAACGTGCAGTCCCGCTTTCCAGCAAGATGCGCGAACACCTTGCTCCGACGCTCGATGGAACCAATCAGGAAGTTTCTGCTTTCATTGACTTTCTCAACCAGCCAGGTATGGTTTCCCCATTGATGCGTCCCGCCGCATCTTCTCATTCCAGTATCGCTGATTTGTTCGGCCAGTACACTGAGCAAGTCCGTTATGGCATGATTGACGACCTCGATGCGACCGCCCGTCAGTTCATGGATGAAGCCAATGATATTCTGGCAAAAGCTGCTGCTGAGAAGTAAGATTTTTAAAAAAATCGGCTCTCATTCTGTCGCGCCGGAGGAAAACTGATTCCTTCGGCGCGATTCTTTCAATCTTTCCTTAC
>MNQC01000111.1:417-8313 GCA_001915225.1 Collinsella sp. 60_9
AAAGGAGTCCTCGTCATGCAAAAGACCCTCCGCCCTGAGCGTTCGCTAGGCATCGTGCTGAATCGTGACAACGTGGCGGGCTATGTGTTCATCCTGCCTTTTATCATCGGGCTTGTGGTGTTTACCGTCATTCCGTTCTTCACCTCGCTGTATCTGGCATTTACAGAGTACAACGTGCTTTCCCCTGCAAAATGGGTCGGGCTCAATAATTTCAAAACGATGTTCTTTGAGGATAAGCTGTTTTGGACTGCCTTTAAGGTCACATTCAAGTTCGCCTTTATTCAGGTGCCGATTAAGCTGACGGTGTCTTTGCTGGTCGCGCTGGTGCTTTCCCGCGCAACCAATTTGACGGGATTCTATCGCTCGGCGTTCTATATTCCCTCGCTGATGGGCGGCAGCGTTGCCATGGTCTACCTGGTCATCATTCCGCTGCTGGGCTTTGGACTGTTCTTTATCATCTTTAAGGTGCGCCCCATCTTCTCGCGCGTGTTCCACAAGTACGACGCCCTTAACGAGTCCGTCGAGGAAAACGTCACCGGCATGCGCGTGGTCAAGAGCTATGTGCGCGAAGACTTTGAGAAGGAGAAGTTCGCGACCGCTGCGCGCGACGTCCAGATGGACTTCACCCGCGCCGAGAAGCTGCTGGCCTTTAACAACCCCATGATGAACATCTGCGTCAACGGCGCGTTTGTCGTCATCATCTACCTGGGCTCCAAGCTCATTATCACGAGCCAGGGCACGCTGTTCGACGTGGGCCAGCTCTCCTCGATCTTTACCTATGGCTTCCAGATCCTCATGAGCCTGATGCAGCTGTCGATGATCTTTGTCATGGTGACCATGGCCGACGAATCGGCGCACCGCATTACCGAGGTGCTGACCGCCGAGCCCACGATCGCCAATCCCGCCGAACCCGTGCTCGAGGTTGCCGACGGCTCCATCGACTTTGACCACGTGAGCTTTAAGTATTCCGCGCATGCGAAGCGCCAGGCACTCGACGATATCGACCTGCACATTAAGAGCGGCGAGACCATCGGCATCATCGGCGGCACCGGCTCGGCCAAGTCCACGCTCGTAAACCTCATCGCCCGCCTGTACGACGCCACCGAAGGCACCGTGCGCGTGGGCGGCATGGACGTGCGCGACTACGACCTGGACGCACTGCGTCACCAAGTGGCCATGGTGCTACAGAAAAACGTGCTGTTTAGCGGCACCATCGCCGAGAACCTGCGCTGGGGCGACCCGAACGCCACCGACGAGGAAGTCCGCGAGGCGGCACATCTGGCCTGCGCCGATGAGTTTGTCGACGGCTTCCCCAAGGGTTACGACACCTGGATCGAGCAGGGCGGCTCCAATGTTTCCGGCGGTCAGAAGCAGCGCCTGTGCATTGCGCGTGCCCTGCTGCGTCGCCCCAAGATCTTGATCCTGGACGACTCCACCAGCGCCGTCGACACCAAGACCGACGCCAAGATTCGCGCAGGGTTGGCAAGCTATCTGCCCAACACGACCAAGCTCATCATCGCCCAGCGCATTAGCTCCGTACAGGATGCAGACCGCATCATCGTCATGGAGGGCGGCCGCATCGCGCAGATCGGCAACCATGACGAGCTGCTTAAGACGAGCGAGATCTACCGCGAGACCTTTACCTCGCAAAACAAGATGTCTGCCGAGGGCGAAGGGGCCGTCGAGGCCGACACCGAGGCATCCGCAACGCAGGCTCAGACCCAGGAAGGAGGCGAGGCACATGAGTAAGGCAACGACCGCCGAGCGCGCGCTCAACCGCAAGGGCGGCACCATGTCGCGCCTCATCAAGACGCTCTTTGGCTTCTACCCCGTGCTTTTGCCCCTCGTCGTCGTCGGCGTGGTGCTCTGCGCCATCATCAACTCCATCGGCGCGACCTTCCTTCAGAGCGCCCTGCAGATTATTAGCGAATCGTGGCAGTCGGGCGATTGGGAAGCCGCACAGCCCAAGATTCTGCAGCTCGTGACCACCCTCGCCTGCATCTACGGCGTCGGCATCCTGTCCTCGCTCTTCTGGAACCGCGCCATGGCCATCGTCACGCAGGGCTCGCTCGAGAAACTGCGCGAGAAGATGTTCAACCGCATGCAGGACCTGCCGATTCGCTACTTCGACACGCACCAGCGCGGCGACATCATGAGCCACTACACCAACGACATCGACACGCTGCGCCAGATGATCAGCCAGTCGCTGCCCAACCTGCTCATGACGACCATCGTCATCGTCACGGTGTTCTTTATCATGCTGTACTACAGCGTTTGGATGTGCCTGGTCATTGTGGCAGGCGTCGCCTTTATGACCTTTATGACCAAGCTGCTCGGCTCCAACTCCGCGCGCTTCTTTATTGCGCAGCAGACCGAGCTCGGCGTTGTCGAGGGCCATATCGAGGAAGTCATGAACGGCCAGAAGGTCGTCAAGGCATTCTGCCACGAGTCTGCCGCCGAGGCCGATTTTGACGAGCGCAACGAAAAGCTCTTCGAGGTCTCGCAGAAGGCCAACATGTACGCCAACATCCTCATGCCCATCCTTATGAACCTGGGAAACCTGCTCTACGTGCTGGTCGCACTGGCAGGCGGCATTTTCCTGGCGCTGGGCGTGCCCAACCTGAGCATCTCGGGCATGGCGCTGTCCATCGCCGTCGTAGTGCCGTTCCTCAACATGACCAAGCAGTTCTGCGGACAGATCGGCCAGATCTCGCAGCAGATCAACGCCGTGGTCATGGGCACGCTCAGGTGAACCCCGATACCTGGCAGCTCGAGGAGGCCGACCACCACACTGGCATGTGGGCGTGGAAACATCCGCACCGCGCAACCGGCGAGATCGAGTACGTGCCGCTGCGTGGCGACCTGGTCATGGACAACGTCGACTTTGGCTACACGCCCGACCACGAGGTGCTGCACGGCGTGTCCGTGTTTGCCAAGCCGGGCCAGAAGGTCGCGTTTGTCGGCGCCACCGGTGCCGGTAAGACGACCATCACCAACCTCATCAACCGCTTCTATGACATCGCCGACGGCAAGATTCGCTACGACGGCATCAACGTCAACAAGATCCGCAAGGCCGATCTGCGCCGCTCGCTGGGCGTGGTGCTGCAGGACGTGAACCTGTTCACCGGCACTGTGATGGATAACATCCGCTACGGCAACCTGGATGCCACCGACGAGGAGTGCATCGCGGCGGCCAAGCTCGCGGGCGCGGACGACTTTATCACCCGCCTGCCCGACGGCTACGACACCATGCTCACCGGCAACGGCGCGCAGCTGTCGCAGGGCCAACGTCAGCTGATTTCGATTGCACGCGCCGCCGTCGCCGATCCGCCGGCAATGATTCTGGACGAGGCCACATCGAGCATCGACACCCGCACCGAGGCTATCGTGCAGGCCGGCATGGACAAGCTCATGGAAGGCCGCACGACGTTTGTCATCGCGCACCGCCTGTCCACCGTGCGCAACTCCGACGCGATCATCTGTCTGGACCACGGCCGCATCATCGAGCGCGGCAACCACGACGAGCTGATCGCCAAGCGCGGGTATTACTACCAGCTCTATACCGGAGCGTTTGAGCTCGAGTAGGACCGGTTACTCACGGAGGGCGCCCCGAGGGTGGCGGGGTAATTCCTCCGTGCTCAAACATCCTCGCTGCGCTGCGAAACTGCGCGCGGAGGAAATACCCCGCCGCCCCCGGGGCACCCTCCTGCGCACAATCAGCCCGTCACTTAGAACGGAATAAAAGATTGTGAGCCCCTGGCCGATTGGCCAGGGGCTCGCTGCATATTATTCGTATAATTTATCGTAAGTTCCCGTACATCGATTGGAGCCTTACATGCCTGCCATTAAACCTGTTTCCGATTTGCGCAATTACAACGAGGTGCTCTCCGATGTCCACGAGGGCTCCCCGGTGTTTCTGACCAAAAATGGGCACGGTTGCTACGCTGTGCTCGACATGAAAGATTACGACCGGTTTTGCGCCATCAGCACGCTGATGTCGGAGCTTGAGCGCGGGCGCAGCTCGGGTGATGAGAGCGGATGGGTCTCGTCGGACAACGTCGCCGAGCACTTCCGCCGCAAGGCCGCAAGCCATGCATAGCTGCGCGGTCGTCTACTCTCCGCTGGCTCTGCAAGATCTCGACGACATCTGGGACTACATTGCCGTCGAACAGGACAATCCCGCAGCAGCGGAGAGAATCGCAGAAGGCATCCTCGCTCGGATAGACCTGCTATCCAGCTTCCCGGAGTCGGGTACGCCACTATCTTCAATCTATCCCCTGCGCTCCGATTACCGGTTCGTGGTCTGTGGCAACTATCTCGCGTTTTACCGTTTTCACCAGAAGGTCTATATCGACCGCGTCCTCCACAGAAAGCGCGATTACCTGCAGATATTGCTTGCCAAATAAAATGATAGCTAATTTGGGACGCTCTCTGAGTGTAGCCGTCAACAGTGGACGCAGCAAAGGAACGCCCCTTTGTAATGCAAAGTCTTTGGAAATCAAAGTGCTCATTGCCTGTGTGGCAATGAGCACTAATTGACGTAGATTAAACATTAGTTCTAACGTGAAACCCTGGAGCTGCTTGAGCAAAGAGGAAATGCCTATAATCAGTCAGCTTCGACCTCATCGGAAGTTGGCTCATCAAGAACAAAAGATGCTGAGCCACCTGTTCGGGTAACTATTCCGCCAAATCCTTGATAAGTTGAGCTGTATACATCATCGCTGGTGTCGCTTTCGATGAGATTAACCTCTCGATTGACGTAGCAGCTGAGGTACGAGTTAGATATGGATTCGTACTTAGTATCGTCATCGGCTCTAAGGAGTGAATACCAGAGCTCCTTTCTGCCCCATGCTGCGGCACCTCCCCCGCTAAGGCTAAGCACCCCAGGATATCCACATGTCGGCAAGCATACTTTCTCATATTCCGTGTTGTTGCCTGTGTCGTCTGTTTGAACCTTAAGCGAATAGGATTTACCCTCTGGTTCCTTTGGCAACGACATAGATTTAAGGTCTTCAAAAAAACGCGAGAAGTAGGCATTTTCAACATTCAAGTCAGGATTATCCGCTGCCTCGGCCTTTAGGTCCTCGTAACTAGAAGAGAGCTCATCGATCACATTTTGCTTTTTACTTTCAAATTCGTCCTGTGATATGGGCCAATGCTCTTTAGCCATCGAGAGAACTTCTTTATCCGAAAGACCTTCAAGGTCCCTAAATCGAATCACCGAAGAGCCCGTTTCGTCGTATACATTCCAACATGTAACCGTTCCGTCTCCGTAAAATTCAAAGATTGCCGTTATCGATGTGTCTTTAGCAACGCTCTCACGTCCGTCTGCATAGTCATTACCAAAAGTGAACCAAAGCCCCTTTTGTTTGAAAGCGTCGGAGGGCGTATACGTCCCCGTCGCTTCAAGCCAATCGAACTGCTCCTTATCTGATGCAGTGTTATCTGCGGAATCGATTGGCCTGTCGTTTGTTGAGCAGCCACTCAAGGGGGATAGCAGCAAACATCCTGCAGCCAATCCCATATGTTTAACGATCTGCCGTCTTGAATAGCACTGCATAGACACTCCTTTTCTACGTACGTGTAGAAGAAATGGTATCCCCCCCCCGAAAAGACAACCGTGTTCTGCGGTGAGTTTACCGAGCGGCATCTTATATGTCCCGAGCGACATCTTTCATGTCATTAGAAAAAGCTGTCGTGTTTTGACGGGGGCCCTCCGGTGGGAGCTACTCTAGCTCAAACGCTCCGGTGTAGAGCTGGAGTAGCTCCCACCGGAGGCTGGGGCCACGGGGTATAACCTCCGTGCTCAAACATTCTCGCTTCGCTGCGAAACTGCGCGCGGAGGTTATACCCCGTGGCCCCAGCCTCCTACGCTGCTCCGCTCGAAACGTAAAACTGAAGGTGAAGCATGTGAGGTCTCGGCCTTATGGCCGGGACCTCATTTGTTTGCTGAGATTTTTCTAGGACAGCGAGAGTAGTTAAAAAGCCCCGTCCCAAATGAACTAGCTGAGGAGTTGGGCCATGGCGTTGACGAATTTCTGGACTTGGAGGGTTGGCTCGAGCGGATAGTGCAAAAAGACCGGTACCTCTCGCCCGCACAGGAACGGCACGCCCACAAAGGCCGGGTGCACCCCCGACCACGCTCCGCAGGTGAGAACCGCGTCGCCCTTTTCCTCCGCCTCGTTAAAGAGCGCAAAGTCGAAGCTGTCCACATCGATCACGTCCACGCCGCCGTCGGCCAACAGGTCGATGCGCAGGCTGTCCATAGCGTCGTTGCCGTGACGGAGCACGCGCAGGCGCATGCCCTCCAAGTCGGCGACCGTAATGCGATTCTTGCGGGCAAGCGGGCTCGTGCGTGGCAGGTCGATATAAAACGGCACGTTAACGATGCGAAGCTTTTGGCAGGCGTCGCCCCAGCGTGGGGTAGAAAAACTCGACTGCACCACATCGACCTCGCGGCCCAAGCTGCGCATGACGGTCTCGCGCTCGTCATAGAGGTCGCTTACCGGCACAATCTCAAATCGTAGCGACGGTTCCAGATCATGGATGCCCGACCACATCGATAGCGTCTGGCGCCCCGGGCACATCATCGACACACCCAGACGCACGGCACCGCCATCGCCCGCCGCGCGTCGGGCGCGGCGCAGCGCGTCCTCGGACTGCCGCATGATCGAGCGCGCGTCGTCCACCAGCAGAGCGCCCGCCGGCGTCACCTTAACACCCGAATGCGAGCGCTCGAACAACGTGATGCCAAACTCGGCCTCGAAACCCGACACCTGTTTGACGAGCGCCGGGGTCGACACGCGCAATTTTGCCGCCGCACGTGAGAAGCTTCCCAGCTCCGCGGCGGCCGATATGGCCTCGAGTCGTCGATCGTACACGTCAATCTCCCGTTTTCGCGCCTGTGAACGCATGGCGCCACAGGGGGTCGTTTTGGCAGGTCACGCGCTCGATTGAGAAAAACTGCATCGCACAGTATAAACCTACGATTAACGCCATTCTAACAAATATGCAATTCACCTGCGCAAATGCAAAGCATACGATAACCAGCGAAAACCACGTGGGTCGGTTAATGGGAGCGACCCACCGGGAGGCACAAGAAGGGAAGTTCCTATGAGCAATTGGCTTAAGCTCGAGGGCGATGTCTGCGCCGTGACCGGCGCGCTCGGCGGTATGGGCGTCGAGATTTGCCGCGAGTTCGCCCGCAACGGCGCCAACGTCGTCCTGCTCGACCTGGACGAGGAGAAGGTCAAGGCCGCAGCCGCCGACCTCGCCGCCGAGTTTGGCATCCACGCCGAGGGCTACAAGATGAACGCCACCGACGAGGCCGAGGTTCAGGCCGCCGTCGATGCCACCATCGCCGACTTCGGCCGCGTCGACGTCCTTGTCAACACCGCCGGCATCCTGCGCTTCGCCGCCATGGAGGACCTGCCGCTGAGCGACTGGGAGCAGGTGCTCAACGTCAACCTCACCGGTTACTTCATCACCTCGCAGCGCTTTGGTCGCGAGATGATCAAGGCCGGCCAGGGTCGCCTGGTGCACATCTCGACCGTTGCCAGCCACTCCCCCGAGACGTTCTCGGGCGTGTACAGCTCCACCAAGGCGGGCGTCAACATGATGTCCAAGATGCTGGCTGCCGAATGGGGCCCCTACGGCGTCCGCTCCAACTGCGTCGAGCCTTGCTTCGTTAAGACCCCGATGTCGGCCAACTTCTACGCCGACCCCGAGGTCGAAAAGAGCCGCAGCCGCCTGATCGCCACGCGCCGCATCGGCGAGGTCAGCGATATCGCCAACGCCGTCATGTTCCTGGCGTCCAAGCGCTCGGACTTTACCACCGGCGACGCCATCAAGGTCGACGGCGGCTTCTCCAACATGATGGGCGACCTCACCGCCAAG
>MNQC01000111.1:8330-12225 GCA_001915225.1 Collinsella sp. 60_9
CGACAACTACCTTAAGAACAAGGGTGTCGAGCTCTGGTCCGATGAGTCCGGCGTCGCCAAGCCGACTGACCAGTAAACCAACCCGACAGGGAGGACCCGCAGACACGCCTGTTCCTCCCCCGTATCGATTAGAAAGAGTCCAATGGCTTCCACCAACTCCAACAAGGGTCGCGCCGTCGTGCTTTCCGCCGCGTGCGTCACCATGTTCTTCATCAGCTCCATCGCGCTGTATTCCGTCGTGAGCAAGAACCTGCTCGCCGTCTACCCCGAGTGGTCCAGCGCTCTTACCTGGGCCTTCCCGGTCTTTCAGACCATCATGGCCGTGACGGGCATCTTCGCCGGCCGCATCTCCGATAAGATCGGCCCGCGCAACGTCGTGATCGCCCCTACCAGCAGTCCTTCTACGGCGCCATTGTGATCGCCGCCATCGGCAACGGCCTGGGCTACAACCCGGCGCTCACCACCGGCCAAAAGTGGTTCATCGACAAGAAGGGTCTCGCCTCCGGCATCACCCTGGCCGCTTCGACCGCCGGCCCCGCCGTGCTGTCCCCGGTGCTCGCCTCGCTGCTCATCCCGAGCTTGGGCATCTTTGGCGCCCTTAAGGCGCTCGGCGTCATTTTCTTTGTGACAATCGCCGCCTCCGCCCTGTTCCTGAAGGCCCCCGAGGCCGGCTGGCTGCCCGAGGGCTTCGAGGCCCCCAAGGGTGGCGCACATGCCGGCACCTTCGGCGACCTCACCCCGGGCGAGATGGTCAAGACCCCGCGCTTCTGGGTCCTCATCGTCACCTTCGCCTTTGCCGCCACCGCGGGCACCCTGCTCGTGGGCAAGGTTGCCTCCATCGCCGCCGTCCAGCTCTTCGCCGACCCCACGAGCGCCGCGGCCGTCGCCCTCGGCGGTGTGGTGGTCTCCGTCAACACCTGCGCCAACCTGGTCGGCCGCCTGTCCTTTGGCCAGATCATCGACAAGCTCGGCGCCTATAAGTCGCTGCTCATCAGCCTTGTCGTCACCATCGTCGCACTCGTCATCATGTCGATGAGCTTTACGCAGGCCATGTTCTTTGTGGCGCTCGCTCTGCTCGGCTTTAGCTTTGGCGCCCTGCTCGTCATCTACCCGCCGCTCACCGGTGGCGCCTTTGGTACCAGCAACATCGGCGTCAACTACGGCATCATGTTTTTGGGTTATGCCGCTTCCACCTGGATCAGCCAGCCCATCACCGCCGTGCTGTATCACGCCGAGGCCGGCAGCGCCGCCTACCAGCAGTCCTTCTACGGCGCCATTGTGATCGCCGCCATCGCCGTCGTGCTCACCGTCTACATGATGGTCTCCGACAGCAAGAAGAAGTCCGCCTAGTTTTACCGATGCGACAAAGGGACAGTCCCTTTGTCGCATTCCACCGGTCACCAGTATTAAGGAGTCGAAATGTCTGAGCTCAACCCCGTCCGCATTGCCGTTATCGGCGCCGGCGCCATGGGCCGCAACCACATCCGCTTTGTCACCGAGGAGCCCGAGGCCGAGCTCGTCGCCATCGCCGACGCCTTTGAGGGCGCCCGCGCCACGGCAGAGGCCGCCGGCGTGCCGTTTTACACCGATCCCGCCCAGATGATGGACGAGGTCAAGCCCGACGCCGTCATCATCGCCACGCCCAACGACCTGCACCTGGGCGTTGCCCGCGAGGCTGTGAAGCGCAACATCGTGCCGCTGGTCGAAAAGCCGATCTCCAACGACCTGGAGGATGCCCAGGCCTTTGCCGCCGAGGCCGAGACCGCCGGCGTGCCCGTGCTCGTGGGTCAGCACCGTCGCCACAACCCCTTCGTCAACAAGGCCAAGGAGATCATCGAGTCCGGCGAGCTGGGCAAGCTCACCGTGTCGAGCTTCCACTACATGATCTATAAGAATGACGAGTATTTCGATGTCGAGTGGCGCCGCAAGAAGGGCGCCGGCCCGATCCTAGTCAACCTGGTGCACGACGTCGACCTGCTCCGCTACCTGCTGGGCGAGCCCGTTGCCGTCCAAGGTATGCAGTCCAGCGCCGCCCGCGGTTTTGAGACCGAGGACTCCGCCGTGGTCAACGTCCGTTTTGCCGATGGCGCGCTCGCGAGCATGACCATCTCCGACGCCACTGCCAGCCCTTGGAACTGGGAGGCAACCGCTCGCGAGGATCCGCAGTACCGCCCCTTCGACGCCGACGCCTACTTTATCGGCGGCACTAAGGGCGCCCTGTCGCTGCCCCGCCTGCACCAGTTCTCCTACGACGGCGCCTCCAACTGGCACAAGCCGCTGCAGATGGAGATTCGCGGCTTGTGCCAGTTGGAGGCGCCGTCGTAGGAGAACTGGTGCAGGCGGGGCAGCGACAGGGCGCCCTTAGTGCCGCCGATAACGTCAAGACGCTCACGCTTCTCAACGCCATCAAGGAGGCCGCCGAGACCGGCCAGCTCGTCGAGCTGTAATGCCTTAAGAGCGGCCGCGGCAGAAACCCCATGCCGAACCCTTCGGTCCGCCACCAACAAGCCCCTCTTCTTTGCCCCGCGAGCAGCCTCCTGTCCGCGGGGCATTTTGCTACCTTGCCGACGATTTTTCTGGGGCGGGGGCTATTTTGCACCTCGGCTTGATCCGTTCGCCACGAAACGCGCCTATCTACTACGTTTAACCGATCGCCCTTAACCATGCCAAATTTCGCGAAATAAAAACCGCAGGTAGACGGCTTGCGTATTCTCGGAAAACCGGGGGATGGTCGACCCATACGGTTCAAACGTAGTAGATAGGTCGTTTTCGTGGCGCGGCCCCAAAACAGCCTTTTGGGACGGGTGGTATCCTTGGTAGCCCTGTGCTGCAAACGCACCTTAAACGCAAGGAGTCCCATGGATCTTATCGCCCAGCTCGCCCGCGAGCTCAACCTTAAGGCCGCCAACATCGAGGCGGCCGTCAAGCTCATCGACGAGGGCAACACCATCCCCTTTATTTCGCGCTACCGCAAGGAAGCAACGGGCGGTATGGACGACGTCGCCCTGCGCGCGCTCGACGAGCGCCTGTCCTACCTGCGCAATCTTGAGCAGCGTAAAGAGGACGTCATCCTGCTCATCGACGCCCAGGGCAAACTCACGCCCGAACTCGAGCAGCAGATTCGCGAGGCCACGCAGCTCCAGCGTGTCGAGGACCTCTACAAGCCCTACCGCAAAAAGCGCATGACTCGCGCGCAGAAGGCCCGCGAAGCCGGCCTGGAGCCGCTCGCCAACATGATCATCATGCAGGCCTCGGCCAAGGGCAGTGCGCTCGACGCCGCCGCAGCATACGTCAATGAGGAGGCCGGCTTCGACACGCCCGAAAAGGCGCTCGCCGGCGCCGCCGACATCGTGGCCGAGACGGTAGCCGAGGACCCGGAGAACGTCGCCGACCTGCGTGCCTTTACGCAAAACACCGCAGACATCGTCGTCGAGGCCACCGCCCCCACCGAGAAGCCCCCCTACGAGCCGTACTACAGCTATGATGAGCCGCTGCGCCGTATACCCAACCACCGCGTGCTGGCTATCGACCGCGGTGAGCGCGAGGGCAAGCTCCGCGTGCGCGTGAACGTCGACGGCGCTGCCGCCACGGCACGCCTCGGCAGCCGTTGGCCCCGCCGCCAGGGCGTGTTTGCTCCCGTCTTTGACGCCGCCATCGCTGACGGTTACAAGCGCCTCATGGCCCCCTCGCTGGAGCGCGAAGCCCGCGCCAAGCTCACCGTTCGCGCGCAGACCGAGGCCATCAACGTCTTTGCCAAGAATCTCGAGGGCCTGCTCTCGGCACGCCCCGTGCGCGGTGCCCGCGTGCTCGCGCTCGATCCGGGATACCGCACCGGCTGCAAGGTCGCCGTTATGGACGAGACCGGCAAGCTGCTCGACCACGGCGTGGTCTACCC
>MNQC01000111.1:12245-32347 GCA_001915225.1 Collinsella sp. 60_9
GCCTCGTCAAAAAGGACAGCGTCAACACCATCGTCATCGGCAACGGCACCGCCAGCCGCGAGACCGAGGAAGTCGTCTCGGAGTTCATCGCCGAGCAGGCGCCTGAGCTGCGATACACCATCGTCAACGAGGCCGGCGCATCGGTGTACTCCGCCTCCGAGCTCGCCAGCCAGGAGTATCCCGATCTGGACGTCACCGTGCGTGGCGCCATGAGCCTGGGCCGCCGTCTACAGGACCCGCTGGCAGAGCTCGTCAAGATCCCGCCCCAGTCCATCGGCGTTGGCCAGTACCAGCACGACCTTGACCAGGCCGAGCTTTCGCGCACCCTGGGCCATGTGGTGGAGGACGTCGTCAACCGCGTGGGCGTCGACGTGAATACCGCGAGCGCGAGCCTACTGGGATACGTATCGGGCATCACGCCGAGCGTGGCCAAAAACATCGTGGCCTACCGCGAGGAAAACGGCGCCTTTACCGATCGCCGCCAGCTTAAGAAGGTCCCCAAGCTGGGACCCAAGGCATATCTCAACGCCGCGGGCTTTTTGCGCATTAGCGGCGGCAAGAACCCACTCGACGCGACAAGTGTCCACCCCGAGAGCTACGAGGTGGCCACGTCCGTCCTGAAGCGCGCCGGCGTTGGGGCCAGCGAGCTCAGCCGTGGCGGCGTGCCCGACATTGAACGCCGTCTGGGCAGCATCTCGGCGCTGGCAAGCGACCTGGACTGCGGCACCCTCACGCTCATCGACATCGTCAACGAGCTCAAGAAGCCCGGCCGCGACCCGCGTGACGACGCGCCCGAGGTGGTCTTTAGCCGCTCGGCGCTTTCCATCGACGACCTGGAGCCCGGTATGGAACTCAAGGGCACGGTGCGCAACGTTGTGGACTTTGGCGCCTTCGTCGACGTGGGCGTGCACCAGGACGGCCTCGTACACATCTCCAAGCTGGCCAACCGCTTTGTCAAGCACCCGAGCGACGTGGTGCGCGTCGGTGACACGGTCAAGGTGTGGGTCGAAAAGGTCGATCGCGACCGCAAGAAGATCTCGCTCACCATGGTACAGGGGAAGTAAACCACCAAAGCAGGGGTACCCCCTGTGGTGACGTGCAAAATCGCGAGTATTCTGCAAATTCCACCGTTCCGGATGCCCCTCAGAGGCGAAAAAGCAAAAAACAGCCCCCGTTTTAGCGTCGTCAGAGCCAAAACGGGGGCCGTTCCATGCTTCACCCAACTGGTAAAAGCCTTTACCTTGCTGAATACTCTCAATTTTGCACGGCGCAGGCGGGGGTACCTTTGCCCACGGCAGGATATGGAAGCCAAGCGCCAACTTGCTGGCAAGCTCGTACCGGCAACCCCGGCCTTTCCTTTGCCTAGCGCGACCCTCGCGGAGCGCGTGAGCGATAGGGAAAGGAAAGGCCGGAGCGAACAGCCCACGGTGCAGTCGGTGTTCGCGCTACGGCAGGATATGGAAACCGAGCGCCGCGATATCCTTGGCAAAGCCGCGCACGGTGTCGAGCGAGACCTCGTACGGGTCGCGACCAATGTTCTTGCGCTTGGCCAGGATGCTGTTGGGCACCGTAATGATCTGGCAACCGCAGGCCTCGGCCTGGTAAATGTTGATGAGCTCGCGCGTGGACGCCCACAGGACCTCGCAGTTGGGCTTTGCGGCGGCCTTCTTGACCGACTCCGTCATAAACGGAATGGGGTCGACGCCGGTATCGGCGATGCGGCCGGCAAAGAGCGAGATGATGGACGGCGTCTCGGCGTCGACGGCCTCGACCATCTCATCAACCTGCGTAGGCGTAAAGATGGTGGTGACGTTGACCTTGATGCCGTCGGCCGAAAGCTTGCGCACCAGCTCGGCGGTGGACTCGCCCTTGGTGGTCACGCACGGAATCTTGACGTAGACGTTCTCGGCCCAGGTAGCGATCTCGCGCGCCTCGACCTCCATGGTCTCGACGTCGTCGGCAAAGACCTCAAACGAGACGGACACATCGGTGATGTGGGCCAGGACCTCCTTGGCAAACGCGCGGTAATCCGTCACGCCGCCCTTCTTCATAAGGGACGGGTTGGTCGTGAAACCCTGAACGTTGCCGTTCTCGTACATGTCGAGCATGCCCTCGAGGTTTGCACCGTCAGCGAACACCTTGATTGCCATCTGCCTGATTCCTTTCGCTTGCACATGGGCGTTAAACTGCTAAACACTTTACCTACGTTTATCAAGGCGTGAGCTGCGGTTTTTTATCTTCTCGGCGAACGGTATAAACACCTCAGTGTTTGGATTGATAAATCGATTGAGCATGCAAAAGCAAAGAGTCGCAGTTTGAGCAAACGTCAGAACGTGGGATTCATTAGATGAGGCCGAAATGCTGCATCGCTGTGACGGTGCCGTCGTGTGCGACATCATCAGTCACGTAGTCGGCGAGCGCCTTGACCTCGGGCATAGCGTTGCCCATGGCCACGGCCGTCTCGACAGCGGCGAGCATACCCAGATCGTTGCCGGAATCGCCAAAGCCAAAGGTGCGCGCGTTGCCGGTGCGACCCAGGTATTCCAGCGCTCGCGCCACGCCCACGCCCTTGTCAATGCCCTTGGGGCTCAGCTCGCGATTCTGGCCACCGGTGTTGCACAGCTCAAACTCGCGATCGATAAAGCCGTCATCGTTGGCCACGCGAGCCAAACTGGGCACACTGAGGCATACCTTGCCCACGCGCAGACTGCCGTCGACGCGCATTTCCTCGGTGCTGTGCACCACAGAAGTGCCGATCAGAGACGACTGCTCAACGCCCGCGGGTTCCAGGGCAAAAGTAGCCACGTTGGTCTCGAAAAAGGCCTCAATCCCTGCCGCGGCCATACGGCGTGCAAGCTCCTCGACAACGTCCTCGTCAAAGCAGTCCTCATGCACCACGCGGCCCTCGACCTCGAGCGTCGCCCCCGCCATGGCAACGACACCCGCAGGCTCCAAAGCACGCAGACCATCGGCAATCAGCCACAAGGGACGACCCGTGCAGATAAATGCCTGGTGACCCGCATTGCGCAGGCGATGAAACGCCTCGACGACCGCCTGCGAGGGGCAAACCGCCGAAAAGTCCTTGTCGGTCATGTTGTCGGGATCGAACGACGTCAGCGTGCCGTCCACGTCAAAAAAGAGCACGGCGGAATCGGGGCACGCATCAATCATATGGGTTCCTTTCGGGGGCGAGAGTAAACGAAGTATCCATCATATAATGGAGCGACGCAACCAGAGAGGTCACCCATGGAATTTTACGCAAGCTGCCCCGAGGGCTTTGAGTCCGCACTCGCCGATGAGCTTAAACGCCTCGGGCTTTCGCATGTTCGCCGGCTGAAGGGCCGCACTACATTTGAGGGCGAGCTCGAAGAAGGCTACCGCGCCTGTCTGTGGTCGCGCCTGGCGAGCCGTGTGTTCGTGGTACTCGGGCGCTTTGAGGCGCAGGATGCCGATGAACTGTACGATAGCGTTTACGACATCGCCTGGGAGACCATCATCCGCCCCGGCGCCACCATCGCCATCACCGCCCGCGGCGTGACCGAGCAGCTGCGCAACACGCGCTTCTCGGCCCTGCGCGCCAAAGACGCGCTGTGCGACCGTCTGGCCGAGACCACGGGCCGTCGCGCCGACGTCGATGCCGCCGACCCCGATGTTCACCTGTTGCTTTCGCTGCGTCAGCGCCGCGCGAGCATCAGCCTGGACCTTTCGGGCGACCCGCTGTTCAAGCGTCTGCCGCCCGCTGCGACTCGTGCCGGCGAGGGCGCACACGTGTTGCGCCCCGACTACGCCGCCCTGGTGCTGGCGCAGGTCGGCTGGACCGCACTATGCGAGCGCGAGCTGACGGCCGACGATTACGAAAACGAAGCCCTTCCCACGCTGATCGATGCCTCGTGCGCCGGCGGCGGTCTGCTGCTGGAGGCCGTGAACATTCTGACCGACCGCGCCCCGGGCGCCGCACGCGAGCGCTGGGGCTTTGAGGGCTGGCAGCTGCACGGCGCTGTCCTGTGGGAGCAGCTGCTTGCCGAGGCGCGCGAGCGCGAGGCGGCAGCGCGCGAGCGCCAGGCGCGCATCGTGGCCGTAGACATCGACCCCGCCGCCCGCAAGACTGCCGAGCGCATGGTCAAGTGCGCCGGCTACAAGCGTTTTGTCGACTTTTGTGCCGCCAAGCCCGCCACCGTGCTGGACCATGCGGGCGCCGTCGCCGGTGCCGCCCTGGTCGCGGACACGACCGAGACCCCGCTTTCGCTCATGCACGATGCCATGACGCTCATCGGCGAGCTGCGCCGCGCCCCCGAGCTCGCTTCGGCGCCGGTCGCCGCTCTCACCCGCGACGGCTTGCTGGCCCGCGCGCTCCACGCCGAGCCCGAGCGCTCGATCGCCGTCATGCCCAATAACGAGGAGGCGGCTCTTGAGGTTTGGCCCTCACTCGACCACGCCGCTGTAGCGTTTGAGGCTGCGACCAGCGCGGATGCCGAGGCCGAGGTTGCGGATGCCAACGAAGCCAACGACGAAGCCGCCGCTTCCTCCATGCCCGAACCTGCCGCCACGCTCGACTTGGGCGACGGCAAGCCGCTGCCCGTGCTCATCCCGGAGTCCGAGCAGTTCGCCAACCGCCTGCGCAAGAATGCCCGTCTGCGCCGCAAGTGGGCCAAGCGCGAGGGCGTGAGCTGCTATCGCGTCTACGATGCCGACCTGCCCGACTACTCCGCTGCCATCGACCTGTACGAGGGCTGCCCGCAGACGCCGGGCCGCTGGCTCGTCATCGCCGAATACGCCGCGCCCAAGACCATCGATCCCGCGCTGGCCCAGGCCCGCATGCTCGACATCTTGGCCATCGCGCCGCGCATCCTTGATGTTCCGGCCGAGCATGTGCACGCCAAGGCCCGCATGCGTTCGCGCGGCGGCTCGCAGTACGGCAAGCAGGGCGCCGGCAAGGGCGGATCGGGCGAGCGCGCCAACATCGCGCGCCGGCGTCTGCCGCTCATCGAAGAAGGCGGGCTCACCTTTGCCGTCAACTTTGACGACTACCTGGATGTGGGCATCTTCCTGGATCACCGCGTCACCCGCAACCTGGTGCGCGAACACGCCAAACAGGCACGCCGCTTCCTCAATCTGTTCGCCTATACCGGCACCGCCACCTGCTATGCGGCAGACGGCGGCGTCGAGGAAACTGTGACGGTCGACCTTTCCAACACCTACCTGGACTGGGCCGAGCGCAATATGCGCCAGAACGGCTTTGTGGGGCCGCAGCATCATTTTGTGCGCGACGACGTGCTCGCCTGGATTCGCGACCAGCGCCAGACGCGCAACCGCTGGGACCTGATTTTTGTCGATCCTCCCACGTTTTCCAACTCGTCCAAGATGGGCCACCGCACCTGGGATGTCCAGCGCGACCATGTTGAGCTTTTGGCCGGCGTATCGCGCCTGCTTGCACAGGGCGGACATGCCATCTTTAGCTGCAACCTGCGCGGCTTCCGCCCCGAGACACGCAAGCTCGCCCGCGCGGGCGTGGTGTTGGAGGACATTACGGCGCAGACCATCCCCGAGGATTTCGCGCGCAACCAGAAGGTGCACCACTGCTATATCGTGCGCCGCCTGCCCATTGAGGACGCCATGGCCGAGGTCGGCTTTAGCGCCGAGGAGATTGCCGAGCGTGTCGAGGAGCTGCGCAACCCCGAGGCCCGCAAGCCTCGCGCGGCAGTGCCCGCGCACGCGCAGACCGGCAACGGCAAGTCCAATTTTGCCGGCAAACCCTACCCTGCCGGCAAGTCCAAAAAGAAGAAGTTCTACGCCAGCAAGCCCAAGGGCAAATAACAAAGTTGCGGTGGAATACGGACTGTTTTGCCTGGAATTAGGCAAATTTAGACCGTATTTCACCGCAACTCATATTGGGATGGTGGTTGGCGATCTAGCCTTGGGTGACCAGGCGATAGCCGATACCCACGTGCGTCTGGATATAGCGCGGATCCATAAAGACGCGCAGGCTCGCCAGGTCGCTCTTAGTTGCCGTGCCCCAAATCTCGTGCAGGATAAACTGGTGCGTTAGTACCTTGTCGGCGTTATGTGCCAGCAGGCACAAGAGCTTGTACTCAATCGGCGTCAGATGCAGCTCCTCGCCATCCATCGTAGCAATGCCGGCATCAAAGTCGATATGCAGCTCACCGGTATCGAACGAGCCCTCGGAGGCAACACCACCCGTTTGCGCATACGAAAGGCGCCTGAGCGTCGTGCGAATGCGTGCAAGCAGTTCCTCGACCGAAAACGGCTTGGTCAGATAGTCGTCGGCACCCGCATCGAGCGCGCGGATTTTGTCCGCATCCTCGCTGCGCGCCGAGACCACGATAATCGGCATGCCCGACCATGCGCGCACCGACTCCACCACCTTGACGCCGTCCATATCGGGCAGGCCCAGATCGAGCAGCACAATGCTCGGTGCCTGCGATGAGGCGGCGGCGATGGCGGCATGGGCGGTCTCCACGGCCATATGACGCAAGCCGTGCGCCTCGAGCGCGGCAACAATAAGGTTGCGGACGGCGGGATCGTCCTCAACGACCAAGATGAGCGGTTTTACGGCAGAGTTCGGCACAGCGCTACTCCTTATCAAACGAAACGTCGGCGACGGGAAGCTCAATCGTAAAGACCGAGCCGTGCGGGTCCGCCGCGGCAACCTCTATGCTACCGCCATGCGCCAGCGCAATGGAGCGGCAGAGCGAAAGACCCAGGCCCACGCTGCGATGGCTGTCGGCAAGACCGTGGTTGGCGGTGTAGAACGACTCAAAGATTCGCTCGCGGTCCTCGGGTGCGATGCCCGGACCATCATCGGCCACCGAGCACGCCACGCGTCCATCGTCGACGCTAATCGAAATCATGATATGCGAGCCTGTGGGCGTATAGGTGATGGCGTTGTTCACCAGATTGACCACCAGCTGCACCATCAGGCGCGCATCGACGTTGACGAGCGCCGGCTCATCGCACGCCACCACCTTAAGGTCGTGCTCGCGCACGGCCGGACTTACGTGGCGCAGCGCCTCCTCGACGATATCGTCCATGAGCTCGAGTGTGGTCGACAGGCGCATACCGCCACCCTCGAGCTTGGTGATGGCGAGCAGGTTCTCGACGGTGGCGTTGAGCCATTGCGCATCCGAGCGAATGGAAAGGAGCAGGCCGCGGCGCGTCTGGGCATCGAGCACCGCGGTGCCGGTCGAGCCCTGATCGAGCAGGACATCGGCATTGCCCGAAATACTGGTGAGCGGCGTACGCAGATCGTGCGAGATGGAGCGCAGCAGGTTGGCGCGCAGCTGTTCGTTTTTGGCGAGCACCGCCGCCTCCTCGCGGGCCTCCATGGCGCGGGCGCGATCGAGTGCCAGCTCGCCTTCGCTCACGATAGCATCGGCAAGTGTTCGCTCCTCGTGCGTCAGCACGTCGGGCTCGGCAACGATAGCCAGCACGCCCACCACCGAGGCGGGGTCGCCCGAGCGCGCGAAGCCGTCGCCTGTGCGAACCGTCAGGTAGATGCCATAAAACGCCGAGCCGCCGAACGTAGCATCGAGCGGCGTTCCCACATAGGCGGACGCCGAGAGCCGCGGTGGCATCTGCGGTGCCAGCTCGTGCACCGGCGCGGCATCGCCCACGGCCGTGTATGTCGCACGCGGCAGCAGGTCATCGCCCTCGGCGTCGGCGCTGTACCACACGACCGGGCAGCCCGAAAGACGCGCCAGCTGCGTGGCCATGGCGTGAACGATCTGCTGCTCGTCGGCGCAGCGCTGCAACATGCGATTGGTCTCGAGCACCATATGCGTGCGGCGGTCGCTGGCGGCAGCCTGTGCCAAGGCGCGGCGCAGGGCCAACGCAATCGAGCTCGACACAAGCGAGACCACGAACATGATGAAGAACATGCCGGGATAGCCGCGGTCGATAAGCGACAGCGAGTAGCGCGGGTCGACAAACAAGAAGTTGTAGAGCGCCACGGCGGCAGCCGAGCTCAGCAAGCAATACAGGCGACTCCAGGTAAAGAATGCGCACAGCTGAACGGCGAACACATAGACGATCATGATGCTCGGCGCGAGACCCGGATGGTCGAGCAGCGCGCCCACAATCGTCGCCGCGACCAGCAGCCCCACCGATACGGTTGTGCGCCGCCACCAAAAGCTATCGGCAATATCGCCGTCCGTACGGACGTCCATCAGTGCCCCGCCCCTCTCTCAAAAACAAAAACCACCACAAAGGGACAGGCACCTTTGTGGTGGTTTCCCTTGTGGTGGTTCCAAGTGTATAGCCTTTGCAGCCGGCGGTCGCTAGACAAACAGCACGTGCGCGAGCAGGGCACACACGCACACCGCTCCAAATACCAGTGCCACGATCGAAATTACGCGATCGGCCATATCCATGTTGGCACGGTTCGTCAAGAACCGATCTTCGGCGGCGTCGACGCGCGCCTCACGCACCATTTCGACCACCGCCTCGCGGCCATCGAGCGCCTTTGTATCCATGTTTACCTCCCCGGCCTCATGCTTATCCATCAAAAACCAACTCCGTGTAGCCGCCGACGTCTACGGCCGCTCGTTGGGAGCCAGGCGTTGCATCTTGTTCACGGCCTTGAACTTGGTGAACAGCGGCACGTACTCAAAGCTCACGTTGGAGTTCTCCAGGCCGTACCAACGCGCAGGCGTGCCGGCGGCGCGGCGGATGATGTACTTGAGCGTGATGGCCGTACGCTCGCTCGGCTCCACATCACTTTCGGGCGCCAGAAGCTTACGGATCAGGACGAACTTGAACGTGCCGATGTTACCCGGATCCTTGTAGACCGAGTAGTCATGCGTCTGCGGCGGCAGCTCGCCGGTGGCAGCCAGGTCCTGAACGACCTGACGCAGGTAGGCATTGACGCGCTGGTTGATCTTGTAGCCCAGGTACAGATGCACGCGGAACACGTAGTCGGTGCCGAACGTCTCGACCGAATAGGCAAAGGTGTGCGGCTCGTCCATGGTCTCGACATTCACGAACCACCAGGCGCGAGCGCGCTTGGGATGCTTGTCCAAGATCGAGTAGACGATATCACGGTCGATGTAATCGGTATGGGTGTCCTTGGTCAGGTACACGATGTTGTCGCTCAGGCGCTCGTAGCGGTCGTCGTCGCGCAGGCGCTTGAGCTGCGGCAGGTAGCTGCGCAGCGGCAGCAGCGTAAACTGGCGCTGCTCAACAGCCGTGCCGTTGTACCAGCACACCATGATGCCCATGATGAGTGCAGCCATGAGGATGGTGAAGTAGCCGCCGTGGAAGAACTTGGTGAGCGAGCTCACGAAGAAGAAGCCTTCGAGCAAAAGGAAGAAGGATGCGAAGATCCACGGAGCAACCTTGAGCTTGCGCTCCTCGTGCAGGTAGAAGAAGAGCAGCAGCGTGGTACACATCATTGTCAGCGTAATGGCAAGGCCGTAGGCGGCTTCCATATGCGCCGAGTTCTGGAACAGCAGCACCACGATGACGCAGCCGACAAGCATGACGTTGTTGACCATGGGGATGTAGAGCTGGCCCTTGGTCTCGGCAGGGTAGAAGACCTGCATGTGCGGCATGAGGTCCAGACGGCTGGCCTCGGACACCAGCGAGAATGCGCCGGTGATGAGCGCCTGCGAGGCAATGATGGCCGCGACGGTGGAAAGGCCTACGGCAAACGGGCGCAGGCCCGGGGCGAGCATCTGGTAGAACGGGTTGAGGTCGGCAATGCCCATGAGCTCGGGGTTGGCAGCGTTGTTCATAAGCCAAGCGCCCTGGCCCATATAGGAAAGCAGCAGGCAGCACTTAACGAACGGCCAGGTAGCGTAGATGTTGCCGCGGCCGACGTGGCCCATGTCGGAGTAGAGCGCCTCGGCACCGGTGGTGGCGAGGAAGCAGCTGCCCAGAATCATGATGCCCGCGTGGTTGTTGGGGCTCAGCAAAAAGGCGATGCCGCGCACCGGGTTGAGGCACAGCAGCACGGCGGGGTGCTGGAAGACAAAGAACAGACCCGTGCCGCCCAGGAACAGGAACCACAGCGTCATGATGGGGCCAAAGGCGTGACCGATCTTGGCCGTACCGATGCGCTGAACCAAGAAGAGCACGATGATGATGGCGAGCGTAATGGCGACGACACGGCCCTGGTCATCGCCCAGCACGGCATGGACCGCCGGGATGGTGCGCAGGCCCTCGATGGCCGTGGTAACGGTAACGGCCGGCGTCAGGATGCCGTCGGCGAGCAGCGCGGCGCCACCCAGCATGGCGGGGACGATAAGCCACTTGCCGCAGCGCTTGACCAGGCTGTACAGGGCAAAGATGCCGCCCTCACCATGGTTATCGGCGCGCAGCGAGATGAGCACATACTTGATGGTGGTCAGCAGCGTGACCGTCCACACGACAAGGGAGAGCGCGCCGAGCACGAACTCCTCCGTGACGCTTCCGATGCCGCCGTTGCCGGCAACGAGCGCCTTGGTTACATACATAGGGCTGGTGCCGATATCGCCGTACACCACGCCCAGCGTGACGAGCATCGCCGAGATGCTCACAGGAATCGCAGCGTGCGAAGCTGCCTCCTTGGCCTTTTGTTCCATAAGCCGGTTTCCTCCCAACTTTAATGTTCGAAGGAATTATAGGTAATCGGCCCATGTTTGAATGGCACTGTTTTCCCAGCTAAATAAACATTTATACAGCCTTTAAGCCACCTCGGCGATATGGAATGTGACAAAGGAACTTTCCCTTTGTCACATTCGTCATTTTCCAAGCCAATTTTTGAACCACCACTCCATGGAGCGGCTCATCTCGGCCATAAAGGGACTCGTGTGCTTACGGGTATAGATGTCCACGACGCGCTCCCCCACCTCGCGGGCATGCGGACGGAACATCGCGTCCATCTCGGCCGCCTGCGCGTCCATGGTCGCGGCATCGGCGCGGCAGTAGCGCTCCTCGTGCACCAGGTTCACCACGGGATGCGCAATGGCCGGACGCTCCTTACGGGGCGTGCCGATGATGAGCATCGACAGCGGCATGGTATAGGGCGGCAAGTCCAGCAGCTCGGCAACTTCCTCGGCATTCTCGACGATATCGCCGATGTAGCAGCTCCCCAGCCCCAGGGCCTCGGCGGCAACCACGGCGTTTTGCGCAGCGATCACGGTGTCCTGGGCCGCGATGGCAAAGTCGCCCAAACCCGGCGCGCGGCGGGGCGCCTTGCCCGTACGCTCGACAAACTCGGGCTCAAAGCAGCCCACGTGCTCAAACAGATCGATCCACTTGGCATAATCGACCACAAATATGAGTGCCCAGGGCGCCTTGGCAATCATGGGCTGGTGGTCGCACAGGTCGGCCAGGCGGTCGAGCGTAGCCTGCTCGCGGATGCTCACGATGGAATACATCATCATGGCGCCTGCCGACGGCGCACGGCTCGCCGCGTGCAGAATCGCCGCCCGCTGCTCGTCGGTCACCGCCACGGGACGGTCGTCGTCATCACGCGCGAAGGCACGCGTAGACGAGCGATGCTCCAAGATGTCCAGCACCGCATTGCCCGTGGTCTCGACCGGATAGCCACACGTATCCACAGCCTTGGTGCAAACCTGCTCGTTCATCGCCTCATCCTCGCTAATTCTTTAAGAAGCCTTTACGTTTCCGTGTAATTCCCGTCCATTATCGCGCAGGCCGCCACTACATTGCGCCACACCGCCGCACGTGCGCGTTAATATGGCTGGTTGTTGTGCGCAGCCACCAATTGCAGCGCATATCTTGGTAACAATCGGGTAAACCCCCGCTTTCGTACGTTTTAGTTTGTGAGGAGTCTCAGCATGTTCGCTGCCGCCATCTCGCTCGTCGGTCTTGCGGCGACCGTCTACCTTGTCTTGCGCGAGGCCAAGGCCATTCGCGCTCAGTCGGGCACCGTTGCCAAAAGCGCTCTTGGGTGGAGCGTCGTCTTCAGCCTGTTCCAGGTCTTTTTGACTATTTGGGGCGCCATTGGCCTCGTCGCCCAAAACGAGCCGCTCGCCTTTGTGATGCTCATCCTGACCAACGCCATCCTCACCGGATGCGCCTGGGCCAGCATCGCCCGCGATCGCATCGCCCCGCGCGTCTTTGCGTTCGCCAAGCCCGACGCCCCCGCCCCCACCGGCAAGCTCGCCCGCCTGCGCGGCGCCTTTGTGGGCAAACCACTCGTCGCCGCCGTCCTGTGCCTGCTGCTCGCCGGCGTCTTTGCCCCTGGTCTTCCCCCTGTGCATCCTGCTCGAGTGGGCCATCATCACCGTGCTCATGATCGGCTTGTTCTTCCTGTTCCAGCGCCACGGCGCAGCTCCCGCGGTCCTGGCCTTTGCCCTCTTTGTCCTGGGCATTGCCGAGTTCTTCGTCATCACGTTTAAATCCATGCCCATCCAGCCGGGCGACCTTTCGGCCATCTCCACCGCCGCCGCGGTCGCCGGCACCGGCTACACCTTCTCCATCTCGCTGTTCTGTGTGCTGTCCATGGGCTTTACCGCCATCGCCATGCTGCTGTGCGAGTACGCCGGCCTGGTGGCACCGCACCGTCAGAAGGGCGCCGCCAACGCCAAGCGCANNNNGGGGAGACCGCACACGTCACGCTCATCGACTACTACAACACCCTCGGCATCACCGTCTACACCTGGCGCCCGCTCGAGAGCTACTGGCGCGAGGGCTACCTGCCCGCTTTCATTAGCGCAGCGCAGTCCATCAAGCCGCCCAAACCCGCCGACTACTCCGTCGACGATGCCAAGGCCACGCTCAAAAAGTACGCCAAGGCCTACGACAAGTCCGACGCGGCCAAGAGCGACGAGCGCGCCGCCGCAAAAGAGCAATTCGATAGCGAGAAGCCCACGGTCATCGCCATCATGAACGAGACGTTCTCCGACCTGTCGATCTACCAGAACATGCGCGCCGGCTACGAGGGCCCGCAGTACTTTAAGAGCCTGTCCAACTGCCTCAGCCGCGGCAAGCTCTACGTGAGCGCCTACGGCGGCGGTACCGCCAATACCGAGTTTGAGTTTATGACCGGCAACTCTATGGCCAACCTGGGCTCGGGCGTGTACCCCTACACCATCTACAACATGGAAACGACCGGTAATCTGGCAGAGCAGTTCAAATCGCTCGGCTATTCCACCACGGCCATGCACCCCAACCACGCGACCAACTGGAACCGCGAGAACGTCTACAAGGACTTTGGCTTTGACCAGTTCCTGTCCATCAACGACTTCCAGGGCGCCGATACCCTGCGCGGCATGGTGACCGACCAGGCGACCTACGACAAGATTCTTGAGCTGCTCGACCAGAACGCCGATCCGCAGTTTATCTTCGACGTGACCATGCAGAACCACTCGGGCTACGACACGGGTCTGCTGCCGGTCGACAAGCAGATGCACCTGAACATCGACACGACCGATCTGGACGCCAAGACCGTCGAGGACGGCACGCTCTCCGATGTCGACGAGTATGTCTCGTGCATCGAGCAGTCCGACCAGGCGCTTCGCTACTTCCTCAACGCCCTGAGCAAGCTCGACCGTAAGGTGGTCGTGGTGTTCTGGGGCGATCACCAGCCGTTCTTCCCGTCCAAGTTCAACGACAAGTGGTTTACCGGCGAGGACGATGCCACGCACCAGGAACGTCTGTGGCAGACCGACTACATCATCTGGGCCAACTACGACGTTGCCGGCTGCGACCAGACGAGCGAGGTCGACGACCTGTCCACCAACTACCTGTCCACGCAGCTTATGCAGCTGATCGGCGCACCGCTGACCGACTACCAGAAAGCGCACATGACGCTGCGCGAGTCGCTGCCCGCCATCAACTCGGTGGGCTACGAGGACGCCAGCCTGCGCTGGGCGCTCTCCTCCAACGTCACCGGTGACGATGCCGCTGCCGCTGCCGCAACCAAGGCGCGCGAGGATTACGCCAAGATGCAGTACTACGAGATGTTCCGCGACGGCAAGAACGTGTACACCGAGCACTTCCAGACCGAGGCCAACGAGACCGACCCCAACCTGGCACCGGGTACAACCAAGATCAAGTAGCGGGTCGCTGCTAATTCACAACTGAAACGTCTGTCCGGGCGGAGGCATATAAGGTTCCCTGCTCGGACAGTCCTGCGCAAGACGGAGGCCACATTAAGTGGCCTCCTTTGCGTGCGGAACTCGCGATGAACCTTATATGCCTCCGCCCGGACAGACGCCCTGTTGTTGGAGCGCGGCTTGTCATGGGGATACCCGCAGCATATACAAGTTAAAGGCCACGTCATGTGGCCTTTTTTGAATCCGGAAACCGTGTCCCAGAATTCACGTCCGGAGTGGGATGCAGTTTCCGCTTACGGCCCCGTTGGGAAACTCCATCCCACTCCGATCGCAAATTCCGGGTCGCATTTTCCACCAGATCCCTCAACCGGAAATTGCATCCCACTCCAAAGGCAAATTCTGGGACGCACTTTCCGAAACCCCATCCATCAGGAAAGCCCTTCCCACTCTGAATACATCCAGCGAACGTATGCGAGCGTGTTGTCCAGAACGGCCTCGTCATCGAGGTGATGGAAAATGTCACCCCAAACGCTTGCCACGGTTGCGTCCACAAGTGTCAAGAAAAAAGCCTCGAGAATCTCGAGGCTTTCACGTTTGTACGATTGAACGCGCGGCACCGCGAGCGACGGTCTACTCGCCCAAAACGGCCTTCTTGGCGGCTGCGGCCATGTTGTCCAGGTCTTCCTTGGTGGGATGGTCCTTCGCGGCAACCCAGTTGTCGAGCAGCATCTTATTGCGAGCGTTGTCGGGATCTTGCTCGAGCATGGCCTCGTAGCGCTGCTTGACCGCGGGGCCCATCTTGCCCTGGCACATCGCCCAGCCCGCAAGCTCGGCATCCCCAGCCAAATTGGAAGTCACGCGATCAATAATCTGCTGGTAATAGCTCTGGTCGGCGCCAAAACCGCAGGTGCCAAACAGGAAGACGCGCTTGCCGTGCAAGGCGGAGAGCAACGCCGCGACCGAAGGCGTGCACGCGCCCTTGTCGCACCAAAAACCGACGAGCACCGTGTCGGCCGTGCAGGCGCCCTGCGCCTCGAGCGCAACCTGATCTGCATCCGCATCGTCGCTCAACGCCGCGGCATGGACAAACTCAACACCCGCAGCCTGCAGAGCGCGCTTGATCGCGCCCGAAACCATCCTAGTATTACCGCTCTTGCTGTTAACCACCAAAGAGCACGTCATAGTCACGTTGCCTCGTTTCCCCCAAAACTAAAGCCACTAATGCAATTTATTAGATGAATATCTTAGTACTAACGACGCAGATGTAAACCATCTGCCGCCAATCGGTGGCCCCTACTGGGCAAACTGCCTGCGGTAGAGTTCGGCGTAGAAGCCGCCTGTCGCTAGCAGCTTGTCGTGTGTACCGCGCTCGATAATCTGGCCGTCGCGCATCACCAGGATGCAGTCGGCGTTGCGAATCGTGCTCAGGCGATGCGCCACGACAAAGCTTGTGCGACCTGCCATGAGCTCGTCGAATGCCGCTTGCACCTGTAGCTCGGTGCGCGTATCGATGCTCGAGGTCGCCTCGTCCAGCAGCAGAATCGCCGGGTCGGTGAGCATGACGCGCGCGATGCACAGCAGCTGTTTTTGACCCTGGCTAAACGTGCCACCGTCCTCGCCGATGACCGTATCGTAGCCGCTTGGCAACTGCACGATAAACTTGTGCGCGTGCGCGCGCTTGGCGGCTTCGACAACCTGCTCGCGCGTAGCTCCTGGGCAACCGTAAGAGATGTTGTCCGCCACCGTGCCCTCGAACAGCCAAGTGTCCTGCAGCACTATGCCAAAGGCGCGGCGCAGGCTTGCGCGCGTGTAGTCACGCGAGGAACGGCCATCGACCGCAATGCGACCGGCATCGATATCGTAAAAACGCAGTAGCAAATTGATAAGCGTCGTCTTGCCACAGCCCGTAGGACCGACCAGGGCAAAGCGCATGCCGGGCTTAGCCTCGATGCAGATGTCCTGCAGCAGCCTGCGGTCGGGCACGTAGCTAAAGTCCACATGCTCAAGGGCGACCTCGCCCTGCGGTGCGGCAAGTTCCACGGCATCTGGCGCATCGGGCTCCTGCTCGCGCGCATCGAGCAGCGCAAACATACGGCGCGCCGAGGCATACGCCGTCTGGATCTGCGTAATGACGTTGGTGACCTCGTTGAACGGCTTGGTGTACTGGTTAGCATAGGACAGGAAAATCTGCACGCCGCCCACCGTAAGCGTCGCCGGCACGCCCGTGATCACGCCCACGCAGCCGATCACAGCGACCACGGCATAGATGATGTTATTGATAAAGCGTGTGCCGGGGTTGGAGAGCGAACCCATAAACTGCGCGCGCTCGCCCGCGGTGTAGAGCTCGGCATTGAGAGCATCGAAGCGCTGCTGAGCGTTGGGGCCATAGGAAAAGGCGTCGACAAGCTTTTGCTCGCCTTGGCCGCCGAGCTGCCCTTGAATACGCTGCTGTGTCGTAAAGCTTTTGTTGGAAAGCTTGGCAATAGCACCAGCTGCAAAAATGGAAAGCGGCGTGACGAGTACCACCACGAGCGTCATGGTCAGGTTAATGGAGAGCATAAACGCGAGCGTGCCAACGATGGTAATAACACCGGTGAAGAGCTGCGTGAAGCCCTGCAGCAGACCGTCGCCCACCTGGTCGACGTCGTTGACCACGCGGCTCATGAGGTCGCCGTGGGCATGGCTGTCGATAAAGCTGAGCGGCATGCGGCTGAGCTTATCGCTCGCCTCCACGCGCATGTCGCGCACCGTCTCGTAGGACAGGCGGTTGACGCAGTAGCCCTGTAGCCACTGGAAGGCCGCAGCACCTACGACGACAATCGCGAGCTTTGTAACGAGCGGCAGCAGTGCGTCAAAGTCCACCTGCCCGGCGGCAACGATCAGGTCGATGCCCTCGCCGATGAGGATGGGCGTGTAGAGCTGCAAAATCACGGAGATGGCGGCGCTCACAAACGACGCAACAAACGAAATGCGATGCGGACGAACGTAGCCCAGCAAGCGGCGGGTCACCGCACCCACGGGATAGCGCTCGGGATCGCCGGGCTGGCGCGGACCGTCGCCCAGGTCGTTGAGGTTATCGTTACCGGACACGTTGGCCGTCATCGTGGCGACCGAACCGGAGGAAGTGTACGGATTCATTTAGCATCCCTCCTTTGCGCAGACAGATGCGGGGACGGCCGGAGCGGACGCGGGCGTCGTGCTCCCCTGCTGGCCCTCGAGCTCCTCGCGGCGCAGCTGCGACTGACAAATCTCGCGATAGAGCTGGCAGGTCGCGTACAGCTCGTCATGCGTGCCCAGGCCCGCAACCGAGCCGTGGTCGAGTACGCAGATCATGTCGGCATCGCGCACGGTCGAAACGCGCTGGCTTACGATCACCGTAGTCAGCGGCAGCCCGCCCTCGGCGGCACCGCGCACACTGCGCTCGCGGATGGCATGGCGAAGCGCCGCGTCGGTCTTAAAGTCGAGCGCCGAGGCGGAATCGTCCATGATCAATATCTGAGGCGAGCCCACCAGGGCGCGCGCGATGGTCAGGCGCTGGCGTTGGCCACCGCTGAAGTTCTTACCGCCCGCCTCGACCGGGGCATCGAGCCCCTGCGGCTTGTTGCGCACGAACTCGCTCGCCTGCGCCATGTCGAGCGCCGCCCAGAGTTCCTCGTCGGTTGCCGCCTCATCGCGCCAGGTCAAGTTGCTGCGGATGGTGCCGCTCACCAGCGACGCGCGCTGCGGAACGGTCGCGACCACACGGCGCAGCTGGTCGAGCGGCCAGGTGCGCACGTCGGCACCCATCACGCTCACGCTGCCGGTGCTCGCATCGTACAGGCGCGGGATAAGCGAGACGAGTGTGGACTTGCCGCTACCCGTGCCACCGATAATGCCGAGCGTTTTGCCCATCGGGAGCTCCAGGGTCACATCGTTGACGGCATTTGCCGCGCCCGCGCCAAAGGAGAAGCTCGCATGGCTCAAGCTCAGCGCGGGGACCGGAACAGCGCCACCCGCCAGTTCGCTCGGCTTGGGCAGCGCAACCGACTGATCGCCCTCGTCGGTGATGCTCGGCTCGCAGTTGAGCACCTCGTTGATACGCGAAGCACTCGCGCTCGCCTTGGTAAAGACCACGACCAGGTTGGCGACGTATACGATGGAGGTCAGGGTCTGCGTCATGTAGTTCACAAACGCCATGACCTGGCCCTGCGTAAGCTCGCCCACGTTGACCTGGATGCCGCCCACCCACAGGATGGCGCACACGCCCAGGTTCATCACCAAAAACGTGACGGGATTAAGGATTGACGAGAGCTTGCCCACCGCGATGGCGGTATTGGCCTGGTCATCGGCGGCTTGGGCAAAGCGCTCGCGCTCGTGATCTTCGCGTACAAAGGCGCGAACCACGCGGGCGCCCGAAAGCCCCTCGCGGCAAATGAGCGCGATGCGGTCGAGCTTTGCCTGCAGCTGCTTGTAGTACGGAATGCAGCGCGCCATGACAAACCAAAACACCAGGCCAATGGCGGGCGTGCAAATCAAAAAGATCATGCCGAGCTTAAGGTCGATGGCGAGGGCCGCGCACATAGAGCCCACCGCCAAGAAGGGCCAGCGGATGAGCATGCGCACGCCCAGCGCCACGGCAAGCTGCACCTGGTTGACGTCGTTGGTGATGCGGGTGATAAGCGACGGCGTGCCAAAGCGGTCGAGTTCGGCATAGCTCAACTTGTTGATGTGCTGGTAGAGCGCACCGCGGATATCGGTGCCCATGCCCTGCGAGGTGAGCGCCGCCATCTTTTGGCAGACGAGCGTAAACGAGATGCCGATCACAGCCATGGCGCCAAGCAGCATACCGTAGTGGACGACGGCGTTGACATCGTGTGCGCCAATACCCTTATCGATCATCTGGGCAATCACCAGCGGCGTCAGCAGGTCAAAGATCACTTCGATCAGCTTACACGCAGGGCCAATCACCATATACCGGCGAAACTTACCACCAAAACGCCTGAGCAGCTCAATCATGTATAGGCGCTCCCTATCATCATTCACACTCAATCCGAATCATGATAGTACGGTGAGCCTAAAAGAAGCGTAAACAACTCGTCATTTCTAATGGGATTCGGTTTCCAAAGAAGCGGAGAGGCGCGCACCCAGCCAGTGTCGGGTCGACCACTTGGTATACTTGCATTAGTGCTACCAAGTTAGTCGCCGACCCTTGAAATGAGGTGCCGAGATGAACGACATTCTCGCAAGAAGAGCAAGACGAGCAACTGTGGGCATCGCCCTTTCCGCGGCACTTGTCGCGGGAATCGCCCCCGTAACGGCGATCGCTGCAGAAACCAGCGCCCCCACCGGTGCGGCCGTTTCGCAGACGAGCGCCGCCAACGGCAATTCGGGCGCCCCGCAGACAGAAGACGCGGCCGCCGCAAAAGAAAAAGCGTATGCAGCCATGCAGGAAGCGCTCAAAAACCTCGAGGCCGCAAAAAACGCCGCAAGTCCCGAGAAAATTGCGAGATTCAATGATGACATTGCCCGTTTTCAAGAGCTCCGCGACAAGATGGCGGCGCAAGCCGCCGAAGAGAGGGAACTCCTTCCCACCATGCAAGCGGACATCGATGCAGCCCAAGCCAAATACGACGGGGCCATCAACCGGGTAAGCGAGCTCCAGGCAGAATTAGACAAGAAACTTGAGATGCTTAAGACACTCGAAGCACTCGGCTACGAGGAGTTTGTCGAAACTGTTAAACAGCAAATAAAGCAGTTGCACAGTGAGATGATATCGGCAAAAACGCAAGTAAACTCTTGCGAAGCGGAGCTCCGCGAGTTCCAGTACCGCCTCAGAAGAGAGGAAAGACGAGTTAATGACTGTGAACGTGCTGTAGAGAAATATAAAGCCGATATCGACCGGTTCACAGCCTGGCGAGATGCGCTCCTCGACAATTTGAAAAAAGCGCAAACGGCCTATGACGACGCCTGCAAGGCATACGAAGAGGCGAAAGCCGCGGCAGATAAGGCCACCTCGCCCGAGATAACGAAACCGACCGAGACGACGCCTCCCTCCAACTCGGCGCAACCGGCCGAGGCGACACAGCCCGCCAGCTCGCCCGC
>MNQC01000111.1:32392-41789 GCA_001915225.1 Collinsella sp. 60_9
CAAGCAGGCGAACTCGAGCAGCAGCAAGCAAGCAAATATGACCGCCGGCAAGCTCGCAAACACGGGCGACACAGCACCGAGCGCAATCGCACTCGCAGCAGTCGCCGCCGCAGGCCTCGGAATAACCGCCACAGCCACACGCCGCATCAAGAACTCAAAATAGCTGCCAGCGGTTATTGTCTTCGCCAATCCACAAGCCAAGAGACAAAAAGAGGCCCGTTTCCCCAACCCAGGGAAACGGACCTCTTTACTTGAAAAAACAAATGGTAATGCCGCCGTCTCTTGAACCACGCAGCCATCAATGCCCAGACAACACTAGCAAGCCGCGTTCCTTAAGGGATAGATTTAATGGCTGTTAATCAAGGGGTATACGCGCACGCCCGATCAATGGCGGGCAAACCGCCTGATATACTTACAGTAGTGCTACCAAGTTAGTCGCCGACCCTTGAAATGAGGTGCCGAGATGAACGACATTCTCGCAAGAAGAGCAAGACGAGCAACCGTGGGCATCGCCCTTTCCGCGGCACTTGTCGCGGGAATCGCCCCCGTAACGGCAATTGCGGCAGAAACCAGTTCCCCCACCGGTGCAGTTGCCTTGCAGACGGAAGATGCGGCCGCCGCAAAAGAAAAAGCGTATGCAGCCATGCAGGAAGCGCTCAAAACCCTCGAGGCCGCAAAAGACGCCGCAGGTCCTGAGATATTAGAGACTATCGAGCATGTGATTACCGATTTGCAATCGCTCCGCGACAGGATGCTGAAGGAAGCCGACGACTCAAGGGGACCTCTTCTTTACCTACAAGCGAACGTCGATGCAGCCCAAGCCAAATACGATGAGGCCCACAACCGGACAAGCGGCCTTCAGGCAGAATTAGATAAGGTACTCAAGGAGCTCGGCGACGAGGCGCCCAGCACAGCTATTAAGGAGCATATTAAGCAGTTGCGCAGTGAGATCATGTCGGCAGAAAGGCGAGAAGAATCTTGTGAAGATGATCTTCACCGCTACCAACGCCGGCTCGAAAGCCAGGAAAAACAGGTTCAGTATTTCGAAAGTGAGGCAGAGGAAGCTAAAGCCCACATCGACGAGGACATAGCCAAGCGAAATGCGCTCCTCGGCGATTTGGAAAAGGCGCAAGCGGCCTATGACGACGCCTGCAAGGCATACGAAGAGGCAAAGGCCGCGGCAGACAAGGCCACCTCGCCCGAGATAACGAAACCGACCGAGACGACGCCTCCCTCCGGCTCAACGCAACCCGCCGAGGCGACACCGCCCGCCAGCTCGCCTGCAACCGGCAAAGACGCCCTACCAAGCTCCACCAAGCAGGCGAACTCGAGCAGCGGCAAGCAAGCAAATACGACCGCCGGCAAGCTCGCGAACACGGGCGACACAGCACCGAGCGCAATAGCACTCGCAGGAATCGCCGCCATGGGACTCGGAATAACCGCCACAGCCACACGCCGCATCAAGAACTCAAAATAGCCGACAGAGCATTCTGCCTTCACCAATCCACAAGCCCAGAGACAAAAAGAGGTTCGTTTCCCCAACCTAGGGAAACGAACCTCTTTAACTGCAAAATTTCAAGCAACAGCACCGCCGCCTCTTGAACCACGTAGCCATCAATGCCCAGACAACGCCAACGAGCAGCATTCCTTAAGGGATAGATTAAATTAGATAAACGCGCCTTTACGGGTGATTTTTGGACGAAGTGGTCCCGGTGCCGGCGGGCTGTTTTGTAGTGGCGCGATCCCGCAGGCAAAGCCGAGGACCAGCGAGACACCAAACAGCCCGCCGGCACCGGGACCGCATCGCGGCACCAAAAAAGCGCCCGTGCGCTCGATGGATTCGGATGCCCGACAGAGGCTCCTTATGGCTGCTTCCTTCCGGACCTGACCAGATTCGGAACATGTCGTCATCCGAACCCATCGAACGCGCTAGGCGCTCGGTATATCTTACCTGCTCCCGCCCGCCAGAGCAAGGTAGCTAATTTGGGACGGAGCTTTTTTGACTACTTTTGCAGCCCGATTGCCAGAGCAGCCAATGAGTAGTCAAAATAGTCCGATCCCAAAATGACCGGCTTGGTGCCGCACCACAGAAAGGGCCCATCTACTACGTTTAGGCCGCAGGGGTCAACCATAGCCGGCTTTTTCGAAAATCGGCAAGCTTTCTACCTGCGGTTTTGTTTTTGCAAATTCCGGGATGGTCGAAGGTGGCCGGTTTAACGTAGTAGATGGCCGCATTTCGTGGCAAACGGTCCGACCCAAGACCCAAGGCAGCCAACCTCGAATGGCCATTCTCGAAGTTGCGGTGGAATACGGACTGAATTGGCACCTTAAAGGCAAAAACACTCCGTATTCCACCGCAACTTATAGGGAGATAGGCCTTAGAGGCGAGCGAGGTCGTAGGCTTGGGCGGCTGATTCACCGGCGAAGATGAGGTTGGTTGTGGCTTCCTGAGGATTGAGCGCCTGGTCGAGAGGCATGGGCTTGCGGCAGATCGGAAGCACCAAGTCGACGCCCTGCCCATACACCGCATCGAGGTTGTCAGCTCGACCGCCCACGACAGCAATCACCGGCTTGCCACATCGCTTCGCACGACGGGCTACACCCACCGGCGCCTTACCGGCGGCGGACTGCTCATCCATATTGCCCTCGCCTGTTATGACCAGGTCGGCATCGCGCACGAGCTCGTCAAACCCCACGAGATCGAGCACCGTCTCCACACCCGAGCGTAGCTCCGCCCCGAGCGCCAGCAACGCCGCGCCCAAGCCACCGGCAGCACCCGCGCCGGGCACGCCGAGCACCGAGCCAAATGTCCGTACACCCTCGGGTGTGCGCAACAAACCCTGGGCTTGAGCTCCGGCAATCGCAGCGTCGAGCAAGCGACCGTAGCCGACCATCCAGCTGTCGTACCTGCGCAGTACCTCGGCATCCCGCGTCGGCAGGCCCTTCTGTCCGCCGAACACCGCAAGCGCGCCGCGACGCCCTACGAGCGGATTCTCGACATCGGAAAGCACAACGATACGAGCGTCATCCAAAGCCTGCAGCGCTGGCGCCAAATCAACGCTCGCCACCTGCTCAAGGCCTGCAAGACCGAGGGCGACATCGCAGCCCCGATCATCGACCACACGCGCGCCCAGCGCCTGCAGCATGCCGGCGCCGCCGTCGTTGGTGGCACTGCCGCCCAAGCCAATATAGATAGTCTTTGCACCCGCGCGAACCGCATGAAGCATCAGTTCGCCCACGCCATAGGTTGTGGTAAAGAGAGGATTGCGTTTGGAAGCCGGTACCAGCGTGATTCCGGCGGCACCGGACATTTCAATGATTGCGGTATGGGTCTCGTCGACGATGCCGTAAGGACAGACAACGGGGTGACCGGAAGGACCTGTGACCTGCACCTGTGTCATACGGCCGTCACAGCCGTTTACCAGAGCATCGACGGTGCCCTCCCCGCCGTCCGCCAGAGGACAGACGGTAATATGTGCATCTTTATAAACACGTTTGCAGCACACGGCGGGGCCGGCGGCACGCAGGACCAAAGTCAACCACCGTGCCAGCATCCTCACCGACACCTGCAAGCGCTGCGGCGTGAGCGGCGTGTGCTTCAAGATCAGCCCCACAACCGCAATCAGCGCCGCCCGCTCCGCGCAGACCGCCAAAATAGCTACTCAGCAGCTCACGGCATTCATCCGCCAGGACCCCGGCCGTCACGTTAAACCGATGATTCAGACGCGAGTCGGCATTCAAATCGTATAGGGATCCCAGCGCGCCCGCCTTGGCATCGGCCGCGCCATACGCACAGCGTCCAACGCGCGCGTTGACCATAAGCCCCGCACACATGCAGCAAGGCTCGAGCGTTACATAGACCGTGCAATCGGAAAGGCGCCAGCGGCCAAGCGCCTGGGCGGCAGCGCACAGGGCCGCGAACTCTGCATGAGCCGAAGGATCCTGATCGAGCTCGCGACGATTATGCGCCCGCGCGACAACCTCGCCGTCGCGCACCACTACGGCTCCGATGGGCACCTCGCCCACCGCCGCGGCGGCTCGCGCCTCGGCCAGCGCCTCGCGCATGAACTTCTCGTCGATTTCGGTGATCGTCATCGTTCGCCTTCCCTGTTGCAAATTTAAAACGATGCTATCATTACGACTCACGGAGAGATGGCAGAGCGGTTGAATGCGGCGGTCTTGAAAACCGTTGAGCGCGAGAGCGTTCCGGGGGTTCGAATCCCCCTCTCTCCGCCACTCCTAGTGATGCACCGGTGTCATGGTCCGCTCAAACAGTGCATCGACCACGTCGGCTATCTCAGGTCGACGCTCAAGATCGTGGCCCGATTCCCACCATATCGTGAAAAGTCGAATAATACCGCCGGCGACAAACTCAGACGTCGTCTCGAGTGACACGGGGGCCAGGGCATCCTCGGCAAGCACGTTCATCACACGCTCGCGGATGGAGCGGGCAATGCGGTCGCAAATAACGTTGGTCAACATGCCCGACATGCTGCTTGCCAAAATGTTATCCATGAGCCGCTCGTGCGCCAGAATCAAATCCATGGCATCGTCCAAAATCGCGTGCCGAAGCGCGCGCACGTCCTCGGCAGATACCGCGCCGGCCTCATCGGGCTGTTTTTGCGGCAAGCCCGACATGAGCTCATCGATATAAAAGGCAAAGTAATCGTTCTTGTCGCGAAAGTGCTTGTAGAACGTCGTGCGGCGAATCATGGCGCGGTCGCACAGCATGGCAACCGTCAGGTCCTCAAAACGATGCTCCTCGAGAAGCTCGGTAAAGGCATCGAACAGGGCGCGGTAGGTTTTCTTAATGCGAAGGTCCACTGGTATCGCCATCCTCAGGGCAAAGACAACACTCGTCAATCTGTCGCATATCTTACACCTGTACCTCGCGCGCTTTGCCCCGGTGCCGACCCCGACGAAAACACAACGCTTACCGGAAAGTTCGGCACGACAAAACGTTGCGGGTATACTAGTAGCGTTATACCAACGGCAGCTGGCGCATGCCGCCGCGGCCATTCGAAACGGAGACATCATGCTTCCCGTCATCATCGGCATCGTTGTTGTCATTGTGATTGCCTGCGCCATCGCCGGCATCTACAACAACATGGTCACCAAGCGTAACCGCATCGATAACGCCTGGCAGAACATCGATACGCAGCTGCAGCGTCGCAACGACCTGATCCCCAACCTGGTCGAGACCGTCAAGGGCTACGCCAAGCACGAGCAGGAGACGCTCTCCGCCGTGATCAGCGCGCGTAACATCGCCGTCAAGGCAACCACGCCCGAGGCCAAGATGGAAGCCGACAACGTGCTGACCGGTGCGCTGCGCCAGCTCTTCGCCGTGGCCGAGGCCTATCCCGATCTTAAGGCAAACACCAACTTTACGCAGCTGCAGGCATCGCTCGAGGATACCGAGAACAAGATTAGCTATGCACGCCAGAGCTACAACGACTGCGTGCTCAGCTACAACAACGCCATTCAAACGTTCCCGGCTGTCATCTTTGCCGCCGGCATCTTCCAGTTTAAGGAGCGCCAGGGCTTCGAGGCCGCCGAAGCAGCCCGCCAGGCCCCGACCGTCAAGTTCTAGTAGTTTGGCAGCGCATCCTTAATCGGCCAAATGCATAAACCGCCCCGTCGAATGCATACTTCGACGGGGCGGTTTCCTTTTTCGCGAAGGTCCCCCTCTAAGCGCCGTGCATTTTTAGGAGGATTCAACATAACCAAGAGCTTCGGGCGCCACGATAAATGCCAAAGACCGCGAATATCCCTGCAAATCAAACGCTGTCAGCCCATAACCCCGCCCATCATCCGTAGAAAACATCGAGAAATCCCGATTTTTTGCCCGAGGTCGGTATGCAGGGGCCTTCGATTGCAGAATACTCGCAAAGCCCCCACATGGCGCGAAGCAAAACAAAAGGGCGACCCTCCTTTCCGGCGCACTCCGCAGGACGCAAGAAGCCCTCGCCGCACGAAGTGCGCAGCGAGGGCTTCTTGCATGTCCGAGGACGCGCCGGGAGGGAACTTGCTCTCTGCCCGGATAGGTAAGACAAATTACGCGACGGTGTAAACCCAGTTGTGCTTATCCTCGACAGCACCAGACTGGATGCCCGTCAGGGTCTCGCGAAGCTTCTTCATCACGGGGCCGATCTCGGTGTAGCCAGCCGGGAAGGTCACGGTCTCATCGGCACCGTAGACCTTGTTGTCGATCTCGCCCACCGGAGAGATGACGGCAGCGGTGCCGCACAGGCCGCACTCCACAAAGGTGCCGGCCTTGACCTCAGCCCACTCGACGGGACGCTGGTCGACGGTCATGCCCAGGTCCTCAGCGACCTGAACGAGTGAGCGACGGGTGATGGAGGGCAGGATGGAGTCGGTGTGAGACTGCGGAACGACGAGCGTGCCGTCCTCCTTCACGAACAGAACGTTCGCGCCACCGGTCTCCTCGACATAGGTGCGGGACTCGGAGTCGAGATACAGGTTCTCGGCATAGCCCTCGCGGTGAGCCTCCATCGTGGGCTTAAGGGACATGGCGTAGTTCAGGCCGGCCTTGATATTACCGGTGCCGTGCGGTGCGGCGCGGTCGTACTCGGAAACGCGCAGCTTGACGGGCTTGAGGCCACCCTTAAAGTACGGACCGACCGGAGTCACGAGAATACGGAACGTGTACTCAGGAGCGGGAGCCACGCCAATCACGTCACCGGAGCCGATCATAAACGGACGGACATACAGAGTCGCGCCGGAGCCGAAGGGCGGAACCCAGGCGGCGTTGGCAGAAACGACCTGCTTAACGGCCTCAACGAACTTGTCCTTGGGGAACGGGGGCATCTCGAGGCGCTGGGCAGAGTTATACATGCGCTCGGCGTTCATGTCGGGACGGAAGCAGACGATGCTGCCGTCCTCGGCGGTGTAGGCCTTCAGGCCCTCAAAGACTTCCTGGCAATAATGGAAGATGCCGCCGCACTCGGAGACATGCAAGGTGTGGTCGGTGGTCAGGCCACCCTCGTCCCACTCGCCGTCCTTCCAATGAGCCTCGTAGCTGTAATCGGTCTTCATGTAGCCAAAGCCGAGGCTACCCCAATCGATATCCTTCTTCTCGACAGTCATATGTCGCTCCTTACATACACAGTTGCATACTCGCGAACTCGCACGCAAGGACCGAGGCCGACCGCGTCGCAACGTCGCACGCCCGGAGCGTAGAACCGGACGGGACACGCAAACAGCATCAAAGCCGATGGCACGTCGATTCGCATGCACGAGATTGTACTCCGCACGCGCGTCGGATAAAACGTTTTTCTTTAACTAACTAAAGTATTTTCATTTGACCGAAGCTAAAGAGGCCCGCCACCGTAAGCGGTGACGGGCCTCAACTGCACGGTTTGCGCGCTGGCTCGAGCTACGCGTTCTTTTTGCCCAGCTTAGCCTTAACCAGACCGACCACGGTCGGGATGATCGACACGGCAACGATGCCGATAATCAGCAGCTCAAAGTGCTCCTGCACAAAGGGAATGCCGCCAAAGAAGTAGCCCAGCAGCGTAAAGACCGTCGACCAGGTAATGCCGCCCAGCACGTTAAAGACGACAAAGTTGCGCCAGTGCATGCCGCCCATGCCAGCAATAAAGGGCACAAAGGTGCGGATAAACGGGAAAAAGCGGCCCAGGAAGATGGCCAGGTGACCCCACTTGCCCAAGAAGTCCTCGGACTTTTTGATGCGCTCGGGCGTCATGGCCTTGACCTTGCCCGAAGCGATGATCTTTTTGCCAAAGAAGTGGCCGATCATAAAGTTGCACTGATCGCCCAGGATGGCTGCGGCCCATGCGGTGGCCAGAAGCGCCACGATGTTAAAGCCGCCATTATGGGCAAAGAAGCCCGAGGCAAACAGCAGCGAGTCGCCGGGAAGGAACGGGAAGAACACCACGCCCGTCTCGATAAAGATGATCAGGAACACACAGCCGTAGGCCATGAGCGGGCCGGCGGCGATCCAGCTGGCGATCGCGGTGCGCGGATCCTTAAGCAGCTCGGCGATAAAATTGATGAAACCCATGAAGTAAAACCTCTCAGTTGTGGGCGCGGATACGTCCAAGTTGACCAGTATACGGTTGCGGTGCCCCCTCGTGCGCAACCCCACAAAAGCATGACTCCATTACCAGCAAGTTTGCATAACTGACACCTGTCGCGCAATGCCGCCAAGATTGTCCTTCCTAATCCCTAGCGAATCGCTATACTTTATTGAATCGCATTGCCATGGCGCTAAGGGAGGGCGGCCGGTGAGCTTTATCAATACCATTCGCGAGGACATCAAGACCGTCCAAGCGCAGGACCCCGCCGCGCAAAACGGTCTAGTCATCTTCCTTTCCTATCCTGGCCTGCACGCCAAGTGGAACCACGTGCCCGAGCACTGGCTCTGGGAGCATGGCCATCGCTCGCTCGCCCGTGTGCTCTCGCAAATCACCCGCCACATCACAAGCACTTCTTTATCGACCACGCCATGGGCGTCGTCATCGGCGAGACCACCATTGTGGGCGACAACTGCGTGCTCTATCAGGGCGTTACGCTCGGCGGCACCGGCAACGAGACCGGCAAACGCCACCCAACGCTCGGCGATAACGTCACCGTGGGCACGGGTGCCAAGGTGCTCGGCAACATTCGCATCGGCAACAACGTCAAGATCGGCGGCAACTCGGTTGTCGTCAAGGACGTGCCCGACAACTGCACCGTCGTGGGCGTGCCGGGACGCATCATCAAGCGCAACGGCTGCCGCGTGTTCGAGGAGAGCTTCGATGCCAAGCAGCATCGCGAGTACATGCCCGACGACGCCGCCGAGCAGTCCGCGCTCAACCGCCAGGGCATCACCGAGAACGCCCGCCGCGTCAAGGAACTCGAGCGAGAGGTGGCCGAGCTCAAAGCCCTCGTCGCCAAGCTCGTGGACGAACGCTAGAGGCGGACGACCACCGACAACATTGACGCCAACGCAAAGGCGCGCCAGAGGATTCACCCCCGGCGCGCCTTATTTGTGATGTGGTAAAGAGACTGTCCCTTTGTCACATTATGCGAACTGGCTCAGATAGAGGTCGGCGTAGGCACCCTCGGCAGCCAGCAGCTCCTTATGCGTGCCCTGCTCGATAATGTTGCCGTGATCCATGACCAAGATCAGGTCGGCATCCACAATCGTCGACAGGCGGTGTGCGATCACAAAGCTCGTGCGCCCGCGCATAAGCGCATCCATGGCACGACCGATGGCAAGCTCGGTACGCGTGTCCACGCTTGAGGTCGCCTCGTCCAGAATGAGAATCGCCGGGTTGTTGAGCAGCACGCGAGCGATGGTCAGCAGCTGACGCTGGCCCTGGCTGATGTTCTCGGCATCGTTGGCCACGCGCGTGTCGTAGCCCTGCGGCAT
>MNQC01000111.1:41868-63324 GCA_001915225.1 Collinsella sp. 60_9
CGTCGCCTCGGGGCAGCCGTAGGCGATGTTCTCGGCAATCGTGCCGTCGAACAGCCAGGCGTCTTGCAGCACCATGCCAAACTGCTGACGTAGCTCGCCGCGATCCATGCGGCTCGTATCCACGCCGTCGAGCGTAATACGCCCGCCGTCAATCTCGTAGAAGCGCATGAGCAGGTTGATGAGCGTCGTCTTGCCTGCGCCCGTGGTTCCCACCACGGCAATCTTCTGGCCCGGCTCGGCGGTAAACGACACGTCGCGCATAAGCGGCTTGTCGGGCGAATAACCAAAGCGCACATGCTCAAAGGAGACGCGGCCCTCCACGCGACCCGGCAGCTTGGCGGCCTTGTCCGGCAGCGGATCGGCCTCCATCTCGGGCTCATCGAGCAGGTCGAACACGCGCTCGGCGCTCGCCAGCGCGCTCTGCAGCGAGTTAAAGGTAAACGACAGCTGCGTCATGGGCTCGGACGCCTCATAGATAAACTGGAAGAACGCCTGGAACACGCCGACGGTCATATGCCCGGCAACCAACATGCTGCAGCCCACAAGCGCAATAACGATCTGCGCCAAACGGCCGATAAAGCGCACTGCGGGGCCGACAGCATTGATCATAAAGTCGGCCTTGGTGCTCACACGAGCCAGTTCCTTCGAAGCCTCGTGCACCTCAGCGGAGCTCTGACGTTCGCGGTTAAACGCGCGGATCACCAGACGGCCCGAATAGCCTTCCTCGACCGCACTCGTAATCTTGGACACCCACTCCTGGCGCTCGCCCGTCACATCGTGTGTGCGGCGCGAGACGACCTTCGTCACCAGCAGCGACAGTGCCGTAAAGAACAGAAAGACGAGCGTAAGCTGCACGCTGAACACGAACATCACGCTCACAGCACCAACAACCGTGCCGATCGACACGAGCAGCTGCAGCAATCCGCGCTGCATGCTCTCGGACATCTTGTCCAGGTCGTTGGTCGCGCGGCTGACGACCTCGCCGGGACGATGCGCGTCAAAATAGGCGAGCGGCAGACGGTTGAGCTTTTGCGCGATGCGGTTGCGCAGGCGCAGATTGAGGCGTTCGGCCACGCTCGACATCAAAAAGCTCTGGAGCGCGTAGAACGAAGCGGCGGCCGTCCAAATCAAAAAGTAGATGAAGATAGTCCTGCCGCAGTTCTCCCAGGTGATGCTGAAGGTGGCGTTGTTGACAAACGCTACCTGAATGTGGCCCCACAGCTCATCGATCACGCGGGCGCTATATGCCGGCGCGGCAGTGTTAAAGATGACATAGAACACAATGCTCGCGAACACGATATAGAAGCGCCAATGGTCGCCGGCAGCCTCACTCCACAGACGGCGCACCGTCGCCCAGGTATCCCGAGGCGTCTCGTCCTCGTCTTCGTCGTCCACGTCGCGCATACGCTCTGCCTCGGCGCGGGCGCGCTCGTCCTCGGCACGTTCGTTTTCCTCGTAGAGCGCTTGGCGGCGAGCCTCGCGCTCGGCCGCAGCCTTGGCGGCGTCATCCAGCTCGGTCGACGCGGCAGCCGTTTCCTCGACCAGTCCCGCGGCAGCGGCGTCATCAACGCCGCCCTGCTTCTTGAGCTCCTCGGTCATGCTACTCACCTCCCTTCATCTGCGATTCCGCGATGGCACGGTACACCTCACAGGTTTCCATAAGCTCGCCATGCGTGCCCAAGCCCACAATCTCGCCATCCTTGAGCACGACGATCTGGTCGGCGTGCAAGATCGTCGAGATGCGCTGCGCGATGATGAGCACCGCAGCGTCACGCGTCTCGTCTTGCAACGCATGACGCAGGGCGGCATCGGTCTTAAAGTCCAGGGCCGAAAAACTGTCATCGAAGATATATAGATCGGCATGCTTCATGAGCGCACGGGCGATTGCCAAACGCTGGCGCTGACCACCCGAGAAGTTCGTACCGCCCTGGGCAACCGGGGTATCGATCCCCTGCGGTTGGTCGAGTACAAAGGTGCTCTGGGCAACCTCAAGCGCGTGAAGCATGTCGCCCTCGGTCGCGCCTTCGTTACCAAAGCGAAGGTTGCTCGCCACCGTGCCCGAGAACAGCCACGCCTTCTGCGGCACATAGGCAATGCGCCCGCGGATTTCGTCTTGCGTAAGCTCGCGCAGGTCCACACCATTCAGGCGAATGGAGCCCTTGGTGGCATCATGGAAGCGCAGCAGAAGCTTTGCCACCGTCGATTTGCCCGAGCCTGTCGAGCCAACGATTGCAGTCGTCTGACCGCGACGGCAGGCAAAGCTCAGGTCGCACAGGGTGTCCTCGTCGGCATCATCAAAGCGAAACGACATGTGGTCGAACACGGCCACCGCATCGGCTTCGTCTTGGGGCTCGCGCGCCCCGTCATCCAGCGTGCGCTCGCCATCGACGATGCTCGGCTCAATCTCCAACACCTGCTGCGCACGGTTCAGGCACGCGGCAGCACGCGGAAGCGTCAGCACCACCATCTGGGCCATCATCACAAAGAACAGGATCAGAATTGCATACTCCAGCACCGCCGAGATACTCGCAATCTGCATGGCGTGGGCGCCTACGCGGTTGCCGCCCACCCACAGCACCGCCACCTCGGCGATGTTCATCAAAAAGAAGCTTGAGCTGTCGAGGCCCACAAACAGGTGGTTGACTTTGATGGCGTTGGCGGCGTATTCGCTAAACACCTCGTCCAGACGCCGTTCCTCGTGGCGCTCCTTGTTAAACGCACGGATGACGCGCACGCCCACAATATTCTCGCGCAGCACCACGTTCATGCGGTCGATAAAGCCCTGTAGGCGCATAAAAATCGGCGCCGCGTTGGCAACCGTAAAGACCGCCGCCACCAGCACAATCGCAACGACTACGCCCAGAAGCGTGCCCATGGCGGGATCGATAAACCAGGCGAAGATGATGCCCGCCACAGCCAAAAACGGCACGGGCAGCACCAGCTGAATCGTCTGCAGAATCGCCTGCTGAATCACGTTGATGTCGTTGAGCGAGCGCGTGATCATCGATCCGGTGCCAAAGCGCTCAAAATCGCTGGCCGCGAGCTCGAGCGATTTGTCGTACACGGCATTGCGAATATCGCAAGCCACGTTGGCGGCCAGGCGCGCCGAAAGATAGCAGCCCAGCACCGTGCCGCCGCTAGCCATGCTGGTTGCGATAAACATGTATAGGCCGTTGCGTAAAATGTAGTCGACATCGCCCGTGGTAATACCGGTGTTGACCATGTTCGCCAGCATCGTGGGAACCAACAGCGTACCGACGTTATCCACCAGCAGCACCAGCAGCGTCACTGCGACAAGCCCTCGATAGGGCTTCAAAAACCTCATTAACAGTCGCACGACTCCCCCTCACCTTGATTCTCGGCTTGGCTCTCGGCAGCGATATGCTGCTTAAAGGCATCGCACTCATCGCCGAGCACCTGAGAGAATTTGCCGATCAAGCGCATAATCTCGCGCTGCTCACATGGCTCAAGCGCGCCAAAGGCTCGCTGCTCGGCCTTGAGTGCCGGCAGCGCATAACGCTCGGCAAATCGCCTGCCCTCTTCGGTCAGGCTCACAACCTTGTTCTTACGGCTGCCTTCGGCAAACTCCAACGTTGCGAAGCCCCGCGCCGTCAAGGTTTTAATTGCCGAGTTGATGGTCTGCTTGCTGTAGAACTATTCGCTTGTCAGACGGCTTACGGCAATACTGCCGCCCGCCGTGCTGGTATCGACGAGCATCCAGTAAGCGCAGTCCGAAAGGCCGCAGGCGCGCGAGAACTCCGAATAGATATGGTCGAGTCCATTGAGCAACCGGTCGAAGTCGACCAGCGTAACCGCACCATTCATCTATCCCACCATTCAATTGTCCGATTTTTGACCAATTTTGTATCTCTAGATTAGTCCGAGTTTTGACTATCGTCAACAGGCTCTCCGCAAATGCGTGCATTTTTATGGCCTATCGGCAGAAAAAGACCGCCGGCGCGGGGGCGGCGCCAGCGGTCACGTGAAAATCGAGTTTTATTGCCTGTTAAGCGGCGACGGCCTCATAGACCGTAGCGCCCGAGAAGCTGTCATGCAGGCTCTTGCCGGCAATCCACGGCAGCTCGACGACCTCGCAGACCGTGTTGACCAGCTCGGAACAGTCAGTAAAGTGGCCCTTGTCGTTGAGGGCCTCGCAATCCTGAACACGCCAATAGCCATCGGTGTGCGTGATGTAGTACTCGTGATCGTTGATCGACACGAAAGCGCGCGTCTTGGAACGCAGCAGCTTCAGAAATCCTTCGAAATCGGTCTCGACGACATCTCCAGCCTGGAACATGATGTTACCTCCTGGCCCGGCGCCACCATGGCGCGTTGATAAACATTGGTGCTCCTTTAGTAAAACCTTTATCAGAGGTTATGCGTTCGTCATTTAGGCAAGTGGTAAAAAACCGCAGGGTAGACGGAATAAAACGTTTAACCATCCCATTTGTTTGTCACATTCTGAAGGTACTTTTATGCAAACCCACTTTCCCAATTGGAATCCATCCTTTTGGCCGGGCAATTGACCGTCTATCGTTTGAGCCCGACGGGTATGAACGTGGCATCTGCAACGCCACCGCAAGGAGACACCATGGAGACCATCGAAGCACTCATTCACCGTCGCAGCTGCCGCAACTACAGCGATCGTCCCGTCGAGGCCGAAAAGCTTGCACGTATTATCGAAGCCGGCCAATATGCACCGAGCGGCATGGGACGCCAGCCGGTGACGTTTGTCGCCGTCACCGACCCCGCGACCGTCGAGCGTCTCTCACAGCTCAACGCCCAGGTCATGGGCAGCAACAGCGACCCCTTCTATGGCGCCAAGACCGTTGTGGTGGTGCTGGTTGACCGCAGCGTGCCCACACATCTGGAAGACGGCTCGCTCGCCATGGGCAACTTGCTCAACGCCGCCTATGCACTGGGTGTCGATTCGTGCTGGATTCACCGCGCGCATGAGGTCTTTGACTCGCCCGAGGGCCTGGAGCTGCTGGCCAGCTGGGGCCTGCCCGCCGACGGCAGCCTGCGCGGTGTCGGTAACTGCATTCTGGGCTATGCCGAGGACACGCTACCCGAGGCAAAGCCGCGCCGCGACAACATCATCTACGTAAGGTAATTAGTTCCGCCGTTCTACCGAACGGCGGGCTCGTTGACGCTGCGCGGGCCGCATTCACGCCAATCTGACGTTCAATTTCGAGGGCACGACCAGAAGGTCAGCGCCCTCTCATTTCACGTCACCTTGGCGCAAATGCGGCTCGCTCGCTTTTGGCGACTGACATCGAATGAGCCGAGTTGTTGCCGTTTCGCTCGTCTGATTCGCATCGACGTCGTCGCCTTGCTTGTCTTCGTCCTTTTGAGCATCTGCGATGGTGGAGGCCGCCGCGGCGATGCCGCGCTGGGGCGCGACGCCCGTCTGGGCCTGAGCGCCCTCGACAACTTCTGTACCTACATGCGCGAGCTCGGGCGATTTAAACATTGCGTCCAAGTTGGCGCCACCGCCGGCATATCCGAGCGCAGCGAGCGCGATGACGATCACTGCAACGGCGGCCACGATCGGCACGTAGCGATGCCAGCCGGCGGGATTGAGCCCGCTGCGGCGAGCCGCCCCGCGGCTGATGTAGCCGAGCGTTCCGTCGTGCTTGAGCTTTGAGCCCACCACGCGTTTGCGGCCCCACAGCGAGGACTCTGCCTGCATTGCCAAGCGGGCGCTTGCCGAAGGATAGCCGTATTTAGTGCGCTTGAACGAGCCATCAAACCCCGAGGCGTGTTTGCCCCACGTCACCGATGTCGTGCGTCGGTTAACCGGCGCGGCGCTCCGCCTTCTGCGGCTCGGTTTTGAAGTCTCAGCCATATGCCCTCGCACGCCGTAACCAAATCGAAACAATAACGCTTTGGACTGTAGCACACGCGTCGCGCGCGGTCACGGGCGCCTCGCTCAACGGTCATCGTCCTTCAGCAAGCGCCACAGCGTTGTACGGCTTATGCCCAGCACCTCCGCCGCACGGGTTCGGTTGCCGTGGAGATGGTCTACAACCAGATGCGCGATATCTCGCTCGGTATCGGCCAGCGGTCGCAGGATATACAGGTCACTTTCGAGCGTCGGGGCGCCAAAGGTTGCGGTCTTAATCACGTCCTCTTGGGCGAGCACTTCCTCCGCCACAGCTCGGTCCACCGTGCCCGTCCCCGCCAATATATACAGTCGTTCCGAGACCTCGCGGAGCTGCAGATAATTGCGCGGCCAGCGGTAAGCATCAAGCGTCTTCGTCGCCGCGGCAGACAGCGTGGGTGCTGCCGTCTCAAATGCATCAGCGAGATATTCCAAATAGCGCGCAACCTTCGTCGACGCGGCTCCCTGCTCGGCGATTGCCGGCGCCACGCTCACCGCGCAGGCGAAGCGCTCGGTCACAAACGCGGCTTGATCACTTTCGCCGCCGCCCGGCATGTCATTCGCTGTCAGCACCACATGGCAGCGCGTCGCCAACGCGGTGTCGGTCATCGTGGAGACCAGCTCGCGGAGGCGCTGGGGGCCAACCGCGTTCCAGCCCTCAATGCAAAGGGTCAGCCCCGTTTGGAACAACGGCGATTCGGCGCTTTTGAGCACATGGCGCCAACCGCGCTCGGTGAGCTCATCGAGCGCAACGGAAACAAAGGGCTGACCGGCAAAAGGACCGTCCAGATAGAGGCGCCTGGCGATCTCGACCTGACCCGCTCCCAGCTCGCCCTCGAGCATAAGGGGCACACCGCGCGCGTAACTCTCTGCAACCGGCGCAGCCACCGAGGCCGCCCCCTCAACGATGCCGTACGCGCTCGATTCGTAGCGGGCCTCAACTTCGTCGGCGTTGAGCCACTCGATACCCGCATGCGTCGCGGCACCGCGCACCTCGCGGACCACGACGACCCAAAGGCCCCCGCCCTCTTTGTCGGTGGGGCGAACGGTCAGGCTCAGGCGCGTACCCTCACGCCCCATAACCAGACGCGCGCCGTCTCCTATACGGTCGAGGCGCTCAGCGACAAAAGTCGCCACACCCCGCTCAAGCGCCGCGTCATTCATGGTCGAGATCGCGACGTCCCCACGCGCATCGATCGCCAATGCCGATGCCCCGGCAGCAGCCAGGGCATCGGTCAAGATGTTCAGCTTGGCATCGCTATCCATGATTTGCCCCTGTCTGCAGCGACGTGCAACCGCCGGCGGTCGCACGACCGAGTGTTTCAAAATTGAACGATATTGCTCACCAAACACTATAGGGCAGAAAGCGCCGTCCTGCGAGTATAGGTGTTGCCCCGCATCGCCATCCTGGCGGGGGGGGAAGAGGGCTTCGGGGGTTTTTAAAACGCGGGCCAGCCCCACCCCCCAAAGCCCCCCTCCCTCCACCCCCGTGAGAATGCGCTCACCAGCACGCAGCACGCAAATAAGCTACTTCTCTACCAGATTCCCAGTACGTGTTGCATTCCCAAACTCATGCACGCAATGCCAATCCAGCAGCAAAAGCCCAGCGCGATGGGCTTGCCGCCCTTTTTGACCAGCTCGACGATATCGGTATTAAAACCAATAGCCGCCATGGCCATCACAATAAAGAACTTCGACAGCTCCTTGATGGGCGCCGTAATGGATGCAGGAAGCTGAAGCACCGTAGTGATCACGCTCGCCAGCACAAAAAACAGCACAAACATGGGAAACGCGCGTTTAAGGGAGAACGTGCTTTTGGCGTCACCGCCGGCCTTGCGCGCCAGATGCATCTGCCAGCATGCGAGGACCAACGTGATGGGAATAATGGCCAGCGTCCTGGTGAGCTTGACCACCGTGGCGCTCTCGAGCACATTGGCGCCGGGATGCATGCTGTCCCAGGCGCTCGCCGCAGCCGTTACGGACGAGGTGTCGTTGATGGCGGTGCCGGCAAACAGGCCAAAGCCCTCGTTGGTCAGCCCGAGCATACCGCCGAGCGTTGGAAACACGAGCGCCGCGATAACGTTAAACAGGAAGATGACCGAAATGGCCTGGGCAATCTCGCGATCGTCGGCATCGATGACGGGCGCGGTCGCGGCGATGGCAGAACCGCCGCAAATCGACGAACCCACACCCACAAGCGTCGCGATCTTGCTCGGCACGTTCATAACGCGGCAGAGCACAAAGGCGATGACAAGCGAGGTCGAGATTGTCGCCACGATAATCGGTAGCGACTGGGCGCCCTTGGACAGAATCTGGGAGAGGTTCATGCCAAAGCCAAGCAGGATAACCGCGTACTGCAAGACTTTTTTAGACGTATAGGTGACACCGGCGGCGAGCTGTTCGCGGCGATTCTTGGGAAAGACGAGCGCCAGGACCATGCCAAAGAGGATGGCAAATACCGGCCCGCCGACCACCTCAATTTGTTTGCCGAGCAACGTCGCGGGGATAGCGATGATCAGGCAGAACAAGACACCCTTCCAGCGCTCGCGTACGATATTCGCCAGTTGCATATGGGATTCCTTCTTTCTCTTTCACGTTTGCGACGGCTTATGATACGGCAACATTGAGCGCAGCCTTGCGTAAACAAAGACTAAGATGCCGCAATAGTTCTTGGGCAACAGCCGAATTACCCACCGCGGAAAGCCGATTCGCGGCATAATTAACAACTGACATATGAGTTTGATAGAACAGTTGCGAGGCGCTATGGAAGAATCGATGCACGTCGGCGAGCCCTACAGGACCAGCCCTACCACACCATTCGACGCAAGATCGTCTATCTGGACTACAAGCCGGGCGAAAAGCTGGGCGTCAAGCAGCTTTGCGACGACCTGGACATGGGTCGCACGCCCGTGCGCGAGGCTTTGGTTCGCTTGGCGCAGGAAGGCCTGGTGCGCACCGTGCCCCAGAGTGGCACCTACGTCTCACCCATCAACCTCACCCTTGCCGAGAGTGCCTGTTACATCCGCGAACATCTGGAAAAGCAGGTGATTGTGGAGTGCTGTGCGCGCGCCACGTCGGCCGGCATCGAGCAGCTCGACCGCGCCATCGTGCTGCAGGAAAAGGCCATGGCCGAAGAGGATCGCATCGGCTTCTTTTTGAGCGACAACCTCATGCATCACATGATTTTTAGCATCGCATGTCGCAGCACCGTGTGGTCGTGGCTCGAAGAGACCAATGCCGACCTGGAGCGCTTCCGCTGGCTGCGCGCCGCCACGCAGGTTCTCGACAATCAGGACATCGTGAACGAGCACAAGCAGATTCGCCGCGCTATCGCCGGTCGCGACCCCATCGAAGCGAGCTTTTTGGTCAGCAAGCACCTGCACATGATGTTCCGCAACCAAACCGAAGTTCTGGACCAGTTCCCCGAGTACTTCGAGACCAGCAAGCTCCGCTAACCTGCCAAAACCACCACAAAGGGGACAGGCACCTTTGTGGTGGTTTCTCCGTACAAAAAGGCCCGACTCTGTCTGATGACGCGGAGCCGGGCCTTGGTCGTTAGAACGGCGGAACCAACTACTCGACTGTGACACTCTTTGCCAGGTTACGGGGCTGGTCGACGTCGCAGCCGCGCAGGATGGCCACCTCGCGGGCAAGCAACTGCAGCGGGACGCTCGCCGTGATGGGGCTGAACACGTCGCGGACGGCCGGCACACGAATGATGCAGTCGGCAATCTTGTTGATTTCCTCGTCACCCTCGGTGGCAACGACGATAACCTTGGCGCCGCGCGCCTTGCACTCCATGAGGTTCGACACGGTCTTGTCGTAGGTGGCACTCTTGGTGGCCACAGCGATGACAGGGAAGCCCGGGTCGATCAGGGCAATGGGGCCGTGCTTCATCTCGCCGGCGGCGTAAGCCTCGGCATGCAGGTAGCTGACCTCCTTGAGCTTGAGCGCGCCCTCGTAGGAAATAGCGGCACCCATGCCGCGGCCCACGAACAGCGCCGACTGCGCGTCCTTGCACAGCAGGGCGGCCTCATGAACGGCCTCGGTCTGGGTATCCAAAATCCACTGGATCTGCTCGGCCGTATCGGAAAGCTCGCGGAACAGCATGCGCGCCTGCTTGGTGGTCAGACGGTACTTAACCTGCGCCAGCAGCAGAGCCAGCAGCGTAAGGCTCACGGCCTGACCGATAAAGCTCTTGGTCGAGGCGACCGCGATCTCCTTGTTGGCCTTGGTGTAGATGACGCCGTCGCTCTCACGCGCCACGGGGCTACCAACCACGTTGGTGATGCCGAAGACCTTGGCACCCTTGATGCGCGCGTCGCGAATGGCGGCGAGGGTATCGGCCGTCTCGCCCGACTGGGACACGGCAACGACGAGCGTCGTCGGTGTGATGATGGGGTTGCGGTAGCGGAACTCGCTGGCAGCCTCGACCTCGGTGGGAATGCGAGCCCAGCCCTCAATAAGGTTCTTGGCGATGAGTCCGGCGTGATAGCTGGTGCCGCAGGCGATCACGTAGACACGATCGATGTCGTTGAGCTCCTCGAGGGACAGGCCCAGCTCGTCGATATCGAGCTCACCGGCGGGGGTCATACGACCCACCAGAGTATCGCGCACGACGCGCGGCTGCTCGTGAATCTCCTTGAGCATAAAGTCGGGGTAGCCACCCTTTTCGGCCATGTCCAGGTCCCAGTCGATGTGGGTGACCTTGGGCTCGATAACGTTGCCGGCCTCGTCGGTGTACTCGACGCCCGCGGGCGTGAGCTTAGCAAACTGACCGTCTTCGAGCACCACGACATCGCGGGTGGCGTCGATGAGCGCGATGACATCGGAAGCAACATAGGAGCCGGTTTCGCCCACGCCGACTACGATCGGGGAATCCTTGCGGGCCACGGCGATCACGCCGGGCTCGTCAGCGCACACGGCGGCCAGACCATAGGCACCGACCACGTGGGTGCAAGCCTCGCGCACGGAGGCCATCAGGTCGTGCGTCTCGGCATAAGCCTCTTCGATCAGATGCGCGAAGACCTCGGTATCGGTCTCGCTCTTAAAGTGGTGGCCGCGGCCCTCCAGCTCTTCGCGCAGCTCGGCGAAGTTCTCGATGATACCGTTGTGGACGATGGCGATACGACCGTCGCAGCTGGTGTGGGGGTGAGCGTTAACGACGGAGGGCTTGCCGTGGGTGGCCCAACGGGTGTGGCCGATACCGCAGGTAGCGTCGCTGTCGATGTTGGAAAGCTCGCTCTCCAGGCCCGCAACCTTGCCCACGCGGCGGATGACGTCGAGGTGTGCCGCGGCGCCCTCGCCCACCTCGAGCGCAACGCCCGAGGAGTCATAGCCGCGATACTCCATGCGCTTAAGGCCTGTGACCAGTATGTTCTTTGCAATATCAGAGCCGGTGTAGCCGACAATTCCGCACATAGGATAAATCCCTTCGTTCGCGTGACTGCAAGACGTCCACGCACAGGGGGCGCTGAGACGTATAACGTTCGAGTATTGTACTCACGCAAGCGCAAGCTGATATACCAGAAGTGGTATCTCAACTTAGATACCACTCGATGCACACATGCCCAAACCACCACGATGGGGACAGGCACCTTTGTGGTGGTTTGGGCTCCAGCGTTTGCCCAGATAAAACCTACCAAAATAAACCTGTCCCTAATTGGCAGGTTTTGACACCCTAGGGGCGGGCGATGCTACAATCTGGCTTGTACTTGAAACGCATCAAAGGGGCCGCTATGGCAAAGGTAAAAATCAGCGATGTCGCGCGCGAGGCGGGAGTCTCGCTGGGCACGGTTTCCAACGCGCTCAACCATCCCGAAAAGCTGCGCCCCGAGACCCTCAAACTTATCAACGAAACCATCAATCGATTGGGCTACCTGCCCAACCAAAGCGCCCGTCAGCTCGCAGGCGGCGCCACCAAGTCCTTTGGCCTAGTCCTCCCCCGCCTCGACCACGGCTTCTCGCTCCAAATTGCCAGCGGCGCCCACAACGAGGCCCGCAAGCACGGCTACGATTTACTCATCGCCAATGCCGATAACGACGATATTCTCGAGGATCATTACCTGCGCTATTTTATGGGCACGCAGATGTCCGGCGTCATGGTTCAGCCCATGGCGTCTCCCGACTGGCACCCCGCCATGACCAAGATGCCCGTGCCGATCGTCCATCTTGACATCCACTGTTCCGAGCCCGGCTACTACGTGGCTGCCGACAACGAGGCACAAGGCCGCATTATCGCCGAGCTCGCCGTTGCCCGTGGCGCACGCCATATCACCGTTGTGGGAAGGGCGGCATTTATGCAGCTCACCTTGCGCGTACTTGGCATCCACAAGGCCCTCGCCCTGCATCCCGATATCAAAATTGAGGTCATTGACGCCGGAGAGTGGAATACCGCAGCCGACGGCTACAGCATTGGCGCTCAGATTGCCGGGCGCTCCGGCGACGAGCGCCCCGATTTTGTCATCGGCCTGACCGACGTACTGGCGTCGGGCGTCATCTCGGCGCTGGTCGATAAAGGCATCTCCGTCCCCGAGCAGGTCCGCGTGGCTGGCTGCGACGGCAACCCGCTCGCCTGGAGCGGGTCGGTCCCACTCACCACGGTGGCACCCCCAGGCTACGAGATTGGCCGCAAGGGCATTCAATTGCTCATGGAGCAAATCGAAAACAAAGCCCCGGCGAAGACCAAGCACGCCCGTATCGGTTCCGCCGCACGCATCGTCACCGCGGTCACGGCCGTCGAGGACATCAACCGCCAAGAGCTCGTACGCCCGTTTTTGCTGGAGCGCGCCAGCACCCAGGCAAGCAGTCACACCGAAGCCACCGCCATCAACCTCGGCGCCTACCTTTAGCACACGGCCTTGACCGCGGCCGTCAGGTCGAACAACGTATCGAGCACGGCCTCGCAGCCATCCACCACGTCCTGCGGCAGCGGCACGATATCGGGAACGGCAAAGACATGGCAGCCGGCCGTGATGCCCGAGACGCAGCCGTTGCGCGAATCCTCGACCACGGCACATTCCTCGGGGGCAAAGCCCGCGCGCTCGCAGGCAAGCAGATACATCTCGGGATCGGGCTTGCCGTGCACGACGTCCTCGCCGCAAGTCACCGTCTCAAACTTGTCAAAGAGGCCGACCATCTTAAGGTTGCGCTCGGCCGTAACGAGGCGCGACGACGTTGCAAGGCCCACGTGATAGCCCGCAGCCAGCAGCTCGTCTATGCACTCGGCAGCGCCGGCCTTAAGCTCCAGATCGGTCTTGACCATCTCGTCGCGAATCTCCTTGTGGCGATGATAGAGCGCCTCGGCGGTTTCTCTGCTGCCGCAATGCGCCTCAAGGATGTCCATGACATCGGGCAGTGTGCGACCGATAAATTGATGAATCAGCGTGTCATCAATCGCGACGCCCAGCTCAGCAGCGGGCGCTTTCCATGCCTTGATGCCCAGACGCTCGGTATCGACCAGCGTTCCGTCCATGTCAAAAATAACAGCCTTGATCATATCGGTCCCCTCACCGGATTGCGTTACTGCCACTCTACCGCACTTTACAAACTTGTATATAACGTATATAGCATATTGCACTTTCGTTACATAGGTAGAAATCTTATGACAAGCAGCCCGGTAGGATTATAGTTTTCGACCGAGTACTCAACGATAAGGATCGTTTCATGATTTTAGACACCACGGCACCCGCAGAGGAGCTTCAGGACAAACTCGCAACGCTCGAGCAGCTGCTTTTGGCATATGGACGCGTCGCCATCGGCTTTTCCGGCGGCGTCGACAGCAGCTTTTTGGCCGCGGTCTGCGCCCGTATCATGCCTGCCGACACGCTTCTCGTCCACCTCACCACGCCGCTCATCGGCACGCCCGAGCAGGCTTCGTTTGAGCGGTCCGTTGACGGGCAAGCCGAAGAAGGGCCGCATTTTAAGCTCCCTGTGCTCAACCTTTCGGTCGATCAGCTGCAGCTCCCCCAAGTAGCCTGCAACGATGCCGACCGCTGCTACCACTGCAAGCACGCCGGCTTTACCGCTATCGTCAACCACGCCAAGTCGCTCGGCTTCCCCACCGTCATCGATGGCAGCAATGCAAGCGATCGCGGTGACTACCGCCCCGGCATGCGCGCGGCAGAAGAGCTCGGCGTACGCTCGCCGCTTATGGAGGTCGGCTTTACCAAGGACGAAGAGCGCAAGCTGTTGCGCGCATGGGGCTACCCCGTTTGGAACCTGCCGGCAGGCGCTTGCTTGGCCACACGCGTCCCTACGGGCGAAGAGCTGACGCGCGAGAAGGTCAATCTAATCCGCGCCTGCGAGGATTATCTGCACGATCTTGACCTGGCGCAGGTCCGCGCACGCCTGGTCGGCGGCTGCATGCATATCGAAGCCGCCCCGGCAGATGTCGCCAAGATCGCCGCCCTCGGCGGTACCGTGGTCAACGACGAGGGAAAGACCCCGCTGCCCGCCGCCATCGAGTCCGCGCTGCGCAACCTAGGCTGCGGACACATCTCCCCCGAGGTCGCCCCCTACATCCACGGCAACATGAACCAGTAGCCTGCCAAAAAGGGACAAGTTTATTTTGGCAGGTTTTATCTGGGGAAACGCAAGCAGGGCCGCGACACCTATATGGCGTTGCGGCCCTTTTCCTTGGAGAAGGATCGATTGATTGAACGGGATGACCGTTCTAGTCTTCGAGTCCGCTATTGATGAGCTCCGCAATCTCAACGGGATCGGTGCTCGCGCGCACCTTGTCACGGAAGCCGGCGTCCATCAGCATCACGGCAGCCTTGGAGAGCAGACGCAGGTGCGTGGTTCCAGCTTCGCCGGCGGGCACGTACAGCGCGAGCGCAACATCGACGGGCACGCCATCGAAACTCGGCCATTCAACGGGCTCGGCCAGTTTAAGCACGGCAACGCCCGGCGTGTGAATCGCGTCGCTTTTGGCATGCGGAACGGCAAAGCCGGCGACAAGGCCGGTCTCGGCCTCGTTTTCGCGAGCAATGAAGGCGGCCTCTACGGCAGATGCGTCATCGGCAAAGCCGAGCTCGATGGCCTGCTCGGACAAATAATGCAGGGCGTCCTCACGCGAGGCGGCGGTATACCCGATCGTCACTTGGTTGGCAGATACAAATCCCATGGAAACCTTCCTTACAACACGGACCTGACCGCAGCTTCGATGCCGTCGGCGTCCAAACCGTACTTGTGCAGCAAATCGACCGCAGGGCCGGACTCGCCGTACACATCGCGCACGCCGACGCGTCGCATCGGCACCGGATGCTGTTCCGCGAGCACCGAGGCCACGGCCTCGCCAAGACCACCGATAATCGAATGCTCCTCGGCGGTGACCACGCGACCAGTCTTCTTGGCGCTGGCAACCACCAGGCGCTCATCAAGCGGCTTGATCGTGTGCATGTTGATGACCTCGGCATCGATACCATCGGCAGCGAGCGCCTCGGCAGCCTCAAGCGCCTCAGCGACCATAAGGCCACAAGCGATGATGGTCACATCGGACCCCTCGCGCACGACCACGCCGCGACCAATCTCGAACTCATAGTCCTCGCGGTCGTTGATGACCGGTGTTGCCAGACGGCCGAAGCGCATGTAGACCGGCCCCTCAAACTCATAGGCGGCGCGCACGCAAGCGCGAGCCTCGATGTCATCGGCGGGAACGATTACCGTCATACCTGGGATCGTGCGCATGAGCGCAATGTCCTCGCAGCACTGATGCGTGGCGCCGTCTTCACCGACCGAGATACCCGCATGCGTGGCGCCGATTTTGACGTTGAGGTGCGGATAGCCGATGGAATTACGCACTTGCTCGTACGCGCGGCCGGCGGCAAACATGGCAAAGGTGCTCGCAAAGGCAACGTGACCCGTGGTCGCAATGCCGGCGGCGAGCCCCATCAAGTTGCTCTCGGCAATGCCGGCGTCGTAGAAGCGCTCAGGGTGCGCAGCCTTAAACTTACCGGTCTGTGTGGCGGCGGCCAGGTCGGCATCGAGAACCACAAAGTCATCGCGCTTATTGCCCAGCTCGACAAGTGCCTCGCCATAGCTAACGCGCGTGGCGACTTTCTTGACGTCTGCCATTAGAGCTCCTCCCCTGCTGCCGCGAGCTCGGCCATGGCCTGCTCAAACTGTTCATCGTTGGGCGCCTTGCCGTGCCAGCCCACCTGGTTTTCCATAAAGGAGACGCCCTTGCCCTTCACCGTCTCGGCGATAATAGCCACGGGCGAGGCACTCACTTTGCGAGCCTCGGCAAAGGCGGCGGCAATCTGCGCCATGTCGTTACCGTCGGCAAGCTCGATCACATGCCACTTAAAGGCGCGGAACTTGTCGGCAAGCGGCATAGCAGAGTTAACTTCGTCGATACTGCCGTCAATTTGCAGGCCATTGTGATCGACGATAGCGACGAGGTTATCCAAGTCGTGGTTGCCGGCGAACATGGCCGCCTCCCACACCTGGCCCTCCTCGCACTCGCCGTCGCCCAACAGCGTGTAGACGCGGTAGCTGTCACCCCAGTGCTTTGCGGCGAGTGCCATTCCAACCGCGGCGGAGATACCCTGACCGAGCGATCCAGTAGACATGTCGACACCCGGCGTGTCATTCATATTGGGATGGCCCTGCAGGCGGCTGCCGATATGGCGGAGCGTCTCGAGTTCCTCCTTGGGAAAGAACCCGCGCTCGGCGAGCACGGCATAGAGTGCCGGAGCGCAATGTCCCTTGGAGAGCACAAAGCGATCGCGCTCGGCGCGGCTCGGATTCGCCGGGTCGACATCCATTTCCTCAAAGTAGAGGTAGGTCATAATGTCGGCGGCACCAAGCGATCCGCCCGGATGCCCCGACTTGGCAGCGTGGACACCCGTGACAATACCGCGGCGAACCTCATTGGCAATCTTGGCCAGTTCCTGATCGGTCATGGAGTTTCCTCTCTTGAGCACGCCGACCCGGCATAACAAATGCTGGGCCGGCAGAACCATCGTTACTGTGCCTCGACGACCTTTTTCCAGTCGGCCTCGAACGAGGCAAGGCCCTGGTCGGTCAACGGGTGATGCAGGCATTTCTTAAGAGCAGCCATGGGGACGGTCGCAATATCGGCACCGAGCAGCGCCGCCTGGGTCACGTGGTTGGGCGTGCGGACCGAAGCGGTGATGATCTCGACGGTGTCGTCGACGTTCTTGCCGGTCCAGTCATAGTTCTTGATGCAGGTCACGACATTGTCGAGCTGCGAGATGCCGTCCTCGGCGATGTCGTCAAAGCGGCCGACAAACGGGCTGATGTAGCGGGCGCCGGCATTGGCGGCCATAAGGGCCTGCGTCGGCGAGAAGACGAGCGTCATGTTGACACGCACGCCCGCATCGGCCAGCGCGCGGCAGGCGGCGAGGCCGGCCTCGCAGACGGGAAGCTTGACCACGATGTTGGGGGCGAGGGCGGCAAGGCGCTTGCCCTCCTCGGTCATGCCCTCGGCCGTGGTGGCGGTAGACTCGGCAGACACGGGCAAACCCTCGCAGAGCTCGGCAATCTTGAGCATATGGGGCTCAAAATCGGCGAGCTTACCGCCGGTCTTGGCGTACAGGGACGGGTTGGTGGTGACGCCAGCAAGACAGCCCCAGCTCTTGGCCTCGGCGATCTCGTCAAGGTTGGCGGTATCGATAAAGAACTTCATGGTGCAAACTCCTTCTAAGGAATCCAAAACTCAAAAAATAGGACAAAGGGGATGTCCCTTTGTTCTATGTGCCGGGCCCGCAGCTGGGACATGCCCCGGGCCCGGCGTCGTGTAGGAAAAGCTACTTAGAGAGCCTTCTCGATACGGCTCGTGACACCCTTGAGGTTAAGGCCGACGACGTACTGCTTGATCGGGCGCTTGATGTGCTCGATCACAAAGCGCTTGCCGTCGATGTCCTGGGCAGCGAGGTTGCGGTAGAGCTTCTCGACCTGCTCCTTGACCTCGGGATCGTTAAAGGCGTAGTGGCCGGAGACATCCAGAATCTTCAGGCTGAGCTCGTCGTCGGCCAGAATGTCGTCAACCTGCAGGTTGACGTCGTCGCCGGTCATCCACTTGCGCCAACGCTCGGTCTTGATAGCCTTGACCAGCAGCGTGTGATACAGGTCGGAGGGATCGTCGCACAGGCCGTTGTCGACCAGAATCTGCTCGGTAGCGCAGAGCTTGAGGTAAGCGCGGGTCTCCTCGGTGCCGTACTGAGGAGCGACATTGGAGGCGGTCACGTGAGCCGGGATGTGCTCGAGCAGCGTTGCGTCATCCAGATAGTCGGCGTTGTGCTCCTTCAGGCCCACGCCGTATCGCTTGGCCATGTCGGCGAGCTCGCGGGCGTTCTTAAAGTTGTAATGACCGACCTGCTCGGTCCAACGGGTGAGCGTACCAGTCTGGCCGACGATAAAGGTGGGCATGGGGCAGCCGCGCTTCTCGAGCTCGGGCTGCAGCTGAGAAATGAACTCCTCGTACTTATCGGTAGAGGTCAAGCCGCCGTTGGTCTCCTCGGTACCGACCTCGTAGGCAACCTCGGGCAGATTATGCTCGCGACGGTACTGCTCAAGGTAGTCGATAAGATCGATCGTGCGGCGAAGCACCACGTCGAGCGGAATAACCTTGCCGATCTGATAGGGGTCCTTGGTGGGGTCGACCATCAGCAGGTCAAAGCCTGCCTCCATGTCGGCGACGAAGGACTTGCGGGCGAGCTCCATGGCCTCGTCCTCGGGCAGCTCGTCTATGAGCTCGAGCTTGAGCGGCTGATCGGCGAAGATCTCCCGCGCCTCATCGCGGGTGACCTCGCGCGGCAACCTTCTTGATGTCGGCGGCAAAGCGCGTCTGGTCCCAACCGTTAACGTAGCCGGCGCCCATCTCGTCCATATCGACCTGGTTGCGGCTGGCGATAAACATGGGCGGGAAATCCTCGTCCTTGGCAAGCTCGAACACGGCCTGAATCAGGTTGGGGCTCATGGGGCCAATGCCGACCATGGTTGCGTGATCGCCGCTATCCTGCAGCTTGAGCATGCCCTGAACGGCCTGGCGGATGGTGAGGTTGGACATTTTGTTCTCCTTCTCCAGAGGATTTTTGACAAAAGTTCCCTGGGACCCAGATGTGGGCCCTATCAGTACGGATGGATTTTGTTGTGTAGGGGCGGTTGTGCGGAGTCAAATCCATCCCTCCGCACAACCGGAGTCCTTAAAGGTTTACTTGGCCTGCTTATCGAGCGTGGGCTTCATGGCAATCAGGATTGCAGCGGCGACCACGGAGCCAATCACGATGTCCAGGCAGAACAGCGCGACGTTGTTGGTGGCCAGGGCGACGATAAAGCCACCGTGCGGGACGTAGCAGTCGATACCCTGGAAGGCGGCAAGCGCCGCACCCACGGCAGAGCCGATGCAAATGCCGGGAAGGGTGTGACCGAGGTCCTTGACCGCGAAGGGGATAGCGCCCTCGGTGATACCGATGCAGCCCATGAACAGCGCGGAGATGCCCATCTGGCGGTCAGCGTCATCGAACTTGTTCTTGGCGATGAGTGCAGCGAGGCCACAGGCGATCGGGGGAACGGCAACGGCGACGCGGAACATACCATTAGGACCGTAGATGCCGGAGGCCATGATGGCCATGGTGAAGGTCGAGGCGGTCTTGTTGATGGGGCCGCCCATATCGAAGGCGGTCATAACGCCAATGACCAGACCCAGGACAACCGCGGAACCGCCCTGCAGGCTGCCGAGCACGCCGGTAAGCCAGTCCATCACAAAGCCAAGCGGCGTGGCCAGGATGTAGATATAGGCCATGCCCAGGACAAGCGAGGTCAGAATCGGGATGATCAGGATGGGCATGATGGTCTGGATGGTATTGTTGACCTTCCAGGTCTTCATCCAGCGGACAAAGTAGCCGCAGATAACCGCCATGATCATGGCGCCCAAGAAGCCGGTCGAGACGCTGTTGCCGTTAGGGGTAACGACTGCGTTGTTGACCAGGTAGCCCAGGACAAAACCGGGGGCGAGCGCGGGCTTGCCGGCCATCGAGTAGGAGATGTATGCCGCAAGCACCGGGATCATCATGGAGATGCCGGCCATGCCGATGGTGTTAAGACTCACCATCAGCGGATTCGTAACCTCCATGCCGTTGGCGCCGGCGGTACCGGATGCCAGCGAGAAGGCGAGAAACACGCCGCCGATAACGACGATGGGGATAAAATAGGAAACGCCGGTATTGAATGCATTGAGCAGCGTCTTACCAGGATCGGCAAAGATAGACTGCTTGGACGCCGGTGTCGGGGCCTGCGGGGCAGCGGAGACGGCCTTCTTCTCTGCCTTGGCCTCGGCCTTGGGCGCGTCAACGGCGCCACCCGTCGCCTTAATGATCTCAACGGCCTAGTCGATGATCTTCACCGGATCGGCGATTACATCCGAGGTGCCGACCTTCAGAAACTTGCCCTCGGCAATCTTCTGCTCAAAACGGTCCTCATTCTCGACGCCTACGTCGACGGATTCGAGCACCAGGTCGGCGGAATCAACGTCTTCCTGCGTCAGCTCGTTCTCGATACCCAGGCCACCCTGAGCCTCGACTTTGCACTCGATGCCACGGGCGGCGCATTCATCCTGAATCGCCTTCTGGGCCATATACGTGTGGGCGATACCCACGGTACAGGCGGCAACGCCTACGATCTTCATTGCTTCCCTCTTTTCATAGAGTTGCGTGCGCAAGATACCGTTTGCGGAGGCCTCCGGAGCATCCCCTGCCGTTTGGACTTGCTGTCTTTTCGACAAGACCAATATAGGTGCTCGTTTTTCTTAATGCCAGCTTATTTCGGTAAACGCGCAGGTCAGAGCGTTGGTTATGCTATTTGGTTATGCGTTTAACCAAAAATGAATCCTGCGATTTTACCCTCGATTTCAAAAGTCAAGAAGTATTTGATTTTCTCGGTAGACGGCAGATGCGCATGCCGGTCACAAATTTCGACCCCACCCGTATACCGCATTTGTTGCATACTCATATGAAAGGAAAAAGTCGCTCACCGAAGCGCATCCCTCACCAAGACTCAAAGTCATCATGTTGGAAAATGCTCATCTGTCGGAAGGAGTCGCTGTGGCAAAACAGCGCGTTACGATCGCAGACGTTGCTCGAGAGGCGGGAACCTCGACGGCAAGCGTCTCGTATTACCTCAACGACAAACGAGAAAAGCTTAGCGAGAAGACGCAGGCAAAGATTGCGCGCGTCATCAAGGAACTCGGATACGTTCCCAACGCCCAAGCGCAAACGCTCACCGGCAAGCAGACCCACGTCATCGCCATCATCATTTTGGATAACACCAACAAGTGGGCGGGCCTCGTCCTCAACGGCATGGAACAAGTCATGCTCCCCGCGGGCTACCAGACGGTCGTTTGCACGAGCAACTTTAAGCCCGAGACCGAGCTCATGTATGTCGACAAAATGCTCTCGCTGGGCGTCGATGGTTTTATCATCCAGCCCACGGCAAATTTCAAGGCCGTCCACGACCGCATCAAGCGCGCCGGCAAGCCCGTCGTCTTTTTTGACGCGGCCATCTACAGCCCAGGCACCAGCTGGATCAAAACCAACCTCTACGACGGC
>MNQC01000111.1:63370-65379 GCA_001915225.1 Collinsella sp. 60_9
GCGTTTTCAGGGGTATGCCGAGGCACTGGCAGCGAACGGACAGATCTACAAAGCGATTCCCATCGACCACAACAAGCCGTCGGTCGGTGAGCTTACCGAGTACTTTAAATACAAGTTCAACCCCGCCAAGCGAACCCTTATCTTCGTGCAAAATCAGTGGGCACTTCCCCGTGTCTACAAGGCTCTCCAGCCCATGGCCCATCTACTTCCGCAGCAAATCGGTCTTTTGGGACTCAACTGCGAAGACTGGACCAACCTCACCACGCCGACCGTCTCCACGATCATCGAGCCCGTCGACCAGGAAGGCAGAGAGGCGGCCGAGATGCTCCTCGCGCTACTCGATGGCAGCAGCACGCCCGGTGAGCAGCGCATTCTCGAATGTAAACTCAATTGGCTCGGTTCCACCTCGATCTAGCCATACGTCAAATATGAGGCAAATGAATCCGTAGCGTTTGTCCCAAATCTTAAGTATTTGTTCGACAGAACGGCCTCTGCCGGCTCCTGCTAGACTGGTAGATTCCCGACCGTCCATCCAGGAGCCTCAATGTCGCGCAAGTCCGCCTACAAGCAAGTACTTTCCATCGGCACCGCCGTGGTGCTGGGGTTTGCGCTGTTCACAGGGTCGCTCGACGGAGCGCCCAAGCTGCTCTCGCCGCAAAGCGATGAGCAGGCGGCGGCTCTGGCCGAGAAGCAAAGCGAGAGCCCCAACCGCACCGACGACGAAGCAGACCTGGTTGCCCGGCTCGAATCGGGAACAGCGAGCTCCGAGGACTCCGGCGATGGCTCCGATTCCGCCGCAACCGACACCGGTGACGATGCCTCTTCAAACGTCATCCCCATCGACGAGGTCGAAAACCCCGATCTCGACCGCGCCCGCGGCGTATATCTCAGCAGCATTCCCGACTACGCCGGCAACCCCTACGTTGCCCTTCGCGCCGACAGCACGCACCCGCTCGGCACGCCGTCATTCACGCTCGATGAATACGAGCGCGCTACCAAAGAGGGCTGCTTTAAGAAGTTCTCCAAGCTCGACAGCTTAGGCCGCACCCGCAAAGCGCTCGCCTGCGTGGGTCCCGAGTCGCTCGGTCAAGGCAAGCGCGGGGATATCTCGCGTATCCACCCCGCCGGATGGCACCAGCAGCGCTACGACTTTATTCCGGGTCAAAGCCTCTACAACCGTTGCCACCTCATCGCCTGGTCGCTCTGCGGCGAAAACGCTAATCGCAAGAATCTCCTCACCGGCACGCGCTATCTCAACGAAACGGGCATGCTGCCGTTTGAAGAGCAGATCCTCGACTATATCCACGACACAGGCAACCATGTGCTCTACCGCGTCACGCCCATGTACAACGAAGAGGAACTTGTCTGCCGCGGCGTGCGCCTTGAGGCGCAATCGGTCGAGGACCACGGCAAGACCCTCTGCTTCCACGTATATTGCTACAATCTGCAGCCGCACGTGCAGATCGACTACGCCACCGGCCGCAATCAGGCCTCGGGGGACTAGGGCCGACCAAGCTGCCCCAAAACCTAAAATGATCCGTTTTCCTCCGTCCCCCAGGGATCAAAAAGGGCCGCCCTGGATTGCCCAGAGCGGCCCTTGCACCGGCATGCATGTTGCAGGCAACGCCACGCGCTACTTGGCGCGGCCCTCCTCATAGCGCTCGACCAGCTTGGCCTGAACGTCATAGGGCACCTGCTCATAGCCCGCGGGCTTCATGGTAAAGTCGCCCGTGCCGCGCGTGATGGAGCGCAGGCGCGTCGAGTAATCCGTCAGCTCGGCCAGCGGCGCCTGGGCAATGACCACGGTGTCTCCGCGCTCATCGGTCTCCATGCCCGTCACGCGACCGCGCGAGGCCGAGATGTCGCCCATCACGGCGCCGGCGTAGCTCTCGGGGATAGTCACCGTGATTTCCTCGATGGGCTCCAGCACCACCGGGTCGGCATCGGCGCATGCCTTGCGCAGGCCGATGCGAGCCGCCGCGCGGAACGCCATCTCGTTGGAGTCGACG
>MNQC01000112.1:0-32944 GCA_001915225.1 Collinsella sp. 60_9
CAAAGGCGAGGGTCTCCCCCGTCAGCAGACGGTCGACCAGGCCGGCGGCGCGGCTGGCGATCACATTCTCGTCGCAACGGACAAGCGGCTTGGAAATGCCCAGGTGCATCAGCAACTTTGACGTCACGCGCGTGTCTTCGCAGCAGATGACATCGGCAGCGGCAAAGGTCTCGCCAACGCGCGGGGACAGGTCGCCCAGGTTGCCGATGGGCGTGCCGACCACATAGAGTTTGCCCGTATGGGCGCTGTTTTGCGTCATATCAACCTATTCAATCATGCCGCGCTCGAGCGTACCGAGCGCCGCGCGGGCGTCCCATGCTGCAATGCGCTTCTCGGTCTTCCACGTTTGGAAGAACCAACCGGCAGCCGGCGCAAACGAAGCCAGCTGATTGGCGATAAACACGCGCTCGTAGGCATTGCGGCCCTCGGGCGTAACCGACGAGTTGGCAAAGATCGCCGCGCCCGACCATTCGCCCACCAGCACGGGGAACCCAGTCGAAATCGCTTCTTTAAGCTCGCGCTTGTTACGCGAAATCGCCGTCGTCAGCCCGCGGGGGCTCGTGATGTCGAGCGCATGCTCGTCGCGGTAATGGTACAGGTGAAGGTCCATGTAGACGTTCTTGTACTTGGCGCCGCGCATAAAATGCTTCCACTCGCTGGGATGCCCCGACGACGAGAAGACGACGATCTTATCCTCGGGCATATACGAACGGACGAGCTCGTAGGCATCGCGATAGAAATTGCGCAGGTAGTGAGCCGGAATGCCATCCGTCATGGTGAAGAGGCTCTTGCGGACACTCATCTGCGGCGTATCCAGCAGCTCAATGCCCAGCAGGCTTTCGGCCTCGCCGTAGCGATCGGCCAGGCGCTCGAGCACGTCGAGTGCGACATGACGACCGTTGGTGGACGAATGCCACTCGGCAACAGCCTCCGGCGTGGTGGGCGAATCGTTGGAATCGCCCTGGCCACCGGGCACAGTTGCCAGATCGAGCAGCACGCGGATGTCGTACTTGGCAGCCCACTCAATCGCACGGTCAATGTAGTCGACAACCGAGATGTAGGACGCATCGGACTCCTGCGAACCAAAGGCATACCAGGGCACCGGCAGACGCACGGCATTGAGGCCGATCTGCGCCATGCGGCGAAAATCGTCCTCACTCACAAACGTCTCGTAATGACGGCGCATGCGCTCGTTATAGGCGGCGGTGCCCATGGCCTCCTGCAGCTCGGCCGCGTTGGATGCACCGGTCGCCGCGTATAGCGACGGGGTCACCCAAGGCTCGGGAATAAACCAGCCAGAGAGATTAACGCCGAGTATCCTCTCCATCACTGCCCCCTTTTGAATCATACGGGCTAAGCCCGCATCGCTCTTGCATGACATATCTATCGATTTGAGTATACCCGCGCATGCAGACAGGCGACCGAACGGTCTACAAAGTGGCGCAAAAGTGGGAGGAATGTCTGGGACAGGCGGGCACGAGCTGGTGCGCCGAAATGTGCGCGCACGTCGGAAGTAAGCGCCGGAAAGCGCATCCCGTTTTTCGCAAAAGAACGGGATCTGGGACGCAGTTTCCGCCAAAGACCGCAAAAGGAAAGCACATCCCATTCTGACGCCGGATTCCGGGTCGCGCTTTCCCAAGCGACATCAAAGCGGAAAACGCATCCCACTCTGAAGCCAAATTCCGGGACGCAATTTCCGCAGAGTCCTCGATAAAAGAAAAGGACCCCTTTGCAGAGGTCCTAGTCAATTCAAGGTGGCGGGGAAGGGAATCGCGTCCGCGCGCTGCGCGGACGGACCGCTGCGGCGCTTACGCGCCTTGCGAGCTGCGCTGGCAAACGCTTACGCGTTTCCTCAGCTCCGCGCCCTCACGGGGTTCGATTCCATGTGGGGGCTGTATAAAAGAAAAGGACCCCTTTGCAGAGGTCCTAGTCAATTCAAGGTGGCGGGGAAGGGAATCGAACCCCTGACACGAGGATTTTCAGTCCTCTGCTCTACCAACTGAGCTACCCAGCCATTTGAGGTGTGCCTTGTTTCAAGGCTTGATTAGTATAACCAAGGACGCGTTCCGGTCAACCGAGAATTTTAAAAAATCTATAAATCGGCACGTCAGAGGCATCAGCCGGCAGCAAGAAGTTTTTCACTCAGAGCCGCACGGGCAAACTCACTTGGCGTCATCCCCTCGGCAGCCGCCCGTCGACGAATGGCCTCCTTCATTCCCAGAGGAATCTTGACCGACAGCGTTGCCGTCCCCTCACCTGAGAGCGGGGGCCGTCCACGCACGATCCCACCAACGGTGTGTTCGCCACCCGGAAACTCTCCGCGCTCGTACGACTCGCACCACGCGTCAATCATTTCATCCGTTACAACCTGACCATTAGCGGCCGTATACGTCTTGCCCATCATCGACCCCTCTGCCGAGCTCGCTCGATCTCTTGCCAGAATTTCTTCTGGACTGGAGACAAGGCATGAATGATAAGCCACCCACGGACAAGCTCGACCGCGACAAGCTCCACGCTTCGTCCGTCTGGGAGCCATCCAATCGCAAGCCATCTCGGCGGCTCGTCCTTCGACTCGCGACGAATGCACTCAGTAACCGCAAGCCAAGCGCTAAGCACCTGCTTTTCCGTCAGGTGCTTTTTAGCGTTGGGATGGATCTCAACATCCATGCATCTTCTCCTCCATCTTACCCAATTTCGTATGACGAAAGTCCACTGTCGCCAATTCTTAAGCCGGCACGCGTTGGAGAGCAGGGGTCGAAACAATGATTGAAGGACGCTCTAGTGCGGCCCAGGCGCCGGGGCAGGAGCACATGCGCCAAGGACGAACGTTTTCGTAGCGCGCGAGCACATTGCCGTCGCGATCGATGAAGGCGATGTCGATGGGATAGGCCATAAAACACGTATGGACCGAAGAGCAGCGTGGAAACGCCATGACGGGCGGCAGGCCGTTGGCGGCAACCGGACGCCGTCCCAGCATGCCGCGCAGGCGCACGACAAACGACTCCGCCACCACAAACTCGGCCGGCGTCCAACCCAGCCTATTGAGTGCCCGCGCGTAGGCGATGTAGGACGAGACCGCGGTCACATGACCACCCCCGGACGGTGCAGGTGTAGGTCCTAAACGTACCGGATAGGGAGAGCAGGCCACCATCCGATGCCTCCGCGCCTTGCTCGCTCGACACTTCGATCTGCAAGTCATAGCCTTCCATGGCATGTTGAATCTGAGCCTGAACGGTCGCCGAGGCATCGGCAGAGCTCTCGTCACCCTCCCCGCCCGGCGCCACAGCGTGCGCCAGCACGATGTCGGGCACCACGCGGTCGAAGCGCGCGACAGCGCCGGCAAAGATCATGACGTTGTACACGATGAGTGCCAGCACCAGCAAAACGGGCGTAACCACTGCCATCTCCACCGTCGCTTGGGCGCGCTCCTCGCGCAAACGCATGCGGATACTCATTACGACCCACCGCCCAGAGCGCCAACCAGCGTGGCGACATCGACGGTGAGTGGGATGGAGCCGCCGCCGGGCAGAGGAATCTCCGCAAGCGTGAACACCGTACCGCTAATGGTGCGTTCGACTTGATATTCCAACGCCTCGCAAAGCGCCTTGGGATCGGTCACGCCCAACGGAATACTTCGCAGTTTGTCTTGCGCTTGAGAGAGACCAGCAATGTCAGGCCCCGGACTCTTAATGACGTTGGCGGAATCGGTCAGCACCGGCTTTCGCAGGCGCAAGTCGCACGGTTCCAAACCCAGCGCCGCCACAGACGCTGAAACGGTATCGCCGAGCCACGATGCAATGGAGCCCAACGCACCGCTGCCCCCTCCTAGGTCTATAATCATCTCGTCCATAAGTTCGTCGGCCGAACCTTGGATATCACCGTATCCCACGAGCAGCCGTCCCCAAACATCCATGACGCCGTCGAGCACGCCGGCAACGCCGCCCGAGCGTTCCTTCAATGTCGAGAAAAATCGCGAAAGCACGTTGTTTTGCGCCGTCGCCTCATCGGGCGCCAGCACCGCGGCAGAGATAGCACCGCGATCGCCAAGCCTGACTGCCGTGTTAAACGAGGAGTTAAGTTGATCGGGGCTGGTAATGTCACCCGAAACTGCAAATGCGACCACGCCGTTGCGTCCAGGTGGGGCGATACGCGGGCGCTCGCCGGAAAGCGCTTTAATGGCCTGGTCAAAAGCATTGCCCGCACGGTCGGCCTCATCCTCGGTCTGACGCTCAAGTTCGAGTTCTTTGTTGCGGCAGTCGACGTAGTCTTCCAGAGCCTCTTTGAACTTGTCAAAGTGGTATTCGAAGCCATTTCTGATGGACGAAGGCGGCATAAGGGCGCTTCCAAGCGCAACCACGCCGAAGCCGCACGCTTCGCATGTATCACGACCATCATAATCAGCAACAGATGCCAGCCCACTCGGAGTCCCTTTCTGATAGACGGGGCATTCGACTCCATAATGCAGGTATGTTCTGCCGTCGTTGTTGCTTACAGGCCATGCGGCATCGGTGTAAAGTTCGGTCGGCCGCACCTCGTTTGGGACACGCGGCAATAGTGGGATATAGGCAGAAAACCGTTCGCCATCATCTTTTATGTATGCTCGATCGACCTCTTCAATCGCATAGGCATAGAACGCTTTTCGAGCGGCTGACTGCGCTTTCATCTCGACGCTCGATCCCTGAGGTTTTTCATTCGCCAAGCGCTGTCGGTAATAGGTTTTCGCGCGATCGAGCGCTATTTGCGGCTCCCATGTGATGCTCGACTTTTCATGACGGTTCTGGCTGTCAGATAGTTCTGCTAGTTTTTTCGCACGCTCCCACATACACGAGTACTTGCCAATCGAACTCTCGTCCGACCCACCACAATCCGCCAGCCAAGCGCGCTCTTTAGCCTTCGCCGTGTCCTCAGAAGCCTTCCGCAGCTCCTCGGCTGCACGCTCTAAATCATCTGATGTGTCTTTAATGGCATCGGTCGAGATCTCTGACCCTTTGAGCGCAGCGAAGTCCGACTCGGATGTCCTGGGCACGGCAAGTGCCGTACCGGTATAGGTCACACTATCGGTATCCTGCGCCGACACCGCCTGCGTGGCACGCGCGGCAATCAGATACGGCAGAGCCGTCTCGATTTTCTGTAAGCCTTCCGATGCGCTTTTGGCAAACTTGTTGCGCGTTTTAATGATCTCAATCCCGGTGTCGACCATATTGCCGGCAACTGGTTCGGCACCCGGGATGAGGATGGCGACCAGACCCGTCCCGATCGTGGCAAACCCCGCCAGCCCCAGACTCAAGATGCTCGCATCAACCACCGTGGCAGCCGTGTGATAGGACGACGCTACGTTGGCACCCGCCAGCGCGCCGCTATCGGCCGCCACCTGGGTATCCCCGGCACGCGACATGCTCCATATCGCCGCGGTCGACGAAAACAACAACGTGAGCACCACTAGGATGACCACGGCAGAAGAAAGCGTGGTGTAGGCACCGTCTTCGATAAACAGGTCGATACCGGCGCGGCCCATAAAGCCGCCTCGCTTGCGATGGCAGCTCGGACGGCGCGTCAAAACGCATCTAGACCAGAAACGCTTAATCCCATGCAGCAATCCACGAATCATAATCTCCCTCCAGCCATTCGGGACGCGATTGATACGAGACATCGACCTTGAGCTCAACGTAGCCACCCTCGGCGGTACCACCCATAGCCTGCGCAAACGCACCGATCACAGGCAACGGCTTGACCTCGCCGGAAACGGACACGGACGAGACGCCACCCGCATCGGCCCGGCTAAGCTCAATATCCCACGACAACGGCCCGCCGGCATGAAAGATCGAAACGTTGGGCACTGCGGCAAGCCGGCGGCGGGTGAACTCCTTAAGATCGTCGTCCTCCGCCGTCGTCGTGATCATGAGCCGCGCGGTCTCGGCGGCGGCAGACTCCATGACCGCGCGCGTATAAAGCAGGCACACCGGTTGCAGTGCGAGAAGGATGAGCGTCAGAAACGTCGGCAGCAAAAAAGCGGCCTCGACCGTAGACTGCGCCCAGTCCTCGCGCGCGATATCAATACAACGCGATGTCCTTAGCGCCCGCAGCGGCGTCGATAACCGACGTCGAGGCAACGCCATGGGATGCCGCCCGCTCAACCAGCGCCGCCAAGCGTCCATCGGTGCCAGCACGCCAAAGTCCCACAATCGCCAGCACGATCGATAACAGCGCCACCGTGACGATGGCGTATTCCACAGTCGCTTGGGCAGATTCCTCGCGCAGGACGTCATGCATTTCACGACCCCTCCTTTGAGTTCGATGCCTGCGGGCTCAGGCGGATCACGCGCAGGCGGCACGAGGCATCGCCGGCATCCGCGGCAACCGTCACCATATCGACCCAGCCGCGCCCATCGCGCACGATGGCGCCCCATACGTTGCCCTTAATATCAAGATAGCCGCTCAGGGCGAGCTGGGCCGTTGGCACCTCGCGGTAGGCGCGTAACATATCCGCCGCTGCCTCGGTCATCGGTCGGTCCTCAGACCATGCAAGCCGGACCGCAATCGCGTTGTCCCCAGGCGAATCCGTCGCAGTGCCAGACCGCTTGTCGAGCGTCCGCAGAAAGGTTTGCGCCGTGACAGCGACATCCGAATCGTCCGCATCTCGCATCTCATCTTTTTGAGACGCCACCGCCGAATCTGAGCCCGAATCGAAGGCGGCCCCAGGACGCTGCTGCCGCGCGGCGTTAAGCCCCCAAAGCACCGCCGCTATCGCCACGGTCAGGCAAGCAAACACCAGCAGCACCCCGATGGGGCGCTCGCCCTCTACAGGCTGTTGATGCCCTCGCTGATAGCGTTCCATAGATCTTGGACCTTGCCTTTAAATGCAACGATGGCAATAATCGCGATCACCACAAGCACGCCCACCAAAATGGCGTACTCGGTGGTACCCTGCGCGCTCTCCTCCCGCAACAGCTCCTTGGCATGCTGGCGAGCGCGGATCGCCCGGCAAAAAGCCCAGTTCCAAGCCTTGTCAGCAACTTCGACCATCGTGTTCATGTATTCCTCCCTACATCATCCCGCCTGCTCCCAGCAGCGGGCCCAATATGGACAGAAGCAACGCCGGCAAGATGAGCGTGCCGGTGGGAATCAGCAGCTTGACGGGCGCACGCTCGATCTCACGCTCGACCGCGGCGCGATGAGCCGCACGGATCTCGCGACTTTGAGCGGCCAGCGTCTCGGCAAGTGGGGCACCCAGGGCGAGCGCCTGCCCCACCGTGATGGCAAAGGTCTCGAGCGCTCGCACGTCCAGGTCGCGCGCGGCGGCCAACAACTCGTCCTCACGCGTGCCCACGCCCACCTGCCACGCCATGCAGCACGCCCACCTGCCACGCCATGCAGGCCCGCTCAAGGCGAAGAGCCAGCACTGACCGGCGGTTGGCGCAGAAAATCTCAAGCGCCGCATCAAACGAAAGACCGGCCGAAAGGCCCAAGCGCACAACATCGATCATCTCGGACACTTCGCCGAGCGACACTCGCGCCGGACCGCCCGCTCCAACCGCGCCCTTCATTCGCGCGGTCAGAGCATCGACCACCGAGCGGCCCGCGGCAGCGACCAGCGCCGCCTCGCGCTTGCAGGCCCCTGCGATCTTGCGTGCATCCGCCCGATCCAAACCCGTCGCGACAAATACACTCAGGGCGCACAGGCAAGCCGCAACTGCAACCGGGGCGCTCACAGCTCCACCCGCATAATGCGCCGGATAACCACCAGGGCAACGGCGTTGAGGGCAAGACCCAGCACCACAGCGCCCGCGCCGGCAGGCGTCGCAAGACCGCGACGAAAATCTGCCGAAAGCAGCGCCAACACCGCGCACATGCCCGCCGGCATCGCCGCGACCATATGCGCAGACATGCGAGCCTGCGACGTCTTAACATCCAGGCGGCGCTTGAGCTCGATGCGCTCCCCCACCATGCTCGACGCCTCGGACAGTAAGTCGGCAAGCGGAGCACCGGTGCGCTGAGACACCTTAAGCGCCAAGGTCACAAGCGAAAGGCCGGGGGCGTCGATGCGCACGAGCAAGTCATCGAGCGCGTCGGTCGCCGAGATGCCGCAATCGATCGCCGCCGCCACCCGCAAAAACTCGGTATGCACCGGCTCTTGCGCATGAGCGCCCACAAAGCGCATGCCCTGGGCCAGCGAATGTCCCGAGGCAAGCGACATGGAAAGTGCGGCAAACGCCTCGGGCATGGCCTCTTCTGCATCGTGTTGCTCGCGCCGGCTCTCAAAGCCATCCCGAGCGGCGCCAACGGCAATCGGAGCAACAAGTCCCAAGGCAAATCCGAGGGGCGATAACGACACCATCGTTAGCAAAACGCAGCAGACACCGCTCGATAGCAGCAGAAACGCCAAACGCCCCGAAGCATCCTCGATCACGTGGCCAAGGCGATGCGCCGGAGCCAGCGATGCCCACGAACGGGCGATCTTTTTCAGCAGATCGTTTTCCACCAGCTCACGCGGCAGCTTCTCTGCCACCGTCTCGAGCACCTGACGCGCCAGCTCCGCCGGCGGCACCTGCGGCACACGAGGTTCCACCCCGCACGCCGTCGCAACAGAAAACCCTGCCAAACCCCCTACGACGAGGGGCACAGCGACCTCCATTCGTCCACCTCCTCTTGTGTGAGCGTCCCCGACCGCAGGCCTTCTGCGATAAACGGCGGCTCGCGGTCAAGCGTCCAGGTGCGCTCGGCGGCATCGAAAGGCACAAAGCGCTCGAGCTCTACGCCGCCCGCCGCGGCACGACGCACCCCCGAATACGAGGAGACGAAGCGCCTGCCATCGGCGTCGCGCGCCCACACACCCGAGCCCTTACACCCCCCGGCAAACTGCTCCTCCCACCGCCCGCCCTCCTGTTCTGAACCCGCATGAAGCGTGGTGAGCGACCCGTCGTGGCCCGTATTCATGGCCTGCAACATGTCGCAGCACTCGGCACCGCGCACCTCGCCCACCACGATGCGGTCGGGGCGCATGCGCAGGGCATTGGTCACCAGGTCGCGGATCGTCACCGCGCCCTCGCCCTCAATTGAAGCCTCGCGCGCCTCTAGACGCACCACGTGCGGATGATGCGCAAACTTGAGCTCGGCAGAGTCCTCGATCGTCACGATGCGCTCGCCGGTGGAAATCTCACATGACAACGCGTTGAGCAGGGTGGTCTTACCAGATCCCGTGCCTCCCGCAACCGCCAGGTCCTGTCGCAGCGACACCGCGCACGACAACAGCTGCGCATACCAAAGCGGCAGCGACCCCAGCCCCACAAGCTCGTCCAGCGAGCAGATGCGGTCCGAGAACTTTCGGATGGTGAGAATCGGTCCGTCAATCGCCACAGGCGAAATCACCGCGTTGACGCGATAGCCCGTTTTGAGGCGGGCGTTGACGATGGGGCTGCGCTCGTCGATACGGCGGCCAAGTGGCGAGATGATGCGGTCGATAAGCACACGGATCTGCTCATCATCCTCAAACGCATGCTCGATGGGGTGCAAGACGCCGCCGCGTTCAAAGAAAGCCGAGCGGCAGCCGTTAATCATGATCTCGGTAACGGTGTCGTCCTCGATGAGCGGCTGCAACGGCCCCAAGCCCACCACGTCATCCAAAATCTCGTCGATGATGGTCTCGCGCTCGGACGTCGCGAGATCAGTCGGCTCCTCAACATTGAGCGCCGCCTCCACCGCGGGACGCAATTCCGAGCGGGCAAGTGCCGGGTCGATATAGGCGCTGATACGCGCCACTTCGTCGTAACCCATGCGGTCCATCACGGCGCGCTTGGTGCGTCGTTTCACCGCGCGGCGACGCCCCGCATCTACAGGCGCTGCCCCCGCTGCAGCGCCGGCAGCCTTAATCCTCGTTTGCAGGCTCATCGCTGATCACCCTCGCGCGACCAGGGAAGGCGGATACGCGGGCGTTCGGTGCGCGTTGCACGGTCGGCGACCATATCGCTCCAAGGGCCGACGGCGCACCCCAGTTCCACGAGCATCTCGCGCGTGGCCTCGCGCACGCTGGTCGCAAAAGCGCTGGTCTGCCCCACTGCCTCATCAGCGCGCCCAAACGCCATGAGCGCGGCGAGATCCTGCCCGCCATCGGCGATACGAATCTTGGAGCTCAACGCACAGGCAATCTCAAAGCGCATGGCGACGTCCTCGTCTGCCCCGCGCGCACCGAACCGGTTGAACACGGCGCTCATGCGCGTGCGCGGCACACCTACTCGACTTGCCAGTTCAATGACGCGCGACGCCGATGCCGCGGACGACACCGCAGCATCGCCAACGACCAGGCAACGGTCGCTCGCCGCCACCGCAGCCGCCACGGCGTCGCCCCAAAAGACCGAGGTATCGATAAAGACCACGTCGGATTCGCGACGCAGAACATCAAGCAGTAGCTCCACCGGACATGCCATGAGCTCGGCTTGCTCGGGCGCCGCGACGGGACCCCAGAGCGTAACGCCCGGCGCCACGCGCATCGATGCGGCCACGATATCCGGCTCGGCAAGCGCGCCCGCCACCGACGGCTCGATAAGTGCCGCCATATCGCGCGGAGCATCGACGCCTAACAAGTCGTAAAGGTTTCCAAACATCAGGTCCAGGTCGAGCACGGCGGCACGCAAGCCCAACAGCGACGATGTGTGTGCCATGGCGGCAATGATCGTCGACTTGCCGCAACCGCCCGAACCCGAAATGGCGCAGATGACCGGAGCTCGATGCTGCGGAGCGGCAGCGTCTGCCGGCGGCATCGGAGGCGGCGGGGCGGGCGTCGGTGACAGCGTCCCCGTCTCCCCCGCCGCAACCACACGCTGCGTCCAAGCCGGCATGGCAGCTTGTTCGGTCTGCGAGGCAGGCTCGTTCTGCGCAATCTGCTCATGCTGCATCAGCGACAACTCGCCGCACCCGGCAAAGCCCTCAACTTCGTCGAGTTCATCCGCCAGATTCACGCCGTGCACGTATCCCATATCTACAGCCGGGGAGTCGCCAGCATGCTGCGCCGGCCCTCCAGCGTCATCGTATACAAGGGGGTTCCGGGGGCGCCGACCATGCTCGGCTTCCGCTTTTCCATAATCATCAACACGCGGGCCTCTTGTAGCGCGAGGCGCCCCGGGTTCCCTATCAACAAAAGCATCGGGCTCAATCGTCATGCACCGATCGGAATCAACCGCTCCCTCGCCCGCGCGCCCGTTGCCGCATATACTGTGCGCAGCGATGACCTCGGTCGCCCCCGCGCGAAACAGCCCCTCGATATCCGACGGATCGAGCGCTTCTATCAACACGACCACGCGACTCACGCGGCCTTCGGCCGTCAGGCGCGCAACAGTCTTGCGCACATCTTCGGTATCAAACAGAGACGCCGCGATGATGGCAGCCCCGCGGCGCGACGGAAACGCCCGCGCCATGGAAACCAGCCCGTCCAGGTCACCCACGCGAAGCACCTGTGCACCCGTATCACGGCCCTCGACTTCCCGCTGCAACAGCCCGTAATCGCCGCACGCGCAGCACGCAAGCCAGATCGCCTTCATCACTCGTCGCCTCCGCTCTTTTTGCCGCGCGCCGTGGCGGGAATCGTCAAGCTGACCGTTCCCTTGCCCGATGCCCCCAGCAGTTCCTTGACGTCTTCGGGGTCAGCCGCCAGCGTCACCCATTCGATCTTGCCCTCGCGCGTGGCACCGGAATCTTCACTGGTATCGATCACGTACGCGCCGCACAACCGATCGGTTACGCCGTCTTTTTGCACATACACATCCACGTAGCTGCCCACGCCCGTAGCACCGCCGACCGAGTGCTCGGCATCGACCGCCACCGAAACGGCGACCTTGCCCTTAGGCACCTCGAGCTTGTGACTCTCGGCCTTGGTGTAGACATTGCAGATCACGGCGTTTTTGGGAATACGCGAAGTCGTCACGTCGCCGCGCACCTGGCGCAGCTCGGTCGCCGCGTCACGCGGCAGCAGGCTCGTCAGCCATTCCTGGGTTATGACATTGGTCTCATCGAGGGTCTCGCCCACATCGATATCGCGCGCCGCGACGCATACCTCGACGCGATCGCCACCGTACTTGGCCAAGGTCTCAGCCTGGACCTGTTCGGCTTGCGAGCGGATCGACGAGCCGTAAACCATGCAGAGCAGAGCAGCGAGCACGCCCGCGACCAGACTGATGGCGATGCGCTTGCTCTTGTTCACGGCCGCTCCTCTCATGGCAGTGCCGGGCGAATGCCCGTACCACCATTGTCTGGGCGGTCAGAGTGCAAAGCGGCGCAATCGCGATCTTGGTTTTCGATGTCAAACCAATCGCCGACCAAAAGCTGACCAGCCCGTCAAGCTCATGGCAAGGTTTTGGTCAGCACGTCAGCAAACTGCATGTTTCGAGGCTTTTCCGCAGCAAAAAAGCCGTCTCCCGAACAGTTGGGAGACGGCTGTCATAGGAAAAATCAATTACAGATGAACATCGGGATCGAGTATTTGAGCGCTCACGCGCATGGATGACGCCAGGTTTTGGAACGTTTCCAGCCGCAGGCTGTCGATCTGCCCGGCGTCCTCGGCCTCGCGAACGGCGCAGCCCGGCTCATGGGTATGTGTGCAATCGCCAAACCGGCACGCGCGCGATGCCTCGACAATCTCGGGGAAGGCGCGCGCCAGACCCCGCTCGTGACCCACGAGCGGTAGACTGCGCAGGCCCGGGGCATCGGCGATCACGCCGGCGTCGCCCGGCAGCGCCACCATCACGCGCGCGACGGTAGTGTGACGGCCCTGGTCGTCGCGTTCGCGCACACCGCCGGTCGCCAACGTATCGTGGCCCAGCAGTGCATTGAGCAGCGTCGACTTGCCGGCACCCGACTCGCCCAGAATCATGGCGCAGCTCCCGGCAGGCACGCAGGCACGGACCTCGTCCAGGCCGCGGCCCTCGGCAGAGGACGTCACGATCACGCGCACGTCCGGACCCACCAGGCGGCGCACGCGGTCCAGATCGCGCTCGAGCTCCTCGGCATCGCAGCGGTCAGCTTTGGTAAGCACCACCACCGGCTCGGCATCGCAGTCAAGAGCCAACACCAGCGAGCGCGCCACGCGGTCGAGCAGCACCTCACCGGCACCGAGCGCCTGCACGATTAGCACGCAATCCACGTTGGAGCAGAGCACCTGGCGCTCTCCACGGGCACGGCCGCGCCAACGCTCAAAGCTCGTACGGCGCGGCAGCACGCACTCAATCACGCCCATATCGTGCCCGGGAGCGCGGCGCACCGCCACACGGTCGCCCACGGCAGGCAGCAGGACCTCGTCCTCGCCGCGCGACTTGGCAAACCCCACTGCATGCTCGGCGCGGAAGGTATCGTCGGCAGTCGCCACCAGCGGAAACCCGCGATCCAAGCGCACCACGGCACCCAGCCGCATCTGCTCGGGCTCCTCAGCATGTGCGCAAAAGTCGTCAAATGCCGCCTGCTGAGCCCCATCGACCGGCAGGTCATCAAACGCCGGAACGTCCTGCAGCGCGTCAAGCCCCGGTACGCTCGCCAACAACTCCTCGGCAGACGCGGGGGCCTCGGTCGCAAGCTTCCGACGACGATCGCGCTTAGCCCGCGCCCCCGTCGTCTTTTTCTTCGCTTTAGCCTTAGCCTTGCCCACAAGCGCCTCCCAGCACCATAAATCACAACTGAGCAGGTATTTTACCCACAAAAAAGAGCCGGTCGAGCAAACGCTCGACCGGCTCACACACTTTCCCTCAGCCAATGGTCCCGAGAGGCTATTCAAAGGCCCGACGCCGGGAGGGGTTTCTTCTGAGCGATCCCACAGCGCGAAGCGCGAGGACCAGCGAAGAAGAAACCCCGCAGGCGGTCGGGCCGGTGGGAAGGATGGCCTTTCGACCTACTCCTTCTCCACAGCGCGCATGATCGCCTTGTAGATCTCCATCAGCGGGATAATCAGGAAGGCCAGGCCCAAAGCGGCAAGAACGCCCTTGAGCTCAAGCGTCACAGGGCCGAAGAACATCTCGGCAAGCGTCGGCTGCACGGTCACGATCACCGTCAGCACCAGTGCCAGCGCGGCGGAAGCCCACAGCCACTTGTTCTGCTTTTTCATGGTGAACAGCGACGCACGACGGCTGCGCATATTGAAGCAGTGGAAAATCTCGACCATGTTGAGCGTGATGAACGCCATCATCACGCCTTCCTCGTCGGCATTGCCGGCGATCATATCGGCGATGTGGATGTAGCCCATGTCAAAGTACACGCCCACAAAGAAGCTCGCCAGCACCAGCACGGTGATGATCAGGCCCTGGACCACGCAGTCCAGACCCATATGTCCGGCAAAGACGCCGTCCTTGGCGTTGCGCGGCTTGCGCTTCATGATGTCGCCCTCGGCATCCTCCATGCCCAGCGCGAGCGCGGGGAAGCAGTCGGTGACCAGGTTCACCCACAGCAGCTGCACCGGCTGAAAGATGGTAAAGCCGATGAGCGTGGCGATAAACACCGAGAACACCTCGGCAAGGTTGGCCGAAAGCAGGAACTGGATGACCTTGCGGATGTTGTCGTAGATGCGACGGCCCTCTTCGCAGGCACCGATGATGGTGGCGAAGTTGTCGTCGGCGAGCACCATGTCGGCAACGTTCTTGGTGACGTCGGTACCGGTGATGCCCATGCCCTCGCCCGTCATGGCCACGATCTGGTCGCGCGACTTCCAAGCCTCGACGATGCGGGTCTTATGCTCGGGCTGAACGCGGGCGTACACGCCGTAGTCCTCGATGTGCGCGTCGAGCTCCTCGTCGCTCATGCGATCGAGGTCGGCACCGGTGATGGCATGGCTGCGATCGGTGACGATGCCCAGCTGCTTGGCGATGGCCACGGCGGTGTCGATGTGGTCGCCCGTAATCATGACGGTGCGGATACCGGCGTCGTGCGCCTCGCGGATGGCGTCGGCGACCTCGGGGCGGACAGGGTCAATCATGCCGGACAGGCCGCAGAAGACCAGGTCGTGCTCGAGCGCAGCGGGGCTGCAGTCGCTCGGGACCTCGGTGTAGGTGCGGCTTGCCAGCGCCAGCACGCGCAGGGCCTCGTCGGCCATGGCCTTGTTGGCGGCCACGAGCTCGGCGCGACGCTCCTCGGTCAGCGGAACGACCTTGTCGCCGTCGTAGATATGGGTGCACAGGCCGATCACCACGTCGGGCGCGCCCTTGGTGTACTGCTCATACTCGCCGTCCAGGGTCTCGACGACCACGGACATCATCTTACGGCCCGAGTCGAACGGGGCCTCGCCCACGCGCGGGTGCTCGGCAGTCAGGCCAGTGAGGCCCGCCTTGCCGGCGTCGTTGACGAGCGCGCACTCAGTCGGCTCGCCCACGGCCTCGCCCAGCTCCTCGTCCCACTGGGCATCGGAGCACAGAGCCATGCCGGCCAGGAACTTCTCCTTAGGCGCGGCGAGCTCGTGCTTGACGACGGTCATCTTGTTTTGGGTAAGGGTGCCGGTCTTGTCGGAGCAGATGGTCTGTGTGCAGCCGAGGGTCTCGACGGCAGAGAGCTTGCGGATAATCGCCTGGCGCTTGGCCATCTTGGTCACGCCGAGCGACAGCACGATGGTCACGACGGCGACCAGGCCCTCGGGGATGGCGGCGACGGCGAGCGAGACGGCGACCATAAAGGTGTCGAGCAGGGCGGTCGGGTCGGTGAGGACGTTGCCCACGCCGTGGCGGATGATGTCGACGCCAAAGATGACGACGCAGATGACGATAACCATGATGGTGAGGATGCGGCTGAGCTCGGCAAGCTTCACCTGCAGCGGCGTGAGCTCTTCCTTGGCCTCGGCCAGGGCGCCGGCGATCTTACCCATCTCGGTGTTCATGCCGGTACCGACTACGACGGCGCGGCCACGGCCGTACACCACGGTGGAGCCCATGTAGCACATGTTCTTGCGGTCGCCGAGCGGCACGTCGTCGGTGCCGGCGGCGAGCTCGATCACGTTGGCATGCTTCTCGACAGGCACGGACTCGCCGGTAAGGGCGGCCTCCTCGATCTTCATCGTGGCGCTCTCGAGCACGCGGCAGTCGGCCGGGACGGAGTCGCCCGCCTCGAGCATGATCACGTCACCGGGCACGAGCTCGGCGCTCGGCAGGTGCACGAGCTTGCCGTCGCGCAGCACCTTGGACTGCGCCGCGCTCATCTCCTGCAGGGCCTCGAGAGCCTCCTCGCTTTTAGCCTCCTGGACCACGCCCAGCACCGAGTTGACGATAACGACGAACATGATGATGGCGACATCGGCAAAGTCCGCCTCGCCCTTGACCATGCCCGTGAGCGCGCTGATGACGGCGGCAACGATCAGCATGATGACCATGGGGTCGGCCATCTGCTCAAAGAAGCGCTTCCACAACGGCGTCTTCTCGGCTTCCTCGAGCTTGTTAGGGCCTGTCTTGGCGAGGCGCGACGACGCCTCGTCGTTGCTCAGGCCGAGGTCCTCATCGACACCTTGGTCGCTGAGTACCTCCGCCGCGGCGGACAGGTATTCCTTTTGCATATAGAGTCCCCTCCTGGGATTCGGGCCACTCAGCAGATTGATGCCCGATCATAATTCCCAGGAGAAGGGCAAGGGCTCATCAAGGCTGCCGTGCTGAGCGGCAGTTGATAGTGGAGCTATGGTACCCCAAAGCGGCGCGTCTAGCCAAAACATTCCAATTGGAAACACGGCTCGAGTGCAACGATGCAGACCGTATGATGTTCGACATTGATAAAACGTTTTTTCTTCGGTGCATCATCAAACTGAAATATCGCCCAGATAGCAGCGGTTAGAACGGTTGGTAAAGTTTTTGCATATACCGTTTATTCGCAAAAAATGAACTTCTAATTCGGCATACGGTCGATTTTTTGGGGTATTCGGTCGGCATTTCGTTATAATCATCTCAGTTTTATTTCTTATGGTTTATCTATCAGCGCAAGACGATGTCAGATGGAGGTCTGAATGTACAAGCGCACCAAGATTGTATGCACCATGGGTCCCGCCTGCGATAGCGACGAGACCATCCGTGAGATGATCAAGGCGGGCATGAACGTCGCCCGTTTTAACTTCTCGCACGGATCCTACGACGAGCACCACGGTCGCATCGAGCGCGTCCGTCGTATTTCCAAGGAGCTCGGTCTGCCCGTCGGCATCCTGCTCGACACCAAGGGCCCCGAGGTCCGCACCGGCCTTCTGGTCGACGGCAAGAAGGTTGCCGTCAAGACCGGCGATAAGATCGTCGTCACCGCTCAGCCCACGTCCGAGGATTTCCACGGCACCGCTGAGCACATCTCCCTCGACTACCTGGCTCTGCCCTCCGAGGTCGAGAAGGGCTCCCTTATCCTGATCGATGACGGTCTGGTTGCCCTCGAGGTCGAGTCCGTCAGCGGCCAGGACATGACCTGCGTCGTTAAGAACGACGGCCTGATCGGCGAGCGCAAGGGCGTCAACATGCCCAACGTCAACATCTCGCTGCCCGCCATCACCGAGCGCGATCGTCAGGACATCCTCTTTGGCCTGACCGAGAACATCGACTACATCGCCGCTTCCTTCATCCGTGACGGCGAGTCCGTCCGCGGCATCCGCGAGCTTTGCCGCGAGAACGGTGGCGAGCACGTGACGATCTTCCCGAAGATCGAGTGCGCCCTGGGCGTCGAGAACTTCGACGAGATCCTCGAGGCTTCCGACGGCATCATGGTCGCCCGTGGCGACCTGGGCATCGAGATCAAGCCCGAGCTCGTTCCCCACATCCAGAAGGAGATCATCGCCAAGTGCAACGCGGCCTACAAGCCCGTTATCACCGCTACGCAGATGCTCGACTCCATGCAGCAGAACCCGCGCCCGACGCGCGCCGAGGTTGCCGACGTTGCTAACGCCATTTACGACGGCACCGACGCCGTTATGCTCTCTGGCGAGTCCGCTGCCGGTAAGTACCCGGTCGAGGCCGTCAAGATGCAGGCCAGCATTGCTCTCGAGACCGAGAAGTACCTCCCGGCCCACGCTCCGCTCGAGGTTCCGGCCGACGCTCATGGCACCCGCGTTGTTAACAACGTTGTGGGTATGTCCGCTGTGAACATGGCCACCACCGTTGGCGCCAAGTGCATCACCGTGCCGACGACCACCGGTCGTACCGCTCGCCTGATTTCGCACTTCCGTCCCAACATGCCGATCTGCGCGTTCTCCCGCCACGAGTGGGCCGTCCAGCAGATGATCATGTACTGGGGCGTTATCCCGCATCAGGCCGAGATTACCCAGGGCACCGTCAACGGCACGATCGTCAAGGCGATCGAGACCGCTAAGGAGCTCGGCTACGTCGAGGCCGGCGACCTGACCGTCGCTACCGCCGGCGATCCCCGCATGAGCGTCCAGCTCGAGGACAAGGTCTCCTCGACCAACGTCGCTTACGTCGCTCAGGTGCGCTAAAACGCACTTGCAAGCATACTTGCATTGCAAAGGGCCCGGAAGGCTTCGCCTTCCGGGCCCTTTTTCTGTGCCAATGCCGCCGCACGGCAAAACACGCACTCATTTCTTTACCAAAAGCGCGAAATCCACCCTTCGAGGCCCAAAAAATAAAGCCCCAAGCGCTAAAAGTGTTCGCCCGGTGGCAAACCCACACCTCACACAGGGCTGATAAATCGTTTTAGCAAGAACCAAATCGACCTGGTTTTCGGAAGTATGCGGCAAATTCTGGAACCTTCGAGCACACCCTGTTTTTTCGCAACAAAATGCCTGATAAACTAGCCTCAAAAGCCAGGTCCGCTCATAGGGTTCAGATTTTGCCGCATACTTCCGGAATGACGCTGGCATCACTCGCTTCAAAGAGATGATTTCGGCCAGGAGGGCATTATGGACCTGACGCTTTGTGGGCAATCCGCCTTTAACTACTACCGCATCCCGCCGCAGGTATTAGGCCTTTACCCCGCCATTAGCCTTGGCAATATGGATCGCAGATGTTGTGGCCTCGGAAGTCATGCAGTTGTAAAAGACCTGCTTCACGCACCACTTCACAGGCTTGTATTCACTCGGGCACAATCCGGGTCGCGAAGCCTGTTTAAATCGCACCTCCTGACCCAAGAACCACCTCCGGGGTCGTTTAGGCAGACTGAACATGGGTTTGATGTCACGTCACCGGAGTTCACGCTGCTCAGCCTTGCCACGCAGGTCTCACGCAACCAGTTACTCATGGCGTGCTACGAGATGTGCGGCTCCTTTGCAGTGTTTAAGCCCTGCGAGCGAACGCAACAACAACTCGATGAAGCTATTTCGCTTAAGTTCATTCCACCCAACTGCGGCTGGGAGCGAGTTAACGACACCAAGGGCAATGACACCAACTTGTGGAAGCGCACGCCGCTTCTTACCGCAACGGATATCGCCGCGTTCGCCAAGCAAGCCGCAGGCCTGCGCGGCGTCAAACAACTGCGCTGGGCGGCCGAGCACATGACGGGGCAGGCCGCCTCGCCCTTCGAAGTACAGACCTCCATGCTTATCTCGCTCCCCCGCGACGAGGGCGGCCAGGGCATCGAGATCGCCAACAACGCGCGCATCCCGCTCAGTGAAGCCGCACGTTCGCTGTATGACAAAACCTGGACCGAAAAGTAGCAATCCCAGCGAACGTGCGTTTTGGTCGATTGAAGGCCGGTCTGCTTGCTCCTTGGACGGATGCTTCTGCGGAAGGAACCGCCAAGGAGTAGGCTTACAGGCATGAGACTCGCACGTTTTTCTTTGAATGATTCGCCGCGCTACGCCTTCGTGCAGAAGGACGAAACGGACGGCAAGGACTACCTCATCGAACTTCCCCACATCCCAAAGACCAAACAGGAGCGCATTGCCGAAGATACCTTACGGCAAGAGCTACTTGTCGATTGGGTTGAGCTATTCACTGCCGGGCCGGCCAGCTAGCAGCTAGCAATCAGGGGCAGCGCAGGCACATCGGGCGATTCGACACGGGCGGCAAAACCCGCCTCGGTCAGCTCGATGACCTCGGTAAACGTTGCGTCGAAGAACTCCTCGGTCAGCAGGCGGTATGGCGGATGGTCGGGCTCACCGGGGTTTTCGCGTACAATCTCGTGCATGACGCCGATGGTCTTGAGCACATATTCTTTATGGATGGGATACTGCCCAAAACGCGTCGCAGCGGTATACAGGCGATCGGTCGCACGCGGGATGGAAACAATGCCCAGCGTCTTACCAAACCAGTCAAAATCCACGGCTTGCCGCCGTGCGCCTCCAGGTACTGATTCACGCGCGTATTCCATACGGTATCGGCCACCAGATGCGACCAGACACCCAGTGTCAAATCGAGCAACGACTGCGCCACATCTTCGGACGCAAGCGAGAACTCACGGGCGCCGGGACCGGCAACCGGCTCGGCATCCTTGTAGCGCTGGGGATAGTGCACGCGGTTCAGTCGCTCGCGTTCCTCGATAATCGAGGTCGCCGCGGCCGGCGCACCAATGGGCGAACTTTTAAGCAACGGTGCCACATAGGTATCCCAGAACTCATGCTCACGAGGCTTAGGGATGGGCTCAGGCTTGGCAAAGTGCGTAATGCGGTACGGGATGGGATCGGCGATGCCAGGGACCATATAGCCCACGAAGATATCCGGAACCACGCAGCCAAACAAAAAGGCATTGCGATCGCGCACGCTATTGGCAAGCGCACCGGTGCGCTCCAGCAAACGCTCCGTCTGAGCGATATGAATGTTCCAGCTTGGCATAGCCACCCCCATAAAAACCTGGATAACTATACCATCACGGCAAAGCCGCGCGGGCGGCTACGCACGCTCTACGCAGCAACTAGTCCGTAGCACCGCTTTCGGTTCCATACGACGGCGAAGGTGCCTCGACCACATGGTGATATCGATCGATATAGATTGCACGGGCACCCAGGCGTCGCACCAAATCCTGGTGATGCGTGCTCATCAAGCCCGTCTTACCCGCCGCGACGTAGGCCAGCAAGAAGTTGACCACGATGTCGCATGAATCCTCGTCGAGTCCATTGGTAGGCTCGTCGAGGACCAAGATATCCGGGTTCATCGACACCACCGCAGCCAGCGCCACACGCTTCTTTTGCCCGCCCGAGAGCTGATAGGGAGAGGCGTCGGCAAGGTCGGCAACCTGAAACAGCCCCATGGCATCGCGCACGCGGCGCTCGAGCTCGTCTGCCGGCAGCCCCATCTGCGCGGGACCAAAAGCAACTTCCAGCCCACGCGCTGGTGGAACTTCTGAGCAGCAGCAGAATCCTTCAGATACGCCGCATCGACCACGCGTCCGTCAAACAGGTATGCACCGGCATCCGCGAGCTCAAGGCCGTTGATAAGGCGCATAATCGTCGTCTTGCCACAACCGTTAGGACCAAGCAGAGCAACGAGTTCACCACGATCCACCTGCAGCGAAACGCCGTCGACCACCGTATGACCCGCATAGGAAAACACCACGTCGCGAAACTCGATGAGCGGCGTTGTCTCGGCGCCAGCAGCACCGCTCGCGCCCATCGCGTCATTCGTATCGTTTGCCAAAACGTCGCCCTTCCCTATTCACATCAACGGATCGACCGCCCGCGCTACAGCACCGCGCACAACACGGCGAGCAGAACCACAACGACCGCGTAAACCGCATCGCGCCAGCCAAAGCCGCTCCGCGCAGGAGCCGGATACGCACCGGCAAAGCCGCGGCAGAGCATGGCCTCGTCCATCGCGCGGCTGCATTCCATCGCCTTGATAAACGTCATACCCATGATACCCGCGATCGAATCGGTACGCGAAAATCCCCCAGGCGCACGGCCAACGCTGCGCAGCATGACCGATTCGCACAGATTGTGCGCCGTGCGTCCCAGCACCTCGATATGCTTGAGTGCCATATCAAAGGTAAAGATGACCTCGTCGGGCAGGTGCAGCATTTTGAGCGCCGCCGACATGCGGCTCCAGGTAAGCGTCCACGAAACGCCCAGCACCAGCGACACATTAATGAAGGTCTTGAGCGCGATCTTGAGCATGGCGCCCGTGGCAGACGCGCCCAGCAGCAGGGCAGGCAATGCCAGAACCACCGCAAGCCCCGTGGCGCCGAGCGCCGGTACAATGGTCGCACGCAGCCCGCGTGCGGGGCGCACCGCGACCAGCACCAGCGCGATAGCCGCCATCAACATGAGGTACAGCGGGCTCTGCGTCAGACACACACACAGGACGCAGACGAACATCCCCACCAGGCGCACCGGAGCCGAAACGCAAGAAAGGGCGCGGTCGACCATCGACCCGCCCTCGTGCGCGCCTCCACCCAGGCGAACCCGCTCAAGCAGGCTCGCCAGGTGCAAGACGTTCTTTTGCATCACACGATGCCGAGCCCCCGCGGGCTCGTATCGCTCCTCGGCCGCAAGCCAGCTAGGCAGCTTGACCATCTGCATGCGCTCAGTTTTCCTTGACCGTAAGCGAGATCAAGCGGAATGCGATGGTGAGCACCGCCACGCCAATTACGCCCGAGAGGATATACATGGCAGCCTGGCCGGCAAAGCCAAGACCCTGCTCCTCGGAATAGGCCTGCAGGTAATCACCCGTAGGCAGAGCGTCGGCAAAGGTCGGGGTATCAAGGCCGACCGAAGCCTGCAGGCTGTCGTCGCCAGCCTCCTGAACGGCGGTCGCGGCGCCCTCGGCGTCCCACTCACCCCAGGCGTCACCCGTGGCCAGCAGGCCCAGCGGCGTGGCCACGACAAGCACGGCGACCAGGATGAGTGTGGGGACCAGCGAGGTCTTCTTGGCGGCTGCGCCCTCGGCGTCCAGCAGGCCGTCGTAAGCCTCGGGACCACGCCGGCTACCAACATATGCGGGATCATCATGGCCGGAATGGCAATGGACAGCGGGAAGGGGCAGTACAGCGGAGCGCCCGAAGCATTCGTGAAAAGCATCGGCTGAATACCAAACTCGATTGCTGCGCACAGGGCCGCCAGGCACAGGCCGACCCAGCCGCTTACGATGGCCGAAACCGAGGTGCCCCAGCTCTTGTCGTGCAAACGGCTGTTGAGCGCACGGAACACGACAGCAGCGGCAAACGGCAGCACGAAGGCCATGTTAAAGCAGTTGGCGCCAAAGGACAGGACGCCGCCGTCGCCAAACAGCAGCGCCTGCAGCGCCAGCGCGACCGAAACCGCGATGGCAGCGGCCTCGGGACCCAGCAGCAGCGCGATGAGCGCGGCGCCGACGGCGTGGCCTGTGGTGCCGCCAGGCAGCGGCACGTTGAACATCATGAGCAGGAAGGAGAACGCGGCGCAGATATCCAAACGGGCACCATCGCCACCGCCATAACGGCATCGGTCTGCGGGGACAGATAATTATCTGGAATGTGCATGTACGCCTCCCGGTTATCGGCGCACGGAATTGCAACGCCGCTTGAATCACCTTTCCAGTGTTACGTAATGTCAGATTCGTAACACGCCGCGGGCTATCATAGCAAAACGGCGCACTGCCGACAAAGCAGCACGCCGTTATGTAATGCGCGTGTCATATATGCAGGCTCAACGGTGCCTTATACCGAAAACAGCAGTCACGTAAGACTCGGCGGCAGCCGACGCTGGCCTATATCCGGCGCAGGACCTAGCCGCGGACCTCGCCGTTTACGCCCTTGCACACCTTGGTAACGATCTTCTGGTGCGCCTTTTCGACCTCTTCGCTGGTAAGCGTGTGGTCGTCGGAGCGATACGTAAGCGCAAAGGCCATGGACTTCTTGCCCGCTCCGACGCGGATGGGATCGCGGTAGACGTCGAACAGACGCACGCCCTCGAGAAGCTTGCCTCCGGCGCTGGTAATACGGCGCTCAAGATCCTCGCAGGTCACAGTGTTGTCGACTACGATAGCAAGGTCGTGCTCAACGGCCGGGTACTGCGAGAACTCACGGTAGTTCTCCTGGTTGCGGGCGCCCTTGATCAGCTTGTCCAGGTCGAGCTCAAAGGCAACGACAACCTCGTCAATGCCCATAGCCTCGCGCGCCTCGGGGTGAATCTCGCCGACCCAGCCCAGCACGGTACCGCCGGACAGAACCTCGGCGGCGCGACCCGGCTGCAAGAAGGCATAGCCCTCGCCCTCGACGGGACGGAAGCGAACCTTCTCGATGCGCAGCTGAGCAAGCAGCTCCTCGACAATGCCCTTGCCAAAGAAGAAGCGCAGCTTGCGGTACTTCATGTTCCAGGACCGCTCGCTCCACTGGCCCGAGAGCACACCCGCCACGGACTTGGTCTCCTTGGGCAGGCTGGCGTTCTCGCGACCGTGGAACAGGCTGCCGACCTCGTACAGGTGCACGTTGGGCGTACCGTGCGCCTCGTTGTAGGCCACGGACTGCAGCAGGCCCGGCAGCAGCGAACGACGCATCTCGGTCTGCTCGGCGACCAGCGGGTTCATGAGAACCACGGGGCAGCCGCGGCCCTCGGTGGACATGCCAATCTTCTCCAGGTCGCCCGGGGCGGCAAAGCCAAAGGTCGTGGTCTCGTTGAGGCCACAGGCGCGCAGGATCTCGCCAACCTTGCGGGTAAGCTTCTGCTCGCGCGTCAGACCGCCGATGTGGTTCTTGGCAGCCGGAATGGTCGCCGTGACGCGACCCATGCCCCACAGGCGCAGAACCTCCTCGATCAGGTCGATCTCACGCGGCAGGTCGGGACGGAAGCTCGGCGGCGTGACCATAAAGTCCTCGCCGTCGCGCTCGACGGTGCAGCCCAGGCGGGTGAGCGAGCGCTCGATAAAGTCGGGCTCGATGTCGGCACCGCAGATGGCGTGCACGCGGGCCAGGCGCAGCTTAATGCTGTCGATGGTCTTGGGCGCGGGGAAAACGTCGACATAGCCGGGAGCAACCTCGCCGCCGGCGATCTCCTCGATCAGCGCGCAGGTAACGTTGGCGACATCCACGCAGCCGGTCTCGTCGACCTGGCGCTCAAAGCGAATGGAGGCGTCGGAGATCAGCGAAAGGTCGCGGCTGGTGTGCGAGGTGCGGCCGGCATTGAAGCAGGCGCTCTCGACCATCACGTCAACGGTATCGTCCTCGATCTCGGAATCCATGCCACCCATAACGCCGGCCAACGCCACGGGGCGCTCGCCGTCGGTGATGAGGCCCATGCCGGCGTCAAGCGTGCGCTCCTCGCCGTCGAGCGTCGTGAACTTCTCGTCCTGCTGGGCGGCGCGAACCACCACACGACGGTGGCCATCGCGCTCGGCAAAGGTGTCCAGGTCAAAGGCGTGCAGCGGCTGACCGGTGAGCATCATCACATAGTTGGTGATGTCGACGATGTTGTTGTGCGGGCGCACGCCCAAGGCGTTAAGGCGCTTGACCATCCAGTCGGGCGACGGGCCGACCTTGACGTTGCGCACGATGCGGGCAACGTAGCGGTCGCACAGGCCCTCGTCGGCAATCTCGACCGAAAGCTCGTCGTCGGTCGCGCGGCCGGTCTCGGCCTTGATGGCGGGCAGCTCAACGTGGAAATCGCGGTCGAAGATGGCGCCGGTCTCGCGGGCCATGCCGATCATGGACAGGCAATCGGGACGGTTGGGCGTGATCTCGCAGTCGAGCACGGTGTCGCTCGAGCCCACGTACTCGGCAAACGGCATGCCGCAGGGCGTATCCTCGGGCAGGATCATGATGCCGGAGTGGTCGCCGCCCAAGCCGAGCTCGCGCGCGGAGCAGTTCATGCCCATGGACACGACGCCGCGAAGCTTGCTCTTCTTGATCTTGACGTCGCCGGGCAGGACAGCGCCGATCATGGCCGTGACGATGTGGTCACCGGCCTCGAAGTTCTGCGCGCCGCAGACGATCTGCAGCGGAGCGGGGTTGCCGTCGGCGTCGAGGTTCTTGTCACCCACGTCGACCGAGCACACATACATGTGGTCGCTATCGGGGTGCGGGGTCTTGGTGAGCACCTGGGCGGTCACCACGTGGTCGAAGGACTCGCCCACGGTGTCGATCGCCTCGACCTCGGTGCCGGTACGGATATATTCGTCCGAAAGGGTCTTGGGATCCTCCGGAATATCGATCATGGTCTTGAGCCAGTCGTAAGAAACACGCATCTAACTGGTCTCCTTTCATAAATGCGGCTTTGAGCCGGAAACTGCAACTAAGAAGAAAGCGTTCTAGAACTGGTTCAAGAACCTCATGTCACCAGTCATCAACGTGCGCAGGTCGGGCAGGTCGTAGCGCAGGGCCGCGACGCGCTCGGCGCCAATACCAAAGGCGAAGCCGGTATACTTCTCGGGGTCGATGCCGCAGTTGATCAGGACGTTGGGGTCGACCATGCCGCAACCCAGGATCTCGATCCAGCCGCTGTGCTTGCAGAAGTTGCAGCCCTTGCCGCCGCACACGTGGCAGCTCACGTCCACCTCGCAGGAAGGCTCGGTGAAGGGGAAGAAGTGCGGGCGATAGCGCGTCTTGCGGTCCTCGCCAAACATGCACTTAACAAAGTAGTCGAGCGTGCCCTTAAGATCGCCAAAGGTGATACCCTCGTCGACGACCAGGCCCTCGATCTGGTTGAACTGCGGCAGGTGGCAGGCATCGGCTGTGTCGGGACGGTAGACGGTGCCCGGGCAGATCATGTAGATGGGCGGCTTCTGCGACTCCATGGTGTGGATCTGCACACCCGAGGTCTGGGTGCGCAGCAGCACGTCGGACTCGCCATGGGCATGCGCCTCGGGATGCGCGACGCTGCCGGGGTTGTTGTCGACCACATAGAACGTGTCGCGAGCCGAGCGGCTCGGGGGATCCATGGGCGCGTTGAGCGCGGGGAAGTTGTAGTAGGAGGTATCGACCATGGGGCCGGACTCGACGGTGTAGCCGATACCGCAGAAGATGTCCTCGGCCTCCTCGATGATCTGCTTGATCAGGTGCTGGTGACCGATCTGCGGACGGATGCCCGGCAGCGTGATGTCGACGGCCTCGTGCTCGAGCGCGTGCTTGAGGGCGGCAGCCTTCATCTCGGTGGTGCGCTCGTCGAGCATGCCCTCGATCAGCTGGCGCATCTCGTTGGCGCGTTTGCCCATCATGGGACGATCCTCGGGGGCGAGCTTGCCCATCATGCGCATCAGGCCGGTGATGCGGCCCTTGCGGCCGAGCAGCTCAACGCGCGCGGCCTCGAGCTTGGCGGCGTCGTCGGCGCTAGTGACGAGCTCCTTGGCCTCTTCCTCGAGTTTGACCAGATCATCAATCAGACTCATGTCTTCCCTTTCGTCTCTCGCGCATCCGCGCTCCGGGACGGCTGACGCCGCCCGATGCTGCGGATGCGCGGCCCGGTTCGGTAACAAAAAACCGCCCTCGGGCATGTGCATTGCCCAAGGACGGTTGAATTCCGCGGTACCACCTTGTTTGACCCGGCGGATGTCTGGCCCGCCGCGCCCACTCTGCGCCCCTTATCGCGAGGCTCACGGCTTCCCTACTGGGGCCTCGCTGCCGCCGGCCGCGTGCCCGTTGAGGTCGCTGCTCGGGAGTGAACGCTTGGCCCTTGCCGCCGCAGGAAGGCTTGCAGCCCATGACCTTCCCTCTCTTGCCGGCGACGCGGCGGGCAAAACCCTCTCCGTCAACGCATTGGGCTATAGGATAACACATTTCGCGAGCGCATCGCCGCGTTCCGTTTTGTTCGCGCTGGGTACAAGGCAGGTAGCTGTGCAAACTGGCCGCGCACCCGCTTGCGGCGCTCGGCCTGCGAGATTAAGGATACGGTATGGGAAAGAAACTCGATAAGAAGGCCAAGGCCGCCGTGGTAAAGGCCGCTAAAGTCGACAAGGCCGTCAAAAAGTTCCGCAAACTCGAGGGCAAGCTGTGGACTCGCGAGTACCTGCTCAAGATTGCCGAGTTCGATGGAGCGACGATTGCTCCTGCCAACGGCGCCGCAGCGCGCGCCGACGCCATGGGGACCCTTGCCGGCGAGCATCACAAGCTACTGACCAGCGAGAAGTCCGTTGAGCTCGTACGCTCGTTGGCGCGCGAGACGGTTGCAGGCGGACATGTAGACGACCCGCAGCTGCTCGACGAGATCCGCGTGCTCGGCCGCGACCAGCGCGAGGCAAGCGTTATTCCTACCGAGGAGGCCGAAGCCTGGACCAGGCTCACCTGCGAGGCCGACGCCGTGTGGCATAAAGCAAAGGCGGCCAACGACTGGGCGAGCTTTGAGCCCTATGTGGACAAGATTGTGGGCCAGCTCAAGCATCAGGCCGAACTTATGGACCCCAAGCGCGACCCCTACGATGTTTGGCTCGACCAGTACGAGCGCGGCCTTTCCGCCAAGAGCTTCGATACGTTTTGCGATGAGGTCAAGGCGACGGTCGTGCCGCTCGTGCACGCCATCGGCGAGCGCAGCCAGCAGCCCGATGCCGACTTTTTGCACGCCCGCGTGCCCGAGGCCGCCCAGCGCGCCATGAGCTTCGACCTTATGAAGCTTGTCGGCCTGGACCTGGACGACACCACGCTTGCCTTTACCGAGCACCCGTTTAGCGAGGGCTTTGCCGTGGGCGACGCGCGCATCGCGACACACATCTACGAGGACGATTGCATCTCCAACGTCTTCAGCATCATCCACGAGGCGGGACACGCCATGTACGAGCTGGGCGTCAATCCCGCCTATGCGCGCACCTGTCTTGAGGGTGGCACCTCCATGGGCATCCACGAGAGCCAGAGCCGCTTCTTCGAGAACACCGTGGGTCGCAGCCGCGCCTTTATGGGACCGCTGCTCGAGGTGCTGCGCCGCCACGCGCCCGAGGTCTACGGCGACGTCGACGAGGACACGCTCTACCGCGCCGTGAACATCGCGCAGCCGTCGCTGATCCGCACCGAGGCCGACGAGCTCACCTACCCGCTGCATATTATGGTGCGCTACCAGATCGAGCGCATGCTGTTTGCCGGCGAGGCCATGGCCAAGGATATCCCCGCGCTTTGGAACCGCTTCATGGATGAGTACCTGGGCATTCCGGTTCCCGACGACACGCGTGGTTGCCTGCAGGATACGCACTGGAGCGGCGGCTCGTTTGGCTACTTCCCCACCTATGCGCTGGGCAGCGCCTACGACGCCATGTTCGTGCCGGCCATGTGCCGCGACGGCGTCGACCTCAACGGCGCCTGCGCAAGCGGCGATTTGGCACCCGTCCGCGCCTGGCTCGGCGAGCACATTTGGCAGTGGGGTCGCGCCAAGGACGCGCCGGAGCTCATCAAGGGCGCCTGCGGCATGGCATTCGATGCCCGCTACTACTGCAGCTACCTGCAGGACAAGTTCACCACGCTCTACGAGCTGTAAGGCATAACCGACACGCCAACGCAAAGGGGACGCCGCGGAACCAATCCGCGGCGCCCCCTTTCCACCTAGTTGTTTAAGAACGTCCCCAATGACTACCTTACAGAGCTTCCAGCGCGTTGGCGATGCGCTTCATGGCGGCGTCGGCAGCGGCTTGGTCGGGGGCTTCGGCCAAAACGCGAATCACAGACTCGGTTCCGCTCTTGCGTACGAGCACGCGGCCCTCGCCTGCCAGCGCAGCCTCGGCCTCGGCGATGGCGTTCTGCACGCCCATGTTCTCGAGCGCGGCGTCCTTGTCCGCCACGTGCACGGCCACCTGCGCCTGCGGCAGCAGCTTGCACGGAGCCGTGAGCTGCGAGAGCGTCTCGCGCTCGGCACGAATCACTTCCATCACGCGCAGCGAGGTCATAATGCCGTCGCCCGTGCGCTCGATATCGCCAAAGATCGTATGGCCCGTCTGCTCGCCGCCCAGGCTATAGCCGCCCTCGCGCATCTTGGCATACACGTGACGGTCGCCCACGCCGCTGGTCACGGCGCTCAGACCGGCAAGCTCCAACGACTTGATCAGGCCAAAGTTGCTGGCGATCGTCGGCACCACGGTACCGCCCGAAAGGCGACCGTGCTTGTTCAGATACACGCCGCACACGTACAGGATCTGGTCGCCGTCTACCACGCGACCGCGCTCGTCCACAGCCAAGCAGCGGTCGGCATCGCCGTCGTAGGCAAAGCCCACATCCAGGCCCTGCTCCACCACGTGGCGCTGCAGGCGCTCCATATGCGTGGAGCCGCAGTCGACATTGATGTTAAAGCCGTCGGGCGCGGCATTGATCACGCGCACATCGGCGCCCAGTGCGTCGAACACCGGCTTGGCCACCGAGGATGCCGAGCCGTTGGCGCAGTCGATACCGATCTTGACGCCCTGCAGCGAAAAGTTCGCACTGGCGATGAGCGAGGCAATGTAGCGGTTGCGACCCTGCATGTAGTCCACCGTGGCACCGATGTGGTTGCCCGTGGCCAACGGAACTTCGCTCTTGCCATCGATGTAGTCCTCGATGAGCTCCAGTACGTCCTCGTCCATCTTAAAACCGTCGCTATTGACGAGCTTAATGCCGTTATCGCAAAACGGGTTGTGGCTCGCGCTGATCATGATGCCGCAATCGAAGCAGCCTTCCACAGTCTGATGCGCTACGCCCGGCGTCGGGATCACGTGCAGCATATAGGCGTCCGCACCGCTCGCGACCAGACCGCTCACCAGCGCCGCCTCGAACATATAACTCGAGCGACGTGTGTCCTTGCCCACGATGACGTGCGCCTTGCGCTCGCGGTTGGCGCCGTAATACCAGCCCACAAAACGGCCAATCTTATAAGCGTGCTCTACCGTCAGCCCAACGTTGGCCTCACCGCGAAAGCCGTCGGTGCCAAAGTACTTCATGCGCTCTCCTTACAAAATAGGGGCGGACAGATTGCCTGTCCGCCCCAAAATGGTACTCGATTATCTGCACTACCAGAAAAACCCTACGCCGACGCGCTGTCGCGAGCCGCCTGGCATGTAGGAGTCTGACGCAGCGTAAGCGGCTTGTCCCCCGCCTCGGCCGACGTGGTCAGCGTATACGTGATCGTCGTCGTCTCGCCAGCATGCAGGTCAACGGTTCCTGAATAGCAGGGAACTCCGTGCCAAGTGGCAGCGAACAGTCCAAACTGAGTCCCCTCGACGGTTAGATCGGTAATGCTGCCGCCTGTCGGCGCAAACAGTGATACATACAAGCGCTCATCGTCACGCGAGGTCCCAGGCGCACTGGCCGCTACGTAGTCGGGCAGCTTACCTGCCTCCTCCTGCGTCATGATGTTCGTCAGGGTAACGGTGATGCGATACGAGCAAGCGCCGTCGCCGTTCTTCACGCCCTGACCAATCTGCGTATCGGCGTTCAGATACCAGTCGAGCTTGGAGAAGCTCAGGTTGTTAAAGTAGACACCAGCAACGGGATCTTCACTCGGGTCATCCGGATCGGGCAGTGAGGCGTCGATGTTCATCTCCTTGATAGCGTTCTGCTCGTCATCGTTTTTCATCCACGCGATCAGGCGGCCCTCTTCGGCACCGCGCTCAACGGCGCTGACAAGGTTCGCAACATCGACGTCGCCGATACCGCCAAGGATCTTGTCAAAGGCAGCGCTGGCGACGGATGCAAAGATGCCGTCCGACTCCTCGACCGGATAGTTCCAGTACACATCATGCATAAGCACCTTCGCCGCGTTAGTACCGTCAACGACTGTACCGTCGGGCAGTGAAACATTACCCACGAGGCCCAACAGATACTGCAGGAATACCGGATCGATACCAATGACGCCATCGACGTCCTGACCATATTCAGACTTCCACAGCGCGGCGACACGCTGCGAATTACGGGGCCAGTCGGGCGAATAGGTGTTGCCCGAGATGTATAGGTTGCTGTGGTCACCAAACAGCGTCTCATCTTCTTCGTCGACGCTCTCAACCGCCTCGTCTTTGCTGCGCGCAATGCAGGGAACAAACTCGCCAATCGACATCTGGCCGTCGGTGACCGAAATCAGACCCTGCGAACCGCCAAAGCCGCCGCAGGCACGAATCTCGACGTTGTTCATGGCGTACATAAGGTAGTTGCGCGTCTGGCCGTTGGCGCCGAGCATCTGGGGAAGGACGGGGGCGACCTTCTCCGCCGCGTCAACCGCGCCGTTGAGGGTGGCAAAGCCGTCCTTGGCCTTATCGACCAGCTCGGTCACCTGGGAAATATGAGTATCGCCAATGCCCTGGACCTTCTCGTTGGCGCTCTTGAACACCTTCGAGCTGCTGGAAAGCGAATCGGCGACCGCCTGCAGCGCGGACACGTTAATCATGCCGTCCTGGAACAGCTTGCCGGGCGTAGCCTGCGAAAGGTTATCGGCCATGGGAACCAGCGCATTGCTCGAGACATCGGACAGGGCATCAATCATGGTGCGGGCTGCGTTGATGTCGCTGCCATACACCGGGATAAACGAAGCCGCCGTCCACAGCGGGCTCGAGGTCTCCGCCTTCATGCTGTCGCAGAGCTCATCGATCTTTTTCGCGTCGTCAGGCAGCGTCGAAAAATCGCCCGACGTGACCTTGTCCTTAAGGCCACCGACGATCTCGACAGCCTCCTTCGCTTCGCTCTTTACGGTCTTTGCCGAGTTAAGCAGCATAAAGCCGCTTGCGCCAAGCGCAACGAGAAGCACCGCGACTACAGCGGCAATAATGGCGCCGGTGTGACGCTTTTTGCGCTCGCCCTTGCGATGGCGATGACGGACCAGACCGTCAGAGGTCGAACTCGACGAAGCGTCGCTACCGTAGTTCAAGCCAAAATCGTAATAATCTTCCTTGGAACCCGAGCCCGCAAACTCGGCACCGCTATCATCCAGGCGGGCGAACGTGCCAGTCTCGGAGGCGCCGGTGTAGATCGTGCCAAGGTTACCCGTAAGCCCCGCGCCACCGGCAGAAGGAGTATTGTTGGCGGCCTTGCCGGCATTAACGTTGCCGGCAGCATTCGCGGCGTTGGCAGCACCTGCGTTGTTCGCAGGCACCGAAGGAGCCCCGCTCGGCTGCGACGCGGAGGTTGCACCGCCCGCAAAGACATTCCCTTTTGCACGGCCGGTCTTTTTTGCCTTTTGAGACTGCTCGTACAGAGCGGTAAACATCGCCGTCTCGCCCGGGGACACGCGCTTACCGGA
>MNQC01000112.1:32956-39841 GCA_001915225.1 Collinsella sp. 60_9
CGCCCGGCGTGCCGGCCTTACCAGCCCCGTTCGGACGCGGCGGAACTGCAGGACGGCCGCTATCGCTGCCCTTAAAGTGATTACCAGCCATAAAGAAATCCTCGCAATTGAGTCGCAATGAAAAAGTCCATAACGTTACTAGTTTATGGCATTTTGAGCATCGACAGCTAAACTCCAGACACGGACATCAATTGGCGAAAATGCGGCACAACACCTTTTCCGTCTTGGCAGCGGCGCCAGCTACACCGTGAGGAACATCATCACGATGATCATGACAAAGCCGATAAGGTCGGTCGGCAAAAACACCGTGCCCAGCATAACGGCGCTGGTGATGGTCGCCGAAACCGGCTCCACAGTTCCGATGAGGCTCGCACGCACCGAGCCGATGTCCTTAACGCCCTGCATATAGAGCATGTAAGCAAAAAACGAGCCGATAACCACGAACACCGCAAGCGCCTCGACGCCGGCGGCGTCGAGCGCCGGCATATGCGCCCAAGGCTGCACGAAGACGCACGAGACCACGCCCGCCGTGAGCATTGCCGAGCCCGTGACGATGGGGCTGCCGTATTCGGGCAGGATCTTGGCGGGAATCACCGCCATACACGCGGCGCTGACCGCACACATAAGACCTGCTGCCAGGCCAAGCGGCGAGATATTCAGGCTGGTGGGGTCGCCGCCGGTGGCGATTAAAAAGGTTCCACCCAGAGCCAGGCCAATGCCGATGACTTCGCGAGTACGCGGCATGCGGCAATCGATCACGCAGGTGTAGCCCATGATGATAACAAGCTGCAGGCACTGGAGCACCGTCGCGGTTCCGGCATTGGTCAGGCGCACGGCCGAAAGATAGCAAAACTGGTTGAACAGCAGGCCAAAGGCGGTAAAGAGCAGCAGCTGCTTGCAATCGGCGGGTGTGGTCCAGAGCTTAATCAGGCGCTCGCGGTCGCGCGTAACAACCACGGCCATAAAGAGTAGACCGGCGAGAATCTGACGCACGCTCATAAGCCACAAGGTATCGACGTGGTAGGTATCGAACAGAAAACTCGCGCTGGTGCCCGAGAAGCCCCAAAACGAACCGCCCACCAGCGTAGCCAAGACGCCCGTGATCATCTTGCGCGTCGAAGCGCTGTTCAGGCGCCCGCGCCAGGCGCGGCGGGTGCTACGGCTGAGCTCGTCGGTGCCCTCGGGCACATCAATGTTCGATATATCGGTCATCGGTACCGAAGCCCCTGCGCCTTCGACCTGCTCGACACACTCTTTGCTCATTCCACTCCCCCGAAACAGTCTGGAAACAATTCGGCTTACCTTACCACGGCGAAGTCACCAGCTGGAGGCTTGTCCGCTTATCGGTAGGACAATTCCGCAGGCGTCTTTCCATAGCTCGATACCGCAATGGCCTTGCATTATGCGACAGCCAAATCGCGGCAGCAGGCTCTTTTGAAATGGATACGACAAAGCCCCCGAATTCCACAATGTAAGCGATTTTTAAAAATGTTCTTGCCACCGAGTTCAGGCTCCGTTATATTATCCCTTGCGCGCTTGCGCACCCTTGATCGGGCGTTTAGCTCAGGGGGAGAGCGCTTCCCTGACACGGAAGAGGTCAGAAGTTCAAATCTTCTAACGCCCACCAAATGTTCCGCCAAATCAGCTGCCAACTCCAACCGCCCAAGCAACCACCCTGCCCATGCACAAAACCGCGTCAATAGCCACCGAGGCCGAGGCCAACGCGTCTCGAACCCATCCGAGCCGCAACTCCTCAGCAAAACGCCGCGATGTCTGCGCCCTGCGGTATCCTTGAGCTACTTACACCTACAGCACCAAGGAGCCACCATGCGCACCGAGCTCGATGTCCCCTTTTCGCACAAAGAAGAAGCCAAGGCGCTGGGCGCCAAATGGGACCGGACCAAGAAGATCTGGTATGTGCCCAGCGGCGTCAACCCGTGGCTGCCCGGTGTTGACCGATCCGACCCCTCAGCGCCGTATATATATCTAGTACTGGGCAAGCGCGAGTGCTGGAAGTGTCACAAAGAGACCTCGGTCGCGGCCTTCGGCATTCCCTATCGAGCCGATAACGACGAGAGCATCGCCATCGCGCACGCGCCCAACGAAGCCGGGCACATCGCCATCGACACGGCCAACGCACTCGCCATCGTGCCCGCTCTTGGCTGCGTGCCGGGCGAGATCCGCGACTACCTTCATAAGCGCTGCGGCTACAAGCCCGTAGGCGCGCGAGCCTCCAAAGCCCCGTCGCTCGGCAACACGTGCACCAGTTGCGACGCGCTGCAAGGCAGCCGCTATCTGTTCGAGGAGCCCTCGTCCCCGTTTGCCCTCACTGCCATCAACAAGCTGCCGGCACTGGAGTTTATACGCGTCGAAGTTGCCGGCGTCTTTGGCGTCCCGGCCACGCGTACCGACTTTGACCAGGCGCTCTTTACCTGGGCACGCGACCATCACGCCGAGTTCCACAAGCAACTCGGTGAGGGGATTTATTTGTAGAGGCAAAAGACACTCGCAGCCAACTCCTCTGCATCACCTATCCCTCGTCGCCGGCGTCGTACACGATATCGAGGCCACAAACAGGGCATTTCTCCGAATACACCGGCATATGAACGCCTGTCCGTTTTCTCACTTCGTCGCTAAGTCTGTCGCGCGCATCGATGAACCGAATGTCGAGGCACGGTATTTGCGAGCCGCAGCAAGGACAGGCGACAGCAAACGACCCGCAATCAACTTCTATGCCCGGAAACATGTTGTTGTCAATAAGGGCACGCGGCAGCTTTCCGTACTTCCCCATCGCAATATCGCCTCGCCAGCTCACGCTCGCTCCCTTCCGCGTGAGATTGCATTGCCACGCGATCCGATCAAACAACACGATCTTAAAAGACCGCCAAAGCCAAATACGCTAATACGGCAGAAGCCCCGCCTTTTCACGCTTCTTTTCCGAGTGATCGAACTCAATGCGATGGGCCTCAAGAAACACCGTATTGGGTCGCCACTGACGCTCATTCGGCTGCCTTAGCGTCGCACCCGCAAAGGAAACGTAGTCGGTCTTATCCAGCAGGTACGATCCGCACAGCCGATATTCGCCGCAAACAGGCTCAAACGAAATCAGGTGAGCATCAAATAGGGAATGAAGATCGCGCCGAAGCAGAATGCCGTTGCTGGCAACCTGCGATTTGGGTCCCGAGTAATTCTCGATATGTGCAGCCTCCAGAGCTTCGCTGACGCCGCAGTCCGACACCGCGCAACGGCCATCATAGGCGGCAACGAGCTGTTTGCGGAACCATTGCTGCCCCAATCGCTCGCGCCTTAACGCATAGCGGACCTTTTCGTCGTCGGTCGTACCCTGTCCGGTAAACTCAATATCGACGGGCATGTGCTTCAGATAACTCATGTCGGGCGCAAAACGGGGGTCCGGTCCGCCTTTATGAACAGGACCGTGCAGAACAAACCATCCGTTTTCGGGCTCGAACCGTTCAACAAACGCAAGGCCGAGCACCTTGTAGCCCACCTCGGTTGCAAATATGACTCCGACTGGAACGCCACATTCCATGCAGTTGAGCATTTTACGGTTGTAATTCTGGTCTCGAGAACCAACGGCGCCTGGCGCTTGGACCGAATACTTAATGACCCACGTACCATCGTCCAAATAGAGCGGAGGCACATCGGTGTAGAAGCTCATTTTAGAGTTATGGACCGAAAGCGCAAAGATCTTATTGGGATCTTGCTTCACCCGATCCTGGCCCGGCCAGAAGATCCCTGAATCCCGCGTTACGGGAAAGAAGTCCGAGCCAATTCTCAAACGATACTGATACTGAGGGCTATCTTCCTTGGTGTGGTGCGGAAGGCTGGTCCAAACGCCGCCGCGCTGTTCCTCACCCAGAAACCACTCCCATGCCTCAACGTATTCGGAAGGCACGAGACTGCAGGCGCGGTCATAGCTTGGTCCATCCATCAACGGAACAGCAAGGTCAATGTCGTTCATCGCCAGCACCTACAACCATACGAACGCGAGTCATGCCACTCAATAATATGGCCGAGAGTCAATTATTACGAGATCTCATTCCGCGATCGGCACATCGTTGATGCTCTCGGTTTGCCGCTGGCGCGTTTGTACCCCGCTGCCCCACTTCCCTGTATACTGATGTAGCACGTGTTTCATCCGGGCTTGTTGGGCCGGATTGTTCATGGGAGGTTCTTGTGGCTGTTTCGAATCCGCCTAAGGGAAGCGTTTCTTCTTCGTCCATCAAGCCGGTTACGCGCAAGGCCGTGCGTTGCCAGCGCGAGGTCGCTTGGCTTGTCACGCAGGCAGCGGGCAGGCTTGTGGCGACCACTCAGGACGTCAATGCGCCTACGCCGAGCTTTGTGCTGGCAGTGGCGCTGGATCGAGTACGCCAGCTGGAACTCGCCGCACAAGAAGACGGCAACCATCTTGGCTACCAGGACGCTATGGCGCCCGACCTGCAAACGTTCTGCCACATGGCCAAGTTGCCCGCCGCGCCCAATGCGCTTTCGGACGCAGGCTACATGTTTACGCTTTCGGGCGCGGACCTTATCCGCGACATCTATGCATACTGCAGCGAGCTCGCCGAGCGCCACGTCTTTGGCACGGCCGAAGTCAAACCGGGAAATGTCATCAAGCTGGTTCTTAGGCTGTTCTTGATAGACGGGTTCGGGGCCATGCCGGCGTAAGCCGAGTCTTTAGCATCACCGTCGACTGGACAACAACCGCTTTACCTTAATGGACGCCAATCGAGGGTCGATTATTGGGTCGCCTCGTCCACTAACGCATCTATCCCACGCGCTCCGACAGTCGATACTTGCGGTTGCGGCTCGTCGCCGGCGCCGTGGGCTCAAGCTCGCCTTGAGCAATGAGCGCGTTGACGCGCGACCTAACCTGGGAAATTGTAAGCCCCGTGCGTTCTGCCAGCTCACGCGTCCCCAGCTCGCCGTAGTGTTTGAGTGCCGTCGCAATTAAGCCCCCGCCATGATCGACCGGCTCGATCTTTGAACGGTAAAGTACGACCTTGAACCGATCGAACCCCGGGCAGAACAGGGGCTCGGCCAGACCATGCGCCCGCATCGGGTCGCTCATCATCCGGAAGCTTCACAAGCGTCGCGTTACGGCATCGGGAGCTGCCGTCAAACAAGTTCTCGCGAGTCTTTCCCCCGTAAAGGCCGCCAGGATTCGTCACCTCGACACGATCGTCAAAGACGTCGACGGCAATCGATTGTCCACAGAACCGATCCCCGTATTCTCGATGGATTACGGCGTTGGCGATTGCCTCGCGCAGAACCTCCTCGGGAATCTCAAGCGAGTCGACACGCGAGACGCCTTGGACGGTCGAGGTTCGCCGCAAATTCTTGGCGACGGCTGCGACGGCATCCGAGATCATCTCGCCCAACGTTCCCTCACAGATTGTGCGGTCCATGAACCTCAGCGACCCCGCCGTGCCTTTCCGGGTCCCCGCATAGACAGCCATGTCGATAAAGAGCTTGGGATAAAACTGCTGAGGGTAGTTGCCCGCAACTAGGAGTCCAGCCTTGGTGACATTGCCCTGGGAATCAAGGAAATTTAGGCGCTCCAGCTTCGTTTGTTTGTCCGGCGCGCCGCGCATCGCCCGGGGCGTCAACGAGAAAGCCCGATCTATCGTACGGTCGACCAGCGTCTCGTCGCGCGTCGCGATCGCTCGGAGTCGCCCGACCGTATGACGCCAATGCGAGCACCTCGGTCGACGAAAGCGGGACATCTTTGTCATCGATGCGCTTGTAGCTGCCGCCCTGGGCGCCCCGCTCTATGACATAGCAGGGCTTGCTCGACGGATCGAGCTCCTCAATCGTAATGACGAGGACAATGGTGCCCTGGAGCTCCACTCGCTCGATCGCGTATTTGGGCGGATTGGCCAGTTTTCCCCGACCGCCGGCATCACCCATGCCCGCTACGAATTGGTTGAGCACCTTCTCGGTCTCGAAGTTCTCAACCGGGACAAAACCCGCGCGCTCGCTCACTCCGAGCACAATGATTCCCCCGGCGGTATTCGCGAATGCGCTAACCGTTTCCCATACGTCGCGGGAAAGCATCGTGGCGCTCTCCTTAACCTCGACGCTAAGATCGTCCGAGCCCATACGCCTTAAAGACTCAAGCAGACCGGTCAGCTCGTTTTCGTTCATCTGCACGTCCTTTCGCTCGGTCCTGCGGAGAATGCCGCGGATAGATTTCCCTCGTCTCTCAGTTATCTCTCGTAATTATCTCTCATCTATCTCTCTATCTCTCGGCTTAGAGATAAGAGATAGATAGAGATGGAATGTCTACCATTTGCTTCATTTATACATATTTTTGCTGGTAGAACAATCGGTATTGAGACAATACCATGATTGCCTGTCTCTTTGCTGCTCAGTTATCTCTCATATTTTTCTCTCATCTTCCTGTCATCTCTCATATTAGAGACGAATGAGGGACGAGAGATACGCGAGTGATGGACGAGCGAGGATTTTCGGACGGTCGGATATCGAGAGTGGATATTTGGACGGTTTTTGGGGCTTTTGCGGCAAATTCCGTCCAAATATCCACTCTCGTTCGATAGGTATCCGGAAATCCTCGCTCGTCCGTCCGAATATCCACTCTCGTTTGGCGAGTGTCCAATTTTCCACGCTCGTGCGGCGGGCACGCGAGCCCTTCGCCCAATCCGCTGGCATCGTCTCCAGTTCGCCGCAGGGTCGCGGCCCCATATGGGTATACTCTCGAGGATTCGACTCGATTCGCCCCCGCTGGGGCGTCAAAGGAGACTGCATATGCCCACCACCTCAACCGACCCGCGCGCCGCAGCCGCTGCACTGCTGGTGCCCGGCACTACCTGCCACGGCTTTGCCGTCGAGCGCCGCGAGACC
>MNQC01000112.1:39847-43040 GCA_001915225.1 Collinsella sp. 60_9
ACCGTGCCCGAGCTCGACTCGGACGCTTACGTGCTGCGACACACTGCCTCGGGCGCTCGTCTGCTGTACCTGGCGTGCGACGACGAAAACAAGGCCTTTGCCATTGGCTTTAAGACGCCGCCGGCCGATTCCACCGGCGTGTTCCATATTCTTGAGCACTCGGTGCTGTGCGGATCGGCCAAGTTTCCCGTCAAGGAGCCGTTTGTCGACCTGATCAAGAGCTCCATGCAGACGTTCCTCAACGCCATGACCTACCCCGACAAGACCATCTACCCCGTTGCCACCACCAACGAGCAGGATCTGTATAACCTGATGGACGTGTACCTGGACGCGGTGTTCAACCCGGCCATCTATACCAAGCCCACCATTTTTGAGCAGGAGGGCTGGCACTACGAGCTGGACCTGCCGCAGGGCGCCGAAGGCGAGGGCGACGGCAGCTCCGCGAGCCTGCGCGAGGGCACGCTGCGCTATAACGGCGTAGTGTTCAACGAGATGAAGGGTGCGCTGTCCGACCCCATGAGCGTGCTGGACGACGCCGTCAACGCCGCGCTCTATCCCGACACCGCCTATGCACACGAGAGCGGTGGCGACCCGCGCGCGATTCCTGCGCTCACCTACGAGCAGTTCCTGGACACGCACGCGCGCCACTACAACCCCTCTAACTCCTACATCACGCTCTACGGCGACCTGGACGTGGACCGCGCGCTGGCGTTTTTGGACGAGCGTTATCTGTCGCAGCCGAGTGCCGCGAGCTGCCGCATGGACGCTGCCGTCGCCGCCGGCGAGGACCCGTCCGCACTGGCGCCCAATCCGCTGGGCGTGCAAGCGCCCGTGACCTGTGAGTATAAGCGCATCGAGATGGCAACCACGCCCGAGAACGCCCTGGTTGGCCTGGGCCTGGTGCTGGGCAGCGCGCTCGACCGCAAGCGCACGATCGCGGCGGATATCCTGTTCGAGGCGCTGCTGGGCTCCAACGAAGCGCCGGTTAAGAAGGCAATTCTGGCCGCCGGCCTGGGCGGCAACGTGGTGAGCTATACCGCGGCCGAGAGCCTGCAGCCCTACGAGCTCATCATGCTGCAAAACGCGCAGCCCGACGTGGCGCGCGAGCTGCGTCGCGTATTCCAGGACGCCTGCCGCGACCTGTGCGAGCACGGCGTTCCGCGCGAGCGCCTGGAAGCCATCATCAGCAGCAACGAATACGACCTGCGCCAGCGCGACTACGGTATCGCCGACGGCGTGGCCATTGCGTGCGACGCGCTGAGTACCTGGCTCTACGATGACGACGCCGCGACGCTGGCGCTCAAGTATGGCCCGGTGTACGAGGAACTGCGCGGCGAGCTGGACGGCAGCTATTTTGAGGACCTGCTGCGCGAGCTCGTGCTGGAGAATGACCACATGGCTCTGGTCGAGTTGGTTCCGGTAGACGCTGCCGAGGGTGCGGAGAGCGCCGAAGCTGCCGAGCTGGCTACCAAGCGCGACGCCATGACCGATGCCGAGCTGGCCGACGTGGTCGAGCGCACGGCCGCGCTGCGTGCCGCGCAGGAGGCGGAAGACACGCCCGAGGCCAAGGCCACGCTGCCGCGCCTGCGCGTGTCCGACATTGGCGAGGCGCGCCCCGAGCCGCCGCTGATCGTGGACACGACCGCACCCATCCCCTGCCTGCGCCACGGCATCCCCACCAACCGTCTGGCCTACGCCATGCAGTATTTCGACCTGAGCTGCGTCGCGTTTGAGGATCTGCCCTATGCGACACTGCTCTGCCGCCTGTTTAAGCAGCTGCCCACGCGCGAGCACTCGGCCGAAGAACTCGACAACTTGCTCGCTGGCAAGCTCGGCTTTTTGAGCTTTACGACCGAGGTCATGACCCAGCCCGACGTGGACGGCGTGCGCCCCTACCTGCTGGTGAGCGCCGGCGCCCTGTCCGAGAAGATCGATGCGCTGGCGAGCCTGCCGCGCGAGGTATGGTCGAGCACGCTTTTGGCAGATGCCGACGCCGACCGCGTGCGCGACGTGCTCACGCAGATTCGTATTGGGCTTGAGCAGGGCTTTATCAACAACGGCCACTCGGCGGCGCTCGGTCGCGCGATGAGCTACAGCTCGCCTTCGTCCGTGGTGCGCGAGCAGCTTTCGGGCGTGGATTTCTACCTGTTCCTGCGCGATCTGCTCGAGCACTTTGACGAGCGCGTGGACGGGCTGCGTACCAAGCTTGCCGAGCTGGCGGAGCGCATCTTTGTGGCCGATGGCTGCATGGCGAGCTTTACCGGCAGCAACGAGGACTTTGACGCATACTGGGATGCCGCGGGCGACCTGGGGCTGGGTGCGGGCGATGGTGCCGATGCCGGCCGCGACGCTCTCGTGGTGCCGACGCCGCGCGACCGCCACGAGGCTTTCGTCATCCCCAGCGATATCTGCTTTGCGGCAAGCGCGTCCGACCCGCGTCGCCTGGGCATCGACGTGACGGGCGCCTGGGCGGTTGCCGCCAACGCGCTCTCCTACGACTACCTGTGGAACGAGATTCGCGTGAAGGGCGGTGCGTACGGCTGCGGATTCCGCGCAGCCGGCGAGCGCCAGACGGCGTTCTACACCTACCGCGACCCAGCAATCGACCCCTCGATTGAGCGTGTGGCGCGCGCAGGCGAATGGCTCGGCAGCTTTGAGCCCGACGAGGCCGCCTTCGAGGGCTTTATCGTAAGCTGCGTGAGCGGCATGGACGCGCCGGTGAAGCCGTACGCGCTCACCAAGCGCCGCAACACGACCTACCTGGCCGGACTCGATCCGCATGCACGCGAGGAGCGCCGCGCCCAGATGCTCGCCGCCACGCCCGGTGAGCTGCGCTCGCTCGGCGCCGACGTCACGCGCATCGCGGCCACCTCGCCCACCTGCGTCTTTGGCGGCCGAGACGTCATCGCCAAGAGCAACGCCGGCTTCAACGTAGTCGACCTGCTGAGCTAACCACAACAAAGGTAGATTTTTGGGACATGCCTGAAAATCTACCTTTTCTTTTGCCGCAGTCTGTCGGTTTATCTCGATCTGTAACGCCAAGACGGCAATATCGGCTCCAGATGTTACAGATCGAGACGTTTCCGGATGACGCCGGCCCTTTGTCTCAATCTGTAACATCTAGGTCCGATTTTGCCGAGTAACTGTTACAGATCGAGACAAACCGCCGCGAACACCTGCTCTTCGTCAAAAC
>MNQC01000112.1:43051-43587 GCA_001915225.1 Collinsella sp. 60_9
CCCAGATAAAACCTGCCAAAATAAACCTGTCCCTTTTTGGTAGGTTTGGGAGAGGGAGCTGGGATGGATAAGGCTGAGTTGCGGCGGGCAGTGATTGCTCGGCGCGATGCTCTTGATTTGGACTTGCGGGCGGCGAAGTCTGCCGTTATCTGTGCGCGGCTTGTTGAGTTGCTGGGCAGCTCGGATCCCGCAGCCCCGCACACCGTTGCAGTCTATGCCGTAATGGGCTCCGAGGCAGCCCCTGCCGCGTTTGCCGCTGCGGCCGCCGCGCGCGGCTGGCGCGTAGCCTATCCGTGCATGTTCTCGGCAATTGATGCCGCAGCTTGTGGCCAGCGCATGTGCATGCGAGCAGTTGCCGCCGACGATGCGTCCGCGGCCCCGTTTATCGCCCACCCCGCGCGGACCTTCGCGGCCACGGACATCGACAGCGACCGCTTCCCCATCGTGCCTGCCGAAGCACTCGACATGATTGTTGTGCCGCTCGTGGCCTTCGACCAAACCGGCGCGCGCCTGGGCTACGGCGGCGGCTGCTATGA
>MNQC01000112.1:43689-44051 GCA_001915225.1 Collinsella sp. 60_9
CATCATCAGCGCCTAACCGCCGTGGCATCGCACCTGCACGATGAGCGTGGAAAATCTCCCGCTTTGAACCCCCTTGCGAGCCAAAAACGGGAGATTATCCACGCTCATTCAACAAGCGTCCGATTATCCACGCTCGTGTGTCCGGATTTCCACGCTCGTGCGACTCAACGCCCTGCAACCGCCTCAGCACGCACGCGGCACGCCGGCAACTTTGAGCTTGCGATCAAGCTTTCCCGGATCCCTCAGATCATCCCAGCACAAGCGCACAATCTTGCAGTTATCAAGCAGCGAAAGCCTCGACTCGCGCTGGCGCTCATCAAACTGCGCCTTTGCGAGCTTGCCCTCCTCCGCCGCCTTCTCGC
>MNQC01000113.1:0-887 GCA_001915225.1 Collinsella sp. 60_9
AGCTACACCCACCGTGTCCTGTGCGCTTCGCGCTCGTCTATTATTGCAAGGAACGCCACACGATGCAAGCCCCAATTTTCAAGAATTTTGAAAAGAGTTTTTCGAGACCATTTCGAACAAATCCCACCGGTTTCATAGGAGTAAACTTGCCCCACTGCAAATCCTCGAAAGGACCGTCATGAAAGAACTCTCCAACCGCACGGCAACGTTTACCGATTCGGTCATCCGCCGCATGACACGCATCTCCAATAAGTACGGCGCTGTCAATCTCTCGCAGGGCTTCCCCGACTTCGATCCCCCGGCGCAGCTGCTCGATAGCCTCAGCACCATAGCCAGCGACCCCAAGCCGCTCTATCACCAGTACTCCATCACCTGGGGCTCCCAGGCCATGCGCGAGGCGCTCGCCGCCAAACAGGAGCACTTTATGGGCATGCCGGTGAACCCCAACGAGAATATCGTAGTCACCTGCGGCTCCACCGAGGCCATGATGGCCGCCATGATGACGGTCACGAACCCCGGCGATAAGGTCGTCATCTTCTCGCCGTTCTACGAGAACTACGGCGCCGACACGATCCTTTCGGGTGCCGAGCCCATCTACGTGCCGCTCAACCCGCCCACATTCGACTTTGACCGCGAGACACTCGAGGCGGCCTTCCGCGACAACGACCCCAAGGCCATCGTCCTGTGCAACCCTTCCAACCCCTGCGGCAAGGTCTTTACGCGCGAGGAGCTCACCTTTATCGCCGACCTCTGCAAAAAGTACGACGCCTACTGCATTACCGACGAGGTATACGAGCACATCGTCTACGCGCCCCACGAGCACGTCTATATGGCCACGCTGCCCGGCATGTTCGAGCGAACCATCAGCTGCAGTTCGCTGTCTAAGA
>MNQC01000113.1:925-17498 GCA_001915225.1 Collinsella sp. 60_9
CACCGAGCGCATCAAGAAGGTCCACGACTTCCTCACCGTGGGTGCCGCCGCTCCCCTGCAGGAAGCTGTCGTCACCGCCCTCAACTTCGACGACAGCTATTACCAGGAGGTCCTCGACCTCTACACCGCCAAGCGCGACCTGTTCTGTCAGGGACTCGGCAGCATCGGCCTCACGCACAACGTGCCGCAGGGCGCCTACTACGTCATGATGGACATCTCTGAGTTTGGCTATGACAGCGACCTCGAATTCTGCGAGGACCTCGCATCCAAGGTGGGCGTGGGCGCCGTGCCCGGCTCGAGCTTCTTCCGCGAGCCCGTCAACCATCTGATTCGTTTCCACTTTGCCAAGCGGGATGAGACGCTTAACGCGGCACTGGAGAACCTCAAGTCGCTACGTGATAAAATCAAGCCGCGCGGGTAAGGACGGCCCGGCAACTAAAGCAACCAAAGAAGCCTCGCACCGCCCGCCACGTTGCGAGGCTTCTTTTTATAGCGCTTTCTTAAATGGTTTAGAGCTCTATACTTTAGTCATGGAGCAACTCGTCCCAGAGAGGAATATTATGGCAGAGCAGCAGCTTATCGGAGCGCTCGAGGCCGGCGGCACCAAGATGGTCTGCGCCACGGGCTATGCAGACGGCACGGTCCTGGAGCGTGAGCAGATCGCGACCACGACCCCGCAGGAGACCGTCGAGGCCGTCAACGCGTGGTTTGCCGACAAGGGCATCGCCGCGCTGGGCATCGGCGCCTTTGGCCCCACCGCAGTCAATCCCGCCTCACCCCAATACGGCAAGATCCTGGAGACGCCCAAGACGGCATGGCGCTACTTTGATCTGCTGGGCACTATCCAAAACGAGCTCAATATCCCCTGCGGCTACGACACCGACGTCAACGTTGCCTGCTTGGGCGAGGTCACCTTTGGTTGCGCCCAGGGCCTCACGGACGTGGTCTACCTGACCATCGGCACCGGTGTGGGCGCCGGCGTGCTCTCGGGCGGTAAGCTCGTACACGGCATGATGCATCCCGAGGCCGGCCACATCCTGGTCACGCGCGACCCGCGCGACACCATCGGCGAGCATAGCGCTTGCCCCTTCCATGACAACTGCCTCGAGGGCCTCATCGCCGGCCCCGGCGTTAAAAAGCGCTGGGATGGCAAGAGCGCCGGAGACATGGCCGATGACCCAGAGGCCATGGACCTGCTCGCAGGCTATCTAGCACAGGCGCTCATGACCTACACGCTGTGCTACGCGCCGCAAAAGATCATCATCGGCGGCGGTGTGGCCGACCACACCCCCATCGTGCCGCTCGCACGCAAAAAGTGTGCCGAGATGCTCAACGGCTATATCGTCACGCCCGAGGTCAACGACATCGATAACTACATCGTCAACAACAGCCTCGAGGGCAAGCAGGGCATTATGGGCTGCCTGGCCCTGGGCGCACAGGCGCTTCAGTAGCAGACGCACCCACAGGGCGTGGCGCGCCCGGCAAATCCGACCTACGGAACGACGCCACCACGCCTCATATAAGCCCTCAAATAAAAAAGGCCGCCTAGGACCAAACAATACGTCCTAGGCGGCCTTTTTAGCGCACATCAGCGACCGTAAGAGATATCGGAGCACAACGCCCGTTGCCGCTCCACAGCAGTCGATCATCACATCGGTGATCATGCCAGCGCGTCCCGGCACAAAGAGCTGAATCGTCTCGTCGATCGAGGGAATCAGCAGCAGGAACACCGCCGTGGGCAGCAGCACGTCAAAGGTGCGCCGGCCCTCAAAATCAAAGGCGTGCGTTGCCAAGATGCCGAGCACCATATACTCGGTAAAATGCGCGCACTTGCGAACAACAAAGTTGGTCACCCATTCATATGGAAGTCCCACGCTGTGCAGGAAACCGCGGATAGCTTCCATGACCGTTAGGCTCAGCGAGCCCGACCCCGAGCCGGGAACCAGCGAATTGCCCCAGATCAAGAGCGCCATCAGGCAGGTTACAACCGCCCATTTTCGATTGATCTTAACCATGCAGAAGTTATGCCTCCGCGCGGAGCGGCGCGAAGCTGGCGGTACCGCCCTCGATAACGCTCAGATAGGCACGGCCCGTACGCTTGGCGGTTGAGGACTGCAGGCGCTCGATCTCTTCCTCGAGGATCTGATTGACGCGCTCGTGACGACGGTTTTCCATAATGCCGGCGGCAATAGCCTCGGCCCGCTCGATGCTCTCGCGCGAGATACGGGCAGTATCCTCGGGGAACACAGCACTGTGACGGCCGACATAGGCGGGGGCAGCAGGCTGAGGGGCAGCGACGGGAGCGGGGGCTGCAACAGGAGCAGGCTCGTCAATCTCATCCAGAATCGCGGTGGCGGCGGCCCACATGTCCTCGTGGCCCGAGTAATCGGCCATGGGAACATCAACCTCGAGCGAGGCATCCGGAAGGTCGCCGGTGTCGATGCGATCTTGGGCATCAATCGATGCGGTGATGGCTGCAGGCTCATCGAGGTCATCGAGATCGATATCCGCGGCACCGGAGATGATAGGCATGCTGGCGAGGTTTACATTGTACGGCGCAGCCTCAGCCGCCTGCTGCTGGGCAGGAGCGCCCCACAGCGAGCTTTCGGCGGCACGGCGGGCGGCAACGGCCTCCTCGTCCGCGGCCATGGCTTCATCAACGTACGAATTGTCGGCAGAAGCGTTCGCGTCCGCCGAGGTAGCGCTGTAGGCGTTATTGGCTGCCGCGTTGGCGACGAGTGCCACGAAAGCCGCCGTGCTGCCCGCAGGGGCGGCCTGGGCGGCGATGTCGTCGCGATTGAAGGAGCCGGTCTGCCCGCCATTGGTGAGCTCGTCGATGGCGACTTGATAGACGTCGCGCGAGTGTGCAGGGTCGCAGCTCACTGGCGAATCGTCGTCGAGCATACTGTCGATCATGGACCAAGCCTCGTCCTCGTCCATAGCATCTGCGGCTCGAGCGATGGTAGGGACACCATCATCGGCATGACGGCGCTGGAACGCACCAGTCAGGCCGGAAAGGAATGCCGAGGTAGACTGCTCCGCCTGAGCCTGAGAAGCAGAAGCCGCAGCGTAAGGAGTCGCATCCTGCTGCTGAGCTGGAATCGAGGCGGTCTTGAACTCGCTTTGATGCTGATTGAGATTGGCGGCAACGCCCATGGCATCGGGCTGGAACAGACGCTCTTCACGCTGCGCACGATACTCGGAGATACCCAGCGAGGCGGCATAGATACCCACGACGAAAACGGCAGCGTCGCGGCATACATAACCACGGGAGCGGCAAGGCCGATCCCGCACGAAAGTCCGGCAAGGACTGCTCGTTGTGTTGCATCAGAAGAAGCCATGAGCTCTCCCCATCTTCCAGCACCCAAATCGCATCATTCAGTTGGCTGCGCGAGAGAAGATGAAGCGGGGCTATGCCCCAAAGCAACGGTATATGGTTCGATTCATCTGCGTTTTCCGTCGCGAAGCTTAAAAGCTATTATGCGAAACCGCCCTGTCGATTGCAAGCGACGATGTCGGATTGAAACGGGAAACCTGCTGCTTGCCAGTCTTATGGTCAAAAAAGCGCGGAGCGGCGATATAGAAAAGGGCCGAGGCTCAAAGCCCCGACCCTTTATTGCATTGATGACTATCGCTGCGTGTAGATGACAACCTAGAACGTCTGCTCGTAGTCGCTGTGTTTTTTGGCCGAACGCACCAGGAACTCCTGGTTGGTGTTGGTGCCCTTAAGACCCTTGATAAACGATGCGGCCGCGCGCTCGGTGTTGTTCATGCCGGCAAGAATGCGACGCAAGCCAAAGACAAACGGACGCATCTGCTCGTCAACCAACAGGTCCTCGTTACGCGTACCGGAGGCAACGGGGTCGATAGCCGGGAAGATGCGGCGGTCGGCCAGGTCGCGGTCGAGCTTGAGCTCCATGTTGCCGGTGCCCTTGAACTCCTCAAAGATGACCTCGTCCATCTTGGAACCGGTGTCGATGAGGGCAGAGGCCAGGATGGTGAGCGAGCCGCCGTTCTCGATATTGCGGGCTGCGCCCAGGAAGCGCTTGGGCGGATACAGTGCCGCCGAATCGACGCCGCCCGAAAGGATGCGGCCTGAGGCGGGCGCCGCCAAGTTGTAGGCGCGGGCAAGACGCGTGATGGAGTCGAGCACCACCACAACATCGCCGCCCAGCTCCACGATGCGTTTTGCGCGCTCGATGACGAGCTCTGCCACGCGAGTGTGGTTGTCGGCGGGCATATCGAAGGTCGACGCCACAACCTCGCCCTTGATGGAACGCTGCATATCGGTGACCTCTTCGGGGCGCTCGTCGACGAGCAGGCAGATGAGGTGCACCTCGGGGTTGTTAATCGAGATAGACTGGCAGATCTTCTTGAGGATCGTGGTCTTGCCGGCCTTGGGCGGGGACACGATCAGGCCACGCTGACCCTTGCCGATCGGCGACACGATGTCGATGGCGCGACCGGTAATGGAGTCCTTGCCGTGCTCCATGCGCAGCGGCTCGTTGGGATAGACCGGGGTGAGGTCGCCGAACTTAGGACGGTTGCGAATCTGCTCGGGGTCCAGACCGTTGACGGTCGTGATTTTGGCGAGGCCGGCGCGCTTGTCGCCGCCGCGCGAAGGACGCAGCGAGCCCTCGATGACGTCGCCCGTGCGCAGACGCGCGGAGCGGATGAGGTAGGCGGGCACGAAGGCGTCGTCGTTGGACTTCATGTAGCCATGGGCGTGGATGATGCCGGAGCTGTCCGGGCGAATCTGCAGAATGCCCTTGATGTCGCGGAAGCCCTCGGCCTTCGCGGCAGTGGTGTAGATCTCCTCGACGAGCTCGGCCTTCTTCTTGCCGGTCGTCTGGATCTCGAACTCCTTGGCCTTCTCGCGCAGCTCGGCGACCTTCATGGCCGCGAGTTCCTCGCGCGAAAGCGTGGGCTCGGTGGGGGCGGCGTTGCGCTCCTTGTTGCGCTGTTTGCGATCGCGCTGGCGGTTGCGACGGTCGTTGTTGCGCTCGTCCTTGCGGTCGTTGCGCTCGTCGTTACGCTTGTGCTGGCGACGGTTGGGGCGAGCGCCGTCTTCGGCCTCGGCGGGCGCGGCACCATCAGTTGCGGCGGCGTCGGCATTGGCCGCAGCGGCGTCATTGGCCTCGGCGCCGGAATCGACCTGCGCTTCGACATCAGCCCGCTGCTCGGACGCCTTGGCCTTAGCGGACTTCTTACGACCACGCTTGGGCTTTTCGGACGCAGGCTGTTCGACGTCCTGGGGCTCAGCGGCATCAATCGATGCATCGGCGGTCGTCTCGGCGGAATCCTCGGACGCACCCTTCTTGGCAGCCTTGGCCTTGGACGTGCGCTTAGCAGCAGTACGATGGCTGCGACCAGGACGGACGTCGGCGGGCTCGACATCGGCGGGAGCGGCCTCGGAAGTCGTAGCATCCTGGACGGGCGCGTCGGCGGCGGTTGCAGACTCGGCGGTCGCCGCAGCATCCCGAGCGGCTGCAGCTGCGGCTGCGGCCTTCTCTGCCTCGACGAAGGCCTTGGGCTTGCGACCGCGACGGTGCGGGCGCAAAGCCGGATCGACAACGGGAACTTCGCTGGCCTCGACAGGCGCAGCGGGCTCAACAGGCGATGTGCCCTCCCCTGCCGCGGAACGGACCGAAGCCTCAGTGAGCTCGGAGGTTACCTGATCGGCAACCTGCTCGGCCTTAGCAGCCGTGCGACGGCGTGTGCGCGGTACCGGCTTCTCGGTCGGCTGGTCGGCGACAGGGGTCTCGGTGGCGGCAGGCGTCTCGGGCACAGACGGAGCTGCAAGCTCGGTCAGAGCCGCGGCCTCGCGCTCGGCAGCACGACGGCGGGCGCGCACCACCTGAGCCTCGCTAATCTGCGCCAACGCACGTGCCTGCGCGACCTCATCGGAAATCGGCGCCGAGGAGTCAGCTGCAACGGTGCGCTTGACGCGCGTCGTGCGCGTGGTACGGCGCTTGGGCTTGGTGACCTCCTCGCCGTCAGCAGCAGGCTTGGCCGTGCGGCGCGTACGCTTGGGCTTTGCCGGAGCAGCCTCCTCACCAGTTGCAGGCACGGCCTTCTCAGCCGTTGCAGCCTTAGGCGTCTCAGGAGCCGACGTTTGCGCGGGCGCCGCGACTTGGTCCGACGCAACCGGTGCAGCGGGAGCGGCTTGCGTCGTCGTTATTTCGTTTTCTTGCTGTTGATCAGACACAGTGTTTGCTCAACTTTCTTTTCAAGCCCTGTGATCACATGCTCCCTGCATAAACCTTCAGGGCGGCTAAACAGTCTAGTTCCGTTCAAAACGACGGACATCATTGATCTGTATCGAGATGATTGCGCCATATACGCAGCGTTAGTGTAACACAACCGCCGCCACCTGCAACTTAGTCATTGGGAACGCTCTTAAACGACTAGTCAAAAGGGACACTCTTTGGTTTAACACCCACAAATCTGACTGCCTCCGCCAAAACTATGGCGGTTTACTACGATGAATCGCTCAACCGCGACCACTCCGAAACTTGTTGAACTAAAACCGCAGGTAGATGCCTTGCACTTTTTGCGAAAAGCCGGCGTGGTTGGAATTTCTCATTTCATCGTAGTAAACCGGCATAGTTTCGTATTTCCAGCAGTTCCAAATTCGTCAATACGTCGGCGTTTGCAAAAAGCCCGACCTCCGTGGGAGATCGGGCTTTCAAGGCTTAGTTAAACCAAGTCTGTACGGTCAAATGACTCGCAGATTACATCTGCTCGGGCGCGGAAACGCCAACAAGGGTGAGCACCAGGGCGAGCGTCACGCGGACGGCGTCGCAAGCGGCCAGACGGGCACGCGAAAGCTCGGGGTCGACGGGACGGCCCTCGCTCGGCAGAACCTGGCAGGCAGCGTAGAAGCTGTGGAAGTCGCCGGCGAGTTCCTCAGCAAAGTGCGTCAGACGGAACGGGGCGCGGTCGCGAGCGCAGCTGGCGATGAGGTCGGTGAGCTCGTTGAGCTTACGCGAAAGGGCGAGCTCGGTCGGGTCGGTCAGCAGCGAGTAATCGACGTTCTCACCGATGGCCTTGGCGGCGACGGCCTTCATGCCCATCTCGTCAGCCTGCTCAGGCGTAACGTCAGCGGCACGGCGCAGGATGGAGCACACACGGGCGTGAGCGTACTGCACGTAGTACACCGGGTTGGAGTTGTCGCGTTTCTTAACGGCCTCAATATCGAAGTCGACCATCTGGTTGGAGCTCTTGGAGATGAGCGTGTAGCGAGCGGCATCGGAGCCGACCTCGTCGACGAGCTCCTGCAGGGTCACCATGGTGCCCTTGCGCTTGGACATACGGACGGGCTTGCCGTTGCGCAGCAGGTTGACGAGCTGGCCCAGCAGAACCTCGAACTTGCCGGGATAGCCAAGAGCGTCGCAGACGCAGCGGACGCGCTCGATGTAGCCGTGGTGGTCGGCGCCCCAGATGTCGATGACGTGGTCGACGCGCTGGAACTTATCCCAGTGATAGGCAACGTCGGAGGCGAAGTAGGTGTACTCGCCGTCGGACTTGATCAGGACGCGGTCCTTGTCATCGCCCAGGTCGGTGGAGCGGAACCACAGGGCGCCGTCCTTGGTGTAGAGGTAGCCCATCTTGTCGAGCTTCTCAAAAGCGCGGTCGACGGCGGAGGTGCCGGCGGTCTCGCCCTCGGTGTCCTTCACATACAGCGAGCGCTCGGAGAACCAACGATCGAAGTCGCAGTTAACGGCATGGCAAAGGTCGCGCATGTTGTCGACCATCTTTACATAGCCGCGCTCGCGGAAGCTCTCCATGCGCTCCTGCGGATCGGCGTTGACCCACTTATCGCCGTCGGTGCGCCAGAACTCGGCGGCCTCGTCGATGATGTAGTCGCCGCCGTAGGAGTCCTTGCCCAGGGTCTCGGCAAAGTTATCCTGGTACGGATGGGTCTCGGGATGCTCGTCGTTCTCGTCGGCAACGAAAGCGTCGCGGTCGGCGATCAGTAGCTTGTGAGCCTCGTCGATATCCACGCCCTGCTTGGCGATGATGTCGGCAAGCTGCATATAGCGCGTGCTGATGGAGTTGCCGAAGGTGTTCATCTGAGAGCCGTGGTCGTTGATGTAGAACTCACGCTGGATGTCGTAACCGGCGTGGTCCATAACACGGCAGAGCGAGTCGCCCAGCGCGGCCCAGCGGCCGTGGCCGATGTGCATGGGGCCGACGGGGTTGGCGGAAACGAACTCGACCTGGGTCTTCAGGCCACCACCGACGTTGGACTTAGCGAAGTCCATACCCTTCTCGCGAGCCTCGCCAAAGATGGCATTCTTGACGGCAACGGAGAGGTAGAAGTTGATGAAGCCGGGGCCTGCGATCTCGACCTTCTCGATCGCGGGGTCCTCGGGCATATGGGCAACGATGGCCTCGGCGATCTTGCGCGGGGCGCAGTGGGCCAGCTTGGCGGACTTCAGGGCCATGGTAGAGGTCCACTCGCCATGAGAAGTGTCAGCCGGTCGCTCGATAGCGCAATCGTCAAGTTCAAATGCGGAAAGGTCGCCGGCCTCCTGGGCCGCAGCAAGCGCAGCGCGTACCAGCTCTTCAATCTTCTCGGGCATAGATCCTCCTTGTGTTAAAGCCCCCGAGCTCTTGGTCACTCGTAGGGCAAAAGCCAGAGTTTGTAGCACTCTATCACAAGCGACGGGCACTGTCGCAGGGTAAAGCTAATAGATATTGCATATGCACAAAAATGACTACAGCTTGTATGGAGTCACTCAAAGATGCCAGTCTGCCTGCAGATTATGCAGGCGTTGAAAATGCATAAAGGTGTGAATGAGCTGCGTCTGTTATCGAATACTCTTACCTATCAGAGTTGTGTGCTTTTCCTGCATAAAGTAAGGGTTTGCGCACGTCAGCGTGTTATTCTAGACATACGTAAATTCGTATAAGTTGGAGGTAGCATGTTCTCAATCGGTCAACACGTCATTCATCCGGGCCAGGGAGTCTGCACCGTCGTCGGTTTTAGGGACGACACACCGCAGCCCATGCTGCTGCTCGAGACCAAGCAGGGACATGCGCAGACGATCCTCATGTACCCCGTGGCGCAGGCCGACCGTTTGCACGCCGCCATCTCGCAGCAAGATGCCGAGCACCTGCTGAGCCACTATGACGAGCTGGAGTGCGACACCTTTACCGAGCGCAACAGCTCGCTTGAGGAGACGCACTTTAAGCAGCAGCTCAAGCTGGGCGCGCCCGAGACGGTCCGCGTGGCAAAGACCATGATGTACCGCATTCGCCAGGCCGAGGAAGCTGATAAAAAGCCCAGCTCCTACTACATGCGCGTACTCAAGGAAGCCAAGCGCCGCTCCATCGAGGAGTTCGCCGTGGCCTTGGGCGTCACCGAGGAGGCCGCCGAAGCCCGCCTAGCCCAAGCCGCCCTCAACTAACCCAACCGCGCCAAAACCACCACAAAGGGGACAGGCACCTTTGTGGTGGTTTTCTTGTTCTAGTAGTATTCATTCTTATCGATACCCACGAGCACAAGGAGTCTCCTATGGCAGAGCCGCTTACCGCCGGAATCACCCGCGACCGCGCGTTCGAACTGCTCAACGAGCACAACAAGGACCCGTTCCATATCACCCATGGCGAGACGGTCGAGGGCACTATGCGCTACTTTGCGCGCGAGTTCGACCCCGAGAACGAGGAGTTTTGGGGCATCGTCGGTCTGCTGCACGACCTGGATTGGGAGGAGCATGAGGACGACCCCATTAACCACACCATCTATGCTGCCGAGATTCTTGAGGGCGAAGGTGCGTCTCCCGAGCTCATTCGCGCCATCCAGACGCACACGTCGGACTTCAACACCTCACTACCCAAGCCCGAGCTGCAGATGGAAAAGATCCTGTTTGCCTGCGATGAGCTCACCGGCCTGATCGGCGCTGCCGTCATCATGCGCCCGAGCAAGAGCGTTATGGACTTTACGACTAAGTCGCTCAAGAAGAAGTTCAAGGACAAACGCTTTGCCGCCGGCTGCTCGCGCGACGTGATTTCGCAGGGCGCCGAGATGTTGGGCTGGGAGCTCCCCGAGCTCTTTGACCGCACCATCGCGGCCATGCAGTCCTTCGCCCCCGACCGAGATACCTTCCAGGCCTAACCGTCAACGCCACCTAAAACCACCACAAAGGGGACAGGCACCTTTGTGGTGGTTTTTGTTTGCGCGGGCGTTAGGGACGGACCTGGCCGGTGCCGCGGAGCTTGTATTTGTAGGTGGTGAGGGCCTCGGCGGCAAAGGGGCCACGGGCGTGGAGCTTTTGGGTCGAGATGCCGATCTCGGCGCCCAGGCCAAACTCGCCGCCGTCGGTGAAGCGCGTGCTGGCGTTGGCGTACACGGCCGAGGCATCGACCGCATCCAGGAAGCGCTCGCAAGCATCCGTGTCCTCGGCAACGATGGCCTCGGAGTGCATCGTGCCGTAGCGGTTGATGTGTGCGATGGCCTCGTCCTCGTTTGCCACGACCTTCACGCTCATCTCGAGCGCCAGGTACTCGCGACCCCAGTCCTCCTCAGTCGCGGCGACGTAGTCATCGCCCTCCACAAGCCCGGCATCGGCGCATGCGGCGCAGGTTGCCTCGTCGCCGTGAATCAGCACGCCGTGGTCATGCAGCACGGTCACGACCGCGGGCAAAAACGCATCGGCCACAGCACGGTCGACCAGCAGCGACTCGGCGGCATTGCACACGCCTACGCGCTGGGTCTTGGCATTAACGATAATGTTGAGCGCCTTATCAAAGTCGGCGGATTCATGCACGTAGATGTGGCAGTTGCCCGTGCCCGTCTCGATCACCGGCACAAGCGACTCGCGCACGCAGCGCTGGATCAGGCCTGCACCGCCGCGCGGAATGAGTACGTCGACAATACCGCGGAGCTTCATGAGCTCGCCGGTGGCCTCGCGGTCGGTGGACTCGATCATCGACACGGCCTCGCGCGGGAAGCCCTTGGCCTCGAGCGCATCGGCCAGCAGCTCGGCGATCATGGCACACGAGTGATAGGCCAGCGAGCCGCCGCGCAGAATGCAGGCGTTGCCGGTACGGATGCAGATGCCTGCGGCGTCGGCCGTCACGTTGGGGCGCGCCTCGTAGACCATAGCGACCAGGCCCAGCGGCACACTCACGCGGGTCAGGTCCACGCCGCTTGCAAGCACGCGGTGGTCGAGCACGCGGCCCACGGGATCGGGCAGCTCGGCGAGCTTTTCCAGGCCGGCGGCCATGCCCTCGACGCGCTCGGGCGTCAGCAGCAGGCGATCGAGCAGTCCGGCCGAGGTACCCGCATCGCGCGCGGCGGACATATCGAGCTCGTTGGCGGCAACGATGGAATCGACGCCATCGTGCAGCGCCGCGGCCATGGCGCGCACGGCCTCCTGACGCTGCTCATCGCTCGCCGTGGCAAGCGAGGCCGACGCTGCCTTGGCGGCAACGGCAAGATCGTGGACGTACGTGGCTATATCGACCGACATGGGCGGCCCTTTCTCCTAGAAGTTTGCAACAATGGTAGCCGATTTGCGCATGGCCTCGCCCGCGGCGGTAGAATTGGTCAACCCGAAACACCGCAACGAACGGAAGACTCACATGGCCCTCATCACTTCGTACCACGTCCCCGGCCTTTACGTCGAGGACCACAGCATCGACGTCCCCCTTGACTGGCGCGGCCTGGAGCCGATGCTCCTGGCCGTCGGCAGCACCATGCGCCGCGGCGCCATGCCGGCACCAATCGCCGGCGCGCCCGAGAGCATCAAGCTCTTCTACCGCGTGGTTTGCGCGCCCGACCGCATCAACGACGATCTGCCGCTGCTCCTGTTTTTGCAGGGCGGCCCCGGCGGCGAGAGCCCGCGTCCGCTGTCGCCCACAAGCGACGGCTGGATCGAGGAGGCCGTCAAGCACTTCCGCGTGGTCCTTCCCGACCAGCGCGGCACCGGACGCAGTTGCTGCGTGGACGGGCGCACGATTGCCGCACTGGGCGAGCGCGCGACGGCGGCCGGCTCCGATGCCGCACGCTCGCAGGCTGACTTCCTCAAGCGCCACCTCGCCAGCTCCATCGTGCGCGATTTTGAGTACCTGCGCCTGGTGGGCTTTGGCGGCAAGCCCTGGGTCACACTCGGGCAGAGCTACGGCGGCTTTTTGACGTTGAGCTATCTGTCGCTCTTCCCCGAAGGCGTGGCGGCGAGCTTTACCTGCGGCGGCATTCCACACGTGCCAGCGAGCGCAAGCGAGGTCTACGCGCACACCTTCCCGCGCATGGCGGCCAAGACTCAGCAGTATTACGACCGCTACCCCGCCGACGTCGAGCGCGTGGCGGCACTGGCCGATGCGCTCGAGGCCCAGAAGCCCGTGCTGCCCGACGGCTCACCGATGACGGTCGAGCGCCTACAGCTCATGGGCAGCGACTTTGGTATGAAGCCGAGCTTTGAGCGCATGCATTGGATTGTCGATCACGCTTTTGCCGACGGCGACGGCACGCTGGCCTGCGGCGCCTCGGTATCTGACAGCTTTTTGATGCGCGCCTTCGAGCGCACCAACACGCGTACAAACCCGCTGTACTGGACACTGCAGGAGTTCATCTACGCCGACGGCGACACTATGCCCATTGGTTGGGCCGCGGCCGAAGAGAAGGCACACCGCGCCGAGTTCGACACCCTCGCGCGCCCGCTCATGTTTACCGGCGAGGCAATGTTCCCGTGGATGTTCGAGCAGATGCCCGAGCTCAAGCCCTTCAAACCCGCCATGGACCTGCTGATGGAAGACACCAGCTGGGACAAGATCTACGACCCGCAGACATGTACGTCGATTCGGGCTTGCAGCTCGATACGCTCAGCCGCGTGGGCGACTCGCATGCCTGGGTGACCAACGAGTTCGAGCACGACGGTCTGCACGGCAGCGTGGTGTTCAAGCACCTCTTCGACGAAGCCCTCAACCGCGGAGACCTGCGCCGGATCTTCTAGCAAAGGAGTGTCCCCACCTGCCGGCACAAAAGGAACGTCCCCAAGTGCCGGCACGAGAAAGACAGCGCTGCGGGAAACGATCCGCAGTGCTGTCTTTCTTTATGCAAATACGATCAAGTTATCCCTGTGTATCGCCGGCTTCTCGGCCAGGTTAGCGAGCAGGCGGTTGCTGGCGATCTGGTCCTGGCGGCGACCGGCAGCAAGTTCCAGCACGTCCGAATCGGCCTCGGCGATACCGCGGGCGACAACCATACCGCTCGGGTCGCACACGTCGAGCACATCGCCCTCGGCAAACTGGCCATCGACCTCGCGAATACCCACCGCAAGCAGGGAAGAACCACGGCTGACCAGCGCCTTCGCAGCACCATCATCGACCGTCACCGAGCCATGCGCCTTGTCGCCCAGTGCGATCCACAGCTTGCGGGGTGCGATGTCCAGACGCTCCGCCGGCGGATCGAACAGCGTGCCCACGCTCTCGCCGCGGGCGAGGCGCACGAGCGCATCGGGCTCCTCGCCCGAGCAAATCACGCTCTGAATGCCCGCCGTCATCAGGATGCGGCTCGCGCGAATCTTGGTAATCATGCCGCCCGTGCCCACCGATGTGGAAGAATCGCCCGCCGAGGCAATAATCTTGGCATCGATCTTATGCACGACAGGAACAAACTCGGCCGTCGGGTCCTCGTGCGGATTGGCAGTATAGAGACCATCGATGTCCGAGAGCGTCACGCACAGATCGGCAGAAACCAGGCAGCTCACAAGCGCCGCCAGTGTGTCGTTGTCACCAAACTTGATCTCATCGACGGTAACGGTATCGTTCTCGTTGACGATCGGCACCACGCCAAGCTCCACGAGGCGCAGCAGGGCGTCGCGCGCATGCAGGTAGGACGTGCGACGGGCCGTGTCGTGGCGCGTGAGCAGCACGAGCGAGGTGAGCAGGTCGCGCGCATGGAACTCCTCGTCGTAGGCCGACGAGATGATGCACTGACCGGCCGAGGCGCAAGCCTGTAAGCTCGGCAGGTCACCGACCGGCTTGCGGTCGAAGCCCAGCACGGGATAGCCACAGGCAATAGCGCCCGAGCTCACCACGACCAGACGCCAGCCGAGCTTGCGCAGCGCTGCGGCTTGATCGGCAAGTCCGCCGATAAAGGCGCGGTTGACCTTGCCATCGGCGCCCACCACCGTGGACGAACCGATCTTTACCACCATCGTTTTATAAGAAGTCGTCATACGTCAAACCAATCAACTGTTCAGCGAACGGCCGAGCGGCGGCCAAGGGAGCGTGACTCGCCCCTACCGCCCAAAGAATTAGTGAGCCCAGGGAAAAGCAGAAGCCGCGGCCATATTCTTGCGCACGAGCTCGTCGCGCACCTGAGCCAGGCCCTGCTCCATGCCCACCACATAGGTCTGCGGGTACAGGAAGCGCTTGAAAGCTGCGTCCAGATGATCGAGCGCCCAAACACAGCGCTCGCGCGCGTCCTGGATGCTCTCACGCGGAGCCACCGCGCTGCCGTCGCGCACGATCGGCACCAGCAGCTCGCGATACTCAAGTTCGGACACGTCGGTCACCAGGGCGGCATCATTCACGGCCACGAGGGTATTGCCGCGCGCGGCGCCCTCCCCCGCCAGATGGTCCTCGTCGTAGATCATGTCGCAGACCGGGCCGCCAAAGCCGTCGTAATAACGGCGCACGCGTTGCACACCCGGGATCGTGCGCTTGTAGGGCTGCTCGGAGAGCTTGACCACCGGCGTCCATGGATCTGCCTCGCTCGCACGGCGGGCGGAAAGCTTGTACACGCCACCCAGCGCCGGCTGGTCATAGCAGGTCGCGAGCTTGGTACCCACGCCAAAGCTATCGATGGGCGCGCCCTGGTCCAGCAGCGACTGAATCGTGTACTCGTCAAGATCGTTGGAAACCGAGATCCCCACATAGGGCAGGCCCTCGGCATCAAAACGGCCGCGAACATACTTGGAGAGCTTGGCGAGGTCGCCGGAGTCGATGCGAATAGCCGACAGGCGCTCGCCCACCGCCTCCATCTCCTTGGCAACCGTAATGGCATGCTCGCAGCCCTCGCGCACGTCATAGGTGTCGATGAGCAGCGTACAGTTCTTGGGGCTCGACTTGGCAAAGGCGCGGAAGGCCTCGAGCTCGGAATCGAAGCTCATCACCCAGCTGTGCGCATGCGTGCCAAAGACGGGAATACCATAGCGGCGGCCGGCGAGCACATTGGACGTAGAGGAGCAGCCGGCAACGTAGCTCGCGCGCGCAACGGCCAGGCCGCCATCGGGACCCTGGGCGCGGCGCAGGCCAAACTCCGCCACGGGGCGACCGTCGGCGGCGACAAGCGTCTGGAACCCGACGATGTTGAGCAGCGCCGTCTCAAGCAGCTGGCACTCGAGCGCAGGACCGGTGACGCGCACCATGGGCTCGCGCGGAAAGACGAGCTCGCCCTCGGGGACGGCGTCGATATTTACATGCGCACGAAAATCGCGCAGGTAGTCGAGGAATGCGGACTTGAACATCGCGCCGCCGGCAGGGGCCTCAAGCGAGGCGAGGTAGTCGATATCCTCGGGCGTAAAGCGCAGGTTCTCGACGAGCTCGGGCAGCTCGGCGGTGCCACACATGACGGCATAGGCGCTGCCAAAGGGATGGTCGCGGTAAAACGCGGTAAAACAACCCTGCTCATTGGCCTTGCCGCTCTCCCACAGGCCCTGGGCCATAGTGAGCTCGTACAGATCGGTGAGCATTGCAATGTCGGTGGGATGCGAGATGTCGGTCAAAGCCATGGGGCGACCTTTCGGATGTGTGGTGCAGAATTTGAGGGTTGGACGAGAGCAGAGCATGCGGACATGACGCCCGATGCGAGTCGGTTAGAGCAGGCCCATGCTGGTCAGGATCGTGTAGCCCATAAAGATGACAAACGCGATGAGGGCAAGGACAATGATGATTTTTTGAGCCGGCGCCATGCCAGGGATCTCGTTCTCGCCCATAGGCTCCTTGGAGGTAACCATGCGCTGGGCAAAGGTCATCTCGTCACGGCTCGGCTTGGGCTCGACGGACTTGGGACGGGCGGCCTTTTTAGGCTGAGGTTTGGGCGCGGCAGGTGCAGGCTTCGCAGCAGCGGGCTTGGGTGCGGGCGCGGGCGCCGATGCGGATGCGGCGTTCGCGGCGGCCTCCTCGGCCTTCGTACGCTCGGCACGCAGGGCAGCCAGCTCCTCACGCTCGCGACGGGCCTCTTCCCGAGCCTCGCGGCGGGCCTTCTCAGCGCGGAGCTCTTCCAACTCAGCGCGCTCCTCGTCGGACAATGGTTGGGACTCAAGCTCGGCCATGGTATAGCCCTTTCTTTTAAAAAAAGCCGCCGACACAATGTCAGCGGCTTATCAAATCCAAGGGTGGAGACGAAGGGAGTCGAACCCTCGGCCTCTGCCATGCGACGGCAGCGCTCTCCCAACTGAGCTACGTCCCCAGGACAAGTCGATATTTTACCTACGGCTCGCCAACTGTCAACGCCCAATCCTTGATTATCGACTTTATCCGAACACCTCCCACATTCATCCGCACATGTGCGGATGAATGTGGGAACCCGATACCCTGAGGGCCGGATCGGCCGGCC
>MNQC01000114.1:0-23517 GCA_001915225.1 Collinsella sp. 60_9
TGGCCGCCTTCCTGGCCTCGACATCATGCTTCACCCTCAAATCAACGCGCATAAAGAAAGCCTCCCATTTCTCATGTCCAAGAAATGGGAGGCAGTTCAGTGGTGGCGGGCTTTTTGCATGTCGCGCGTGGGATAGAGCACATGCGAGAGAAAAACGCGGCTATTCGCTGCCCGCTGTCTAGCTGCTCGCGCGTTGCACGAGCTTAACGGGGACAAGCGTCTCCATCTCGGGCTCTTCGCCGCGCAGCAGGGCGAGCAGGGCCTGACATCCCTCGTGCGCGAGGCGCTCGGGGAAGCGGCGGATGGTGCTGATTTGCGGCGTCGGAAGCTGCGCGTAAACGGAATCGTCGAAGCCGATGAGACGGACGTCTTCGGGTACGCGCTTGCCGGCGGCAACGAGCGCACGCAGCGCGCCCACGGCTGCGTGGTCGCTATGGGCGAAGACGCCGTCGACGGGGTAGCCCGTGGAGAGGAAGTCGGTCACGAGCTCTTCCGACTCGATGATGCTCGGCTGCTTACCCGAGACAAACAGCTGGTAGTCGCGGCGTAGCGGCATTCCGTGCGCGGCGAGCGCCCGCTCGTAGCCCATCTGGCGCTCGTTGCCGGGGTAGTTGGCGGTAAAACTCGAGATGCTCAGGATGTCCTTGCAGCCGCGCTCGATGAGGTGCTCGGTCGCCATGTAGCCACCGCCGATGTTGTCGGAGCCCACGTGTGGGAAACCGAGGTCGTTTTCGGGCGCACGGTCGATGCAGACCACGGGGATTCCGTGGGGGACGAACTCGCCGTCGAGCCTGCGCAGGCCGGAGATACAGATGATACCGTCGGCCTGCTTGCTTGCCAGCGTGCGGAAGTAGTCACGCTCGCGGGCGGGGTCATTGGCGCTGTTGCAAACAAAGACCGAGTAGTCCTCGGTTGCCAGCTCGCGCTCCACATGCAGGGCGATCTTGGAAAAGAAGTCGTTGGAGATGTCCGGCACGATCATACCGATGGTCCGGGACTGGGCCATACGGAGGCTCTTCGCCGCCATGTTCGTGACGTAGCCGTATTCCTTTAGGGCGGCTTCCACGCGTTTGCGGGTGTCTTCGGAAAAACGGCCGCTGCCGTTGATGACGTGGGAGACCGTGGCGACGGATACGCCGGCCGCGACGGCAATCTGGCGCATGGATGGGCGCTTGCCTGGTGTGGGCATGGGGCCTCCTGCTGCTTTCGGGTGGTTAACAGATTAACCGAGATTGTAGCGCATGCGCGATGCCGTAATGGGTCGCTTCGAAGTCGTTTTGTCGCGCTCGGTCTGCACCTTGGATAAGAAGGAGTTCGTCGAGCACTCCGATCCGGAGCGCACGCGCGCCAACATCCCGCTGTTCCAGCAGGGCATCATGATACAGCAGCTCAACTCCGAGAAGCTCGTGGTCGAGATCATGGTGAAGTTCTGCGGCCAGTAATTACTGCATTACATATTCTGTTGTCACCTGGGAGGCTCGCTTTTGCGGGCCTCTTTGTGTTGCTATGGAGCCCTGGCCTGTCGATAAACAAAGCGCCCGCTTGCCGGGGAGCAAGCGGGCGCTTCTGAGCGAATATGTTTGCGGCCATAGCCGCTGCAGGTGATGGGTTGTCGACTAGTTAGTCGTCGTGCCGGAATCGTCACCCGAGGTGGAGCCAGAAAGTGCGACCGTCAGCGTAATCGTGCTGTCGGTGGACTGCTTGCCAGTGGGGGAGACGCCCGTAACGGTGGCATCCTCGTTACCGCTTACGGGATTGCCGTTCTGGTCACAGAAGCCAATGTTATAAAAACCGGCGTTGTTGAGCGCGGTAACGGCGGCGGAAATGCTCTTGCCGTACAGGTTGCCCGGGACGGTGGCCTTGCCGGACTTCTTGGCAATGACGACGGTAATCGTGGCGCCGGGCTTCTGCTTGCCGCTGGGGTTCCAGCTGATCACGGTGCCCTCGGTAACCGAGTCGTTCTCCTGGTAGCTCACGTCGACGCCAAAGCCTGCCATATCGAGGGCGTTGCGCGCCTGGGCCTCGGTCATGTCGGTCAGGTCGGGGACGGACGTGGTATCCGGGCCGCTCGAGACCTTGTACGAGATGGTCGTGCCCTTCGCGACTTCCTTACCGGCTTCGGTGCCCTGCTCAAAGACCTGGCCCTCATCAGCCTCGTTGGCCTCCTCGGAGGCGTTGCCCTTCAGGCCAACGCTTGCCAGTGCGGCTTCTGCTTGGTCCTTGGTCAGGCCGACAAGTTTGGGAACCTCAACCTTTTCGGAGGGCTTGGGGCCCTTGGAGATTACCAGGTTCACCTTGGTGCCCTTGGCCTTCTTGGTGTTGCCGTTGGGCGTCTGCTCGGCGACCTTGCCCTCGTCGACATCGTCGTTGTAGCTTTGGTCGATGGTGCCGACCTCGAGGCCGGCTTCCTTGATCAGCTCGACGGCAGTCTGCTGGTCCTTGCCCAGCACATCGGGCACGGTGACCTGCTCGCCGCCAAAGAGTCCTGTGGCAAAGGCCACCACGATGCCGATGACGGCAACGGCTGCCACCACGGCGGCGATGATCTTGTTCTTGTTGGATTTGGGCTCTTCGATCTCGTAGGAGCCGGTGGAGCCCGAAACCGAGCTACGGGCGGTATTCTGGCCGCTTACGCCCGATACGGGGCGAACCATAGCGCGCGTGGAGTCAGACAGCTCACGGGTCTTGGTGGCGCCCAGGTCGCCCGCGGCACCGATGATGCGCGTGGGCTCGGAGACGTTGACGGCGCGACCGGACAGGTAGTTGTTGAGCACCTGGCGCAGCTCGTCTGCCGTCTGGAAGCGGTTCGCCGGGTCCTTCTCCATGCACTTGAGGATGATGTGCTCAAGGTCGGCGTCGACACCGGAGTTGATCTGGCTCGGCGGAATAGGCAGCTCGTTGACCTGCTTGAGTGCGACCGAGATAGCGTCGTCACCGTCAAAGGGGACGCGGCCGGTGGCGCACTCGTACATCACGACGCCCAGCGAGTAGATATCCGAGGTGGGGCCGAGGTCCTGACCACGGGTCTGCTCGGGGCTGACGTAGTGGGCGGTTCCCAGCACGTTGTTGTCTTGCGTGAGGTGGCTGTTCTTGGCGCGCGCGATGCCAAAGTCCATCACCTTGATGTTGCCGTCGGGCAGCACCATGATGTTCTGCGGCTTAATGTCGCGGTGGATGATTTCGTGCTTGTGGGCGACCGAAAGCGCGGAGCTGATCTGCGAGCCGATCTGGGCGACCTTCTTGGGGTCGAGGGCGCCGTGGCTCTTGATGCCGCTCTTAAGGTCGGTGCCGCGCAGGTACTCCATGACGATGTAATAGGTGTCGCCGTCCTTGCCCCAATCGTAGACGCCCACGATATAGGGGGAGGAGAGACCGGCTGCTGCCTGAGCCTCCTGCTTAAAGCGTGCGGCGAAGGTTGCGTCGCCAGCATACTGCGGCAGCATGATCTTGACGGCAACCGTGCGGTCGAGGACCTGGTCCTGTGCACGGTAGACGGTCGCCATGCCGCCTGTTCCCACCTTATCCTTGAGGAGGTATCTTCCCCCGAGGACCCTCTGTTCCATTCCTGCTCCTAACATAACTATTCGCTCAACGATGTGTGTAGTACCTACGATGTGGCCGCTGGGGCCGTGTGGCGCGTTGCCGCTAACTCTTCGGCCGCGGCGCGCCTCGGGTGTCCGATTCGATCATGGGCATCACGCTCCCTGTGCGGCAAGCGCCGCGGTCAGGACGATACCGGCGATCTTGGCGGCATTGACGTCATGCTTGTCGAAATCCTCCAAGGCCACCGAGATGGCGACCGTGGGTGAATCGTAAGGTGCAAAGCCAACGAACATCGAGTTGACGTTGGTGCCGCCAGTCTCGGCCGAGCCGGTCTTGCCGGCGACCTTGACGCCGGGGATTTGGGCATCGGTGCCGGTGCCGGACTGGACGACGGCAAGCATGGCCTGCTTGACCTGGTCGGCCGTGGCGGAGCTGACGGCCTGACCAAGCGAGCGGGACTGCGTGGTCTTGACCACGGTTCCGTCCGGGGCGAGTACCTGGGCTACAAAGTACGGGTCCATGACCACGCCGCTGTTAGCGATGGCGGCGGCAATCACGGCGTTTTGCATGACGGTGGTCTGCGGGCCGGGCGTGTGGTCCATGCCGACAGGCTGGCCGGCGCCGGCCCAGGCGGTCTCCCACTCGGTCATGAGCGACGGGTCGGCCATGATGGAGGCCGCGGAGGTCAGGTCCTGGCCGAGCTTTTGGCCGTAGCCAAAGGCGTTGGCAAACTGCACGAGCGTGTTTGCGCCAACTTCGTTTGCCACCTGGCCAAAGACGACGTTGGAGGACACGGCAAAGGCCTGCTGCAGGCTGATGGTGCCGTAGCTCTCGTTGGCAGAGTTGGTGACCGGTGCGTTGCCGATGTCCATGGAGCCGGGCGCCTGGTAGGTGCTGGTAAGGCTGGCGGTACCGGTCTCGAGTGCCGCGGAAAGCGTAACGACCTTAAACGTTGAGCCCGGCGTGTACAGTGCGTCCATGGCGCGATTGTACATGGAGCCGTCCTCGCCGCCGCCCGTCTGCAGCAGGGCATCGATGTTGGTGTTGTCGTAGGTGGGCGAGCTGGCACATGCGAGCACCGCGCCGGTACGCGGGTCGATGACCACTACAGCGCCCTTAAAGCCCTTGAGTGCCTGCTCGGCCGCCGTCTGGATGCGCGAGTCGATGGTGAGCTTGGCGGTGTTGCCCGGCTGGGTCTGGCCCGCGAGCGACGCGATGGCGTTGTTCCAGCTGGAGTAGTCCTTAGAACCGGTGAGCGTGTCGTTCATGACGCTCTCGATGGCGGTGGTGCCATACTGCTGGCTCACGTAGCCAACCACGTGAGCTGCCAGGTTACCGTTGGGGTAGGAGCGTACGTAGGTGCCGTCCTCCTGCTGCAGCGACTCGGCCAGCGTCACGCCGTCGGACGTGATGATGGAGCCGCGCTGGATGTACTTGGAGCGGGCGATGGTGTGGTTGTTGGTCGGCATGTCCTGATAGTCCTTGGCCTTAATGACCTGGACATAGGTGAGGTTGCCGATAAGGATGGCGAACAGCGCCGTAAAGGCGAGCACCGCGCGGGTTAGACGGTTGGCAAGAGCAACGCGGCCGAGCACACCGGATTCAGGCGTGTCGAGCAGGCGACGGCGCATGCGCGAGCCGACGGAATGGCTGCCGCTGCCGTAGGAAGACGAGGTGGCAAAGCGCGTGCCCGTCGGGGCGGTGGCAGATGCGACCTGATCATCGGTGATGGCGGCCATGGTGCCGGTGCCGGTAAGCTCGGCCTCGCGTCCGGTCGCCTCGTCACCGGCGCGCAGCAGGAGCGCGACGATGATAAAGCTCGCCAGCAGAGAGGAGCCGCCCTGGCTCATAAAGGGCAGGGTGACGCCGGTCAGCGGGATCAGGCGGGTTACGCCGCCAACGATCAAGAAGGCCTGGAAGCTGATGGCGGCCGTAAGGCCTGTGGCACTAAAGGCGGCGAGGTCGGATTTAGCGCGGGCAGCCGTGGTGAGGCCACGCACGGCAAAGAGCATAAACAGGATGAGCACGGCGCCGCCGCCCAAAAGGCCCATCTCCTCGCCGATAGCCGAGAAGATAAAGTCGGACTCGACGACAGGGATGTTGTTGGCCATGCCGTTGCCGATGCCAACACCGACCAGACCGCCATCGGCAAGCGAGAAGAGCGACTGGACGATCTGGTAGCCCTGGCCCTGGGCGTCCTTAAACGGATCGAGCCAAACCTGGAAACGCACCTGAACGTGAGACAGGAACTTGTAGGCGCCCACGGCTCCAACGGCTAAGAGCGCAAGGCCGATAACGACATACGAAAAGCGCCCCGTGGCAACGTAGAGCATCAGCAAGAAGATGGTGTAGAACAGCACGGCCGAACCCAGGTCGCGTTCGAAGACGACGACGAGCAGGCACACACCCCACACGGCAAACAGCGGCAGCAGCAGTCGCAGGCGAGGGATCTTAAAGCCCAGAATCTTGCGGTTGGAGATGGAGAGCAGCTCGCGGTTCTCGGCCAGGTAGCCGGCCAGGAACAGGACGATAAAGACCTTGGCGAACTCGCCGGGCTGGATGGTAAAGCCCGCGATGCGAATCCACAGCTTGGAGCCCGAGATCGTGGTGCCGATAAAGATAGGCAGCATCAGCAGAATGATGCCGATGATGCCAAAGGTGTACTTGTAGCGCATGACCACGTCGAGGTTTTTGACTAGTGCAAGCGTTCCCACCATGAGCGCCACCGAGACAAACAGGATGATGAGCTGTGAGATGGCGAGAGCGGGGGCGAGACGCGTCACGAACGTGATGCCGATGCCCGAAAGTATAAATACGATGGGCAGGATGGCGGGGTCGGCACCGGGCGCCAAGATGCGCACGGCAATGTGGGCCGCGGCAAAGGCGGCAAAGAGGCCGATCGGTACGGCGAGCGTCTCAAAGGAGATGGCAGCGCCCGCGGTGAGGACGTACATCGCATACAGCAGGATGACGGGGAACGCCGAGGCGATGAGCAAGAGCAGCTCGGTGTTGCGGCGACTCATAAGCGGCACTCCCTTTCTAATTCTTATCGGAGGCTTCGGCCTCGGCGGACTGTTCGGCGGTTTTCTCGGAATCTGATTCGGAGGTCGATCCCTGATTGGTGTTGTCGCGAATCGTTTGCGCGTCGATCACCTGGCGGGTCTGCTCCTCGTCGATCTGGTGGCGGTACTTGGATATCGTGTCCTGCGCATCGTCGACACTTGTTTGCGGAATACCCGCCTTGAGGCGGTTTTGCGTGTCTTCGGGCAGGTCGGATAGCTTGATGCTGGTTTCGCTTTCGAGCCAGTGGAGCTTGAGTCCGAGTGGCTTGCCGGGCAGGCCGCGCCAGACGGCGACATTGCCCTGGTAGGTACCCAGGTAGTACGAGCCGGTGACACCCGTGTAGGCCCAGATGCCAGCTGCCAGCACAAAGACGAGGGCCAGGATGGCGGCGATAGTAACGTTGCGGCGACGCACGCGTTGCGCCTCGCGCATGACGCCATCGTCAACCAGGTCAACGACTACTACGGTCACGTTGTCGTGGCCGCCGGCGGCAAGCGCCGCGTCCACTAGGTTGTCGACGCAGATTTGCGCGGTTGAGGACTGCGTGGCGATGTTCTCGATATCGCTATCGGGAATCATGCTCGAGAGGCCGTCGGAGCACAGGATCAGACGGTCGCCTTCCTCGATATGCAGAGTGAAGTGGTCGGCATACATGGCGGGGTCCGAGCCCAGCGCACGGGTGATGACCGAACGGTTGGGGTGGACGCGAGCCTCGTCTGCCGTGATCTCGCCAGCGTCCACGAGTTCTTCCACATAGGAGTGGTCGCGGGTCACGCGGATGAGCGTGCCCTCGTGGAGCAGGTAGGCGCGCGAGTCGCCCACGTGGGCGATGGCGAGCGTGTCGTTTTCGATATAGGCGCAAGTGGCTGTGCAGCCCATGCCAGGCTTGCCCAGGCCGTTCAAGGCGGCCTCGATTACGGCGGCGTTAGCGGCCTCGACGGCTGCGGCCAAGCGTGCTGCGTCGGCGGACTGCGGGGCCGTTTTGGCAATAGTCTCGACGGCGATAGAAGAGGCTACCTCGCCGGCGGCGTGACCGCCCATGCCGTCGCATACGCAAAAGAGCGGCGACTGCACCAGGTAGGAATCCTCATTGTGCGGGCGCACACAGCCAACGTCGGAGCGGGCGCCCCACATGAGTTGCGTGGTGGTGCCGGCATCATAGGTCGAGTCGGTCTCGATGCGCTCCTCGGTCAGGGGCTCAAAGCTCATGGTCGAGCCGGGGTCTTTGAGCTTGGCCTCAACGGCGGCAACGTCGATCTCTGCTGTGTCACCGGGAGAGACGGTGTTTGTCTCGGCGTTTGATTCGGAATCTCCGGTGTCCGGGGAGTCGGGCTCCTCGGAAACGCGGGCGGTCGACTCGTCATCTTGCGGGCTGACGTCTATAGGCTCGGGCGTCGCAAAGTGCGACGGCGCGGGCGTGTTTTGCGACTGGGCGGCGGGCTCGGCCACGGCATCGGACTCGCTTGCGGGCGCAGGCTGCGGGGTCTTGGGTGCAGGGCCGTCCTCGGGGGATGGCCCCGCCTCGGGCGCCGGCGTAGACGCGGGCGTAACCTCGGATGCCGGGGCTATGGGAAACGCCGGCGCGGCGGGCTCGGGTGCTGCAAACACCGCAGCGCTCTCGTTGATTGCCGCGGCGACGGGCTCTGCAAAGTGAGCCGGCGCCGGGGTTGCTTCGGGCGCTGTGGGCTGTTCCGCAGCATGTGCACCGATGGGCGCCGCTACGGCATCCTCTTCGTCCTCGTTATCGGCGAGATCCGAAATATCATGCGTTACATGCGAAAGAGGCAGGGAGAACACGGTGTCCTCGGGTTCCACGGGTGCGGAGCCCGCCGGAGCGGCGTGGGCCGGCACGGCTGCGGCGGCAGCCGGTGCCTCGGTCATAGTTGCGGACTTGTTCTCCTCGTCGATCATCGACGGTTCACCTTCATGACCACGTCGCCAATCTGGACTTCGTCGCCCTCGCGCAGCGTTGCGGGCTCCACGAGCTGGCGGCCGTTGACGAGCGTGCCGTTAAGCGAGTTGAGGTCCTCGATGATGAGCGCCGGGCCCTGTAGCGAAAAGCGCGCATGCGAGGCCGAGACGAACGGTTCGTTGATGCAGATGTCCGAAGATGGCGAGCGACCGACGATGACGGGGCCGAGCATGTCTACGTGGATGCCGCGGATACCGCGCGGACCCTTGTCCACATCGATCGTCCAGATAGCCGAGTCGCGGCGCTGCCCGCGCACAAGTCCCACGCCGGTCTTCATGACGGCGAACAGGAAGATATAGAGCAGGGCAACCAGGACGATGCGGCCTGCAAAAAGGACGATATCGATGTTCATAAGCGACTATCCCCTAAATCGTAATGCGGCGGTTGTTGACGAGCGTGCCGTTGGTGGAATTGAGGTCCTCGATCGACCAATCCGAGCCCGTAAAGGTGAGCTGGGCGTGGCGACGCGACACGTTGGGGTCGCGCAGGGCAATGTCGGAAACCGAGCGCTCGCGACCGATGGTCACCTGTGCGGAGGTGATGCTATGGCTCTCGCCGCTCACGACGTCGACGAGCTGGGCGAGCGGGCGCTGCGGGGCGCGGGTGCTCGCCATGTTGGAGGCGATGCCGGCTGCGGCGCCTAGGCCCACGGCGGCACCGGTCGCGGCGGCTCCGCCCATGCCGGCAAGCGCGTCGCGCGAGACGGTCTGCGGCACCGGGATAGGAGCGGCGGGGTCGGGGACGCTAGGCGCGAAGGGATCTGCCACGGCAAGCGGGTCGGGAGCGGCGGCGCGAGGCGTCGGCTGCTGCTGGGGCATGGCGGCGGGGCGCTGCTGCTGCGGGGCAGCAAACTGCTGCTGGCCGGCGCGCGGGGCGCTGGCGGCACGGCTTGCCGCGGAGTTGTTCTGGCCCAGGCCGTTTTGATAGGCGCGCTCTTCTTCGTACAGGCGGCCGAGCGTGGGGGCATCGACGTTCTCGGCAAAGACCGAGAACTTGCCGGCGCGCAGCTGCGGATCGATCATAAAGCGCACGAGGGGCTCGCCGACAAAGACATAGCGGCGCTTTTCGGCCTGCGCCTTCACAAACTCGCGGACCTCGCGTGAAAGCTCGGGGTAGAACGGGGCGAGCATGGGATCGTCGTCGGCGGCGATAAGGATGGTATAGAGTGCCGGCGCCGTGTTGACGCCGTTGATCACCAGAGTCTGATCCTCCATGTCGCGAGCGGCCTGCTTGGCAAGCTTCTTAAAGGAGAACGGGGCACGGGTGGCACCGAAGATGCCGGCCACGTGGTCCTCGAAGATGTTCAGGAAGTTCACGAAAGATCACTCTCCGTATAGGTTCTTTGGTATCCGAGCAAATATAGGCATATCCCAACGATTATAGAGGATAGGATTCCCGCAACCGCCGCCTTGGCGATGACCGCGGCTGCAAGGCTGGCAATTTCCATATGGTGTGCAAGACAGGACGCCGCTGCGCAGCCGATGCCGGTGACAGCGATGGCGGCGATTGCGGCAAGGTTTGAGCCCTGATCGGCACGCTTGGCATGGGCATTGAGCAGCGCGGATGACGCTGCGGCAGTTGCCGCGCCCAGCACAAAGGCAGCCCAAAGGAGCGGGTCTCCCAGCGCTGCGGCAACGTTACCGAGCCCCAGCACGCCTCCGGCTGAAAGCGCGACCGTGGCCAGACGGGCAAAAAGCGCGCCCATGCCCGTTGCCGCGGCGGCGCTTGCCGGGCCGAGCCAAAATGACGCGACGCCGGCGGCGACCCCAGCTGCCAGGAAGGTATTGCCGGTCAGACAGCCAAGCGCGAGTGCACAGGTGAGCGTGGCGCTCGCGGCAGTCTCGGTGCGACCCCAGGCGATCCACCAACCGGACATGGCGGCGGCAAAGATCACCGCGACGGGCAGCATCGACAGGATGCCCTGTGCCTGCATGGTGGCGTTGGCCATGAGCACCAAAAAGCCCACAGCCGAGATGGCCGAGCCAATCTGGGGGGCCAGGCCAGCCGCCACTCCGATCGCGATGGCCGCAATGACCAGGCCGGGAAGCGCCGCGACCCCGGCCGTTTGCATCAGCAAAAAGCTAAAGGTGCCGCACGTTAGCGCCGAGATAGTGCGCATGGTGTAGTCGCGCGCATGGCTCCAGCGCGTGCCCGCCCAGCCGAGTGCGGGGTCGACCTCGATGGCGTCGTCCTCGTAGTGCGACGGCTCGATATCGTCGAGCTCCTGCTCGTCATCCGAAAGTTCGCCAACCATTTGCTCCAGGCTGCGACGGCCTTCGCGCACGCTGCCCAGACCGGCAAGGAGCTGGTCGCAAAATGTCTCGACGCTGCTGGGGCGGTCCTGCGGCATGGGGGAGAGCGCGCTCATGAGCGCGGCCTCGGCTCCCGGGGGAAAGTGTGGTATCAGCTCGCTGGGATAGGTGGCGCCGCCGATGATGCGGTCGAGCGAGTCGGCGGGCGTGGCCGCCATAAAGGGAGCGCTGCCGCACAGGCCCTCATAGATTACACAGGCGAGGGCAAAGACATCGGCGCGCTCATCGACCGTGCCGGTCTCGATATCGAGCTGCTCGGGCGGCATGTAGCCGATGGTGCCGCCGCGCGAGCCGCCAAAGCCACCGGCGGACGACAGTCGCGCCATGCCAAAGTCGGTGAGCTTTACATTGCCCGAGTGGTCGATGAGCACGTTGGCGGGCTTAATGTCCAGGTGGAGTACGCCATTACTATGGGCGAAGGTGAGCGCCTGGCCTAGGGCATCGGCAATGGCCGCGGCCTCGTCAAAGGTAAGTGAGTGACCGTCCACGCGGTGCAAAAACTCGGCCAGCGACATGCCATCGACATATTCCATAACTAGGTAGGCATAGGCTGTGTCGTGCGTAAAGTCGATGACCTGCACGATGTTGGGATGTTGAAGCATGGCGGCAGTGTGCGCCTCGCGCAGGACATCCATGATGTCGCTGGCGGGCATGCCGACACCGTTAATAAGGGGGATGCGCTTAATGGCGACGCGGCGGCGCAGGTGCGTGTCGCGGCAGATCTCGATGGAGCCAAAACCGCCGGTCGCAAGTGTCTCGAGCGGCTGGTACCGCTTGAGCAGCTCGCGAGAGCTGGTGCCCTCCAAAGGAACGTCCGGCGAGAACCGGGCGGTATGTTGCGAGAAAAGCGGCATGGCCAACCCTCGTGCGTTTAAAGTTCGTTTGCGAGCGGCGGGCGCGGGGCCGAGCCGTTCGCGGTGGCATAGATGCTGCTAGTGTAGCACGCTCGGGTGCATGGGGAGGATAGCGGGATGCGAGGCTGCCTGTCTGGCTTGGCTCTGTTTTGGCTCGCTCGGAAAGCGCACCCCACTTTGCGACCAAATTAAGGGATGTACTTTCCGAATGGGGTGGTCTGCGGAAACTGCGTCCCAGAATATTGGCCCAGAATGGGATGCAGTTTCCGAATCGACGCCCAAAGGGAAACCGCATCCCGCTTTGGAACGCCAAAACGGGATGCGGTTTCCGCTGTCAGTCTAAGTTACGCCTAAGCAGGCGGCCGGAGCTTGGGCCCCGTGCTCGGGTTAGCGCTTCTTCTTCTTGTTCTTCTTCTGCTTGCGCTGCTTGCCCTTGGTCTCCTGGGGCTTGTCGCCCTGTTTGGCTTCGGCAGCGGCCTTCTCGGCCTTCATTTTCTTCTTCTTGGTCTCGATGCGGAGTTTTTTGTTGATGCGGGCCTTGAGGAAGGGACCGAACTGCTCGGCATCGCCACGGACGAAGGTGTCCTTGGGGATCGTCACGCCCTGGTCGGCGAACATGGCCACAAAGATGCGCTCGCCGTCGAGTACGTGGTCGAGCTTGTCAAACGGGAAGAACTGCGACTTGCCGCTCTTGCCCCAAACCATCAGGCCGTCCTCGTTGGCGGCGACGCGGCGATAGCGGCCACCCATGGACTCGTCGGCCTCGACGGCGTCGATAAAGTCGCGGGCTAGCGTGTGGTGCAGGTTCTTGCTCCACCAGGCCAAAAAGGCGCCGAACACGATCAACACGACGCCAAACTTGATCCAGTTGCCGCCGGCCACCAGCATGCCGATGCCGATGAGCGCGGCAACTGCCGCGGCGACATACAGCGAGCCGCGACGCCTGGGCGAGGCGACCAGGCGGGCGAAGTCGGTGACCAGGTCGTTTTCGTACTGGTACTCGTTGAGGTACAGGATGCCGTCATCGGCTGCGGCCTGCTCCTCGAGCGCGACCTCGACCTGGTCGGCTGCTTCGGAGGGAACGAGGTTGCTCTCTGCGTCTGCCATGCTCTTTGGACTCCTATCGCGGCGGGCTCGCCGTACGGGTTATTATGGAATGCAGTATGCCGTGCGACCGCATGGCCGCCGCGGCAACAAGACTCAGTATACCCGGGGGAGCACCCATGGAATCGTTGTACCGAAAGTATCGCCCGCTCACCTTTGACTCCGTGGTGGGCCAGCAGCATATCGTCTCGACGCTCGAGCACGCCATCACCGAGGGGCGCCTGTCCCACGCCTACCTGTTCTGCGGACCGCGCGGCACGGGCAAGACCACCATGGCGCGCATTCTGGCCAAGGCGCTGCTGTGCCGCAATGCCGAGGCGGCGCGCGCCGAGGGTGCAAGCGGCTGCATGCCCGACGGTACTTGCGAGGAGTGCGAGCTCATTGCCGAGGGTAACCACCCCGATGTCTACGAGCTCGATGCCGCCTCCCGCACGGGCGTGGACAATGTGCGCGAGGAGATCATCAACTCCGTCAACTTTGCCCCGGTGCGCGGCAAGTACAAGATCTATATCATCGACGAGGTCCACATGCTCACGACGGCGGCGTTCAACGCGCTGCTCAAGACGCTCGAGGAGCCGCCGGCACACGTGATCTTTGTGCTGTGCACCACCGACCCGCAAAAGATTCTGGAGACCATCCTCTCGCGCTGCCAGCGCTTCGATTTCCACCGCATCGGCAACGAGGATATCGAGCATCGCCTGTCCTACGTGTGCGAGCAGGAGGGCTTCGATTACGACGACGAGGCACTCGCCATTGTGGCGCGCCATGCCAAGGGCGGTATGCGCGACGCGTTGTCCACGCTGGAGCAGCTGAGCGTCTTTGGCAACGGTTCTGTGCATGCGGACGACGCCCGCTCGCTTTTAGGCGAGGTTTCGGACCAGATTCTGGGCGAGTTTTCCCGCGCCATTGCCGATCGCGATGTTGCCGAGCTCTATGGACTGATCCGTGCGCAGGTCGAGGAAGGAAACGACCTGCTGGAGCTGACGCGCGACCTGGTGGCGCATGTGCGTGACGTGTACGTTGCCTGCGTTGCCGGTGTCCGTGCCGAGCTGTTTGAGGGTGGCTCCGAGCAGGCCGAGGCGCTTGCTGCCGAGGCCGCTGCCTTTGGCGAGCATCCTGCCGACCGCCTGGCCCGTGTGCTGACAGTGCTTGACGATGCCGCACTGGAGATGAGGGGCGCGAGCGACGTGCGCCTGGTGCTCGAGATTGCCTGCACGCGTCTGGCGCGTCCCGAGGCTGATTTAACGATTGAGGCATTGGCCGAGCGCGTGGCACGCCTGGAGGCCATGGTTGCCAACGCCGCCGTGCCGGCGAGCGTGGCTGCTGCTCAGGCCGCCGCGCCTGCAGCATCCGTACCCGCTGCTGCCCAACAGCCGACGCTCATTTCGGGCGCCCGCGCTGCCGCCCCGGCGGCATCCGCTGCCCCCGCTGCTACGTCCGCGCGCCGGGGCGGTATGCCTTGGGACCGTGGTGCTGCCGCTCCGACGGCTCAGCCTGCGCCCCGTTCTGCGTCCGTGTCAGCTTCCAAGCCTGCAGCGCCTGCACCTCAGCCTGCGCCGGCTCCGACGCCTCAGCCCGTTGCGGCCCCCGCGCCTGCCACCGCTCCGGCACCTAAGCCCCAGTCCAACAACGCCGCCCAGGTTGCCGCCGCCGGTGCCGCCGAGACGCCCGCGGTCGAGGATGCCGGAGAGCTGCAGCGCAAATGGGCCGAGGTTGTCGAGCGTGTCAAGGCGCGTCAGGCTTCCTACGCAGGGCTTTTGCTCAACGCCCGCGCCACGGCCGACGACGGCTCCAAGCTCACGGTCTCGTTCCCCGCGGGTTCGACTTTTGCCATCAAGATGCTCGGTCGCGCCGATACGCAGTCGGTGGTCCTGCCGACGGTCTGCGCGGTCTTCGGTCGTCGTACCGTCGACTATGTCCTGGATGGGGGTGGCACGCCGGCTCCTCAACATGAGGAGCATTCTCCATCTGCACGGGCTGCGGCATCTGCGGACCCGCAACCCGTGTCCTCGGCGGCCCCTGTATCCTCGAGCGCCAGCGCGCCGCAGCAGCAAGCGGCGCCGGTAGCGGCATCGACCCCGTCGGCGCCTAAGCCCGCAGCGCCCAAACCGGCTGCTCCGACACCCGCGCCCAAGCCCGTCTCACCCGCGCCCAAGTCGTCTGACCTGGGCAAAGCCCCCTGGCTACGCTCCGACAACCCCGCCGGCGCTCCTGTCACGGGTAAGCTCCCGACCGAGCCCGCACCCCGAGCGCCCGAGCGCGCGTCCGCTCCCAAGGCTCAGCCTGTCGCGCAGCCCGCGCCGTGGGAATCCGAGCAGGTGCCCTACGACGACGCTATGGTCGGCGGCTTTGCCGGCGATGCGAGCGGGGACGATCTGCCTCCGTTCGACGTGCCGGGTGCGGCGTCCGCGCCCAAGTCCGCTGCAACTGCCCCCAAAGAGGAGGACGCTCCTGCAGCTCCTTGGGAGTCCAACCCCGGTGCGGGCAGCCCCTTCGGCCATCAGGGTGCAGCCCCGAGCATCCCGCAGACCGAGGACGAGGCCAAAGACCTCATCCGCAGCGTCTTCGGTCAGGCCACCATCTTCAAGCCGGTGGAGTAGCTGCGTGGGCGGGTATACCGTTCAAGAAGAGGGCCCCTTGTCCGGGCGCATCTGTATTTCGGACATGTATAGCGTGGTGCCACGTATGTCGCATTCGAGCAAACAGGTGCGCGACGGCCGGCCTAGGATGTTGAGGTCGATACGATACGTCGCATGGCTGTCTGTGTGCTCGACTTGCTCGGCGTCGACGGTTGCTCCGATTGTCGAATAGTCGCCTAGCTCGGCATCGACAATCTTGGAGTTATTAATCTCGACCTTGAACTCTTGGTAGAGGGACGGGCTGTTGTAGTAAACGGTTCGGGTTCCGTCGGTGCACTTATCGGTCGTCTCCCATTTGACGATGGGCTGATCCGAGCTGGCTATCAGCAGTTCTGCTCCAAAGGCTATAGCATGGGTGATGACAACCAGCAATGCCCAGCCGACAAAGAGATAGAGAACCAAATATGCAACGGGGTGTTTTGAGCGGATGTTTTGAAGCGCGTCGGGGGCGTTCATGGGGCACCTCCAAATTGCTGTCTATGGCAATCAAATTATACCCCGCCGTCATGCGTGCCGCCTCGAGTAGTGGCTCGGCATTTAGCCATTTAGTGGTACGCATTAAATGTCGGATTCCGGCTCTACGAGATTTAGCTTTCAATATTATGCAGATGCGAATTATTCAACTTTGCATAATCTTGGGGGCGCATCACGCTCCAGGACATGTATATCGACTGAGGTAGTGTGTCCGCCCCGCTTGCTTGCCCCGCGCCGTGGTACGATTTTTGAGTTTGAAAGTCCCGCCGTGCTCCGGCTGCCCTTGCAGCTCGGCGTGCGGCCGCACGTAAAGGAGCCATCATGGCCGGTATGAACATGCAGCAGATGATGAAGCAGGCTCGCAAGATGCAGGAGCAGCTTGCCGCCGCGCAGGAGAACCTCAAGTCCCAGACCGTCGACGCCTCTGCCGGCGGCGGCATGGTCAAGGTGACCGTTAACGGCGAGATGGAGCTCGTCAACCTCACCATCGATCCCGATGCCCTCGATCCCGAGGACGTCGATATGCTGCAGGATATGATCATGGCTGCCGTCAACGAGGCCGTCCGCGGCGTCAACGAGCTCGCCAACAAGCAGATGGGCGCCATCACCGGCGGCCTCAACATCCCGGGCATGCCGTTCTAAGACACGCATATATATGAGTGCGAATCACAGTCTGCAAAAACTGCTCGATGAGCTGGGCCGTCTGCCGGGCATTGGTCCCAAGTCGGCCCAGCGCATCGCCTATTACCTGTTGGAGGCTGACGCCGAGGAGGCCCGCCGCCTGGCCGAGGCCATCCTGGAGGTCAAGCAGGAGGTCCACTTTTGCAGCCGCTGCTTTAACTACGCCACGGCCGACGAGTGCTCCATCTGCCAGGACCCGATGCGCGATACCACTCGTATTTGCGTGGTGGGCGAGCCGCGCGACGTCCAGGCGATCGAGCGCACGGGCAGCTACCACGGCCTGTACCATGTGCTGGGCGGCGTGATCAGCCCCATGGACAAGATTGGTCCCGAGCAGTTGCACATCCGCGAGCTGCTGGCGCGTCTGGGTCACGAGGATATCCATGAGGTCATCATCGCCACCAACCCCAACATCGAGGGCGAGACCACGGCGAGCTATCTGGCCCGTACCATCAAGCCGTTGGGCGTCGAGGTGTCGCGTCTGGCAAGCGGCCTTCCCGTGGGCGGCGACTTGGAGTATGCCGACGAGCTTACGCTTGGCCGCGCCATCGAGGCCCGTCGCGCGATTTAGGCGGCGAGCCTGCTCCTGCCGTATGTTTTCCTCACAGTCGCACGGGGTAGTCATAATTTCCCCGTGCGACTGTGAGTTTGTTGTGCAACAAAGATGCTTCGTATCCGCTTATCGCATGGATGCTTCCGCTCGCATCCTTAATTTGCCCATTCGTTGCGCAACCTTTTGGGTTCGCTGATACACTCAAATATGGATTTGAATGAATGCGCCGCTCCCGAGCGGCGTGTTTTTCTTGGAGGAGAACGCATGCGGCCCGGTGGCACTCAGACAAAGCGCGGCGCCGCGGTGCGCATGCGACGCCGACTGGGCTTGGCGCCGCGGGCGTACGTGCTGCTGTCGTGCTCGCTGGTGCTGGTCATGGCTGGCGTTTCTGCCTATGGCATAACGGTGCCGTCCATGATGCAGGCGCATGCCGCACGCGAACCGCGCGTGGGGCATGAGGTCAAAAGTGATCTGGGCACCACGACTGGATATGCTTGGGCAAGCGTGGTCGCGCATATTGTGTTTGGTACCGACGATGCGGACGGCGCCGAGGCCCCGGACAACGAAGTTACGCTTGCCAATGGCAAAACCATCGTGCTCACCAACACCAAGATCATCGATCGGTTGTCCAACAATAGCGTGGCGGCAACGGTGAATAAGGTCGAGCAGCAGAAGGAGCAGGACGCCCAGCAGACAGGCAAGCCCGGTAGCTCGGATTCATCGAGTTCGGGCGGCGGCTCTGGGTCGGGTTCCTCTACCGGAGGGTCTGGAAACGGCGGCTCGACGGGCGGCAACACTGACAACGATGCAAACTCCGGTGGCCTTTCCGCTGCTGAAGAAGAGAGCATTCACAGTTGGCTTGTGACCAAGTACAACATGCTCGACGGCTATGTTTCTCGTGCCAATGACGTGGTCTCGACCTATAACTCTACGGGAGATCCCAGACCGTGCGACAGCCTGGTCGGGGAGATGTTTGTCATTCGAGCCGAGTTCGGTCGTCAGACATTCTCGCCCCGGTCAAAGTGGTATCAGCAGTATGCCAATCTGTGGGGCTGTTACACCAACCTATGTCAATGGGTCGGCCATTACGGCGATGATGACGTCGCGCTCGGTAACTTCAACAATAACGTGGCGGCGCTTGCCCTATGATGACCGATCTTGCATCCACCACACCACAATCGCTCGGTCGCGATCCCATGGTCGGCCTGCGCCTGGCGCGTGTCGACGGGTTTGAGCCGGCCATTGCGCTCGGTCAGGACGAACTGCCTGCCTATCTGCGTCGTTTTACGATGCTGTTTGCCGACGATGCCACCATGCGCCGTGGCGGTATCGGCCAGTTTGACGACGATGCCGCTCACGAGGCGCTGGTTGCCAAGTTCAAGGCGGCGTTTCGCGAGGAATACGAATGCCATCGCGCCCTTTCGGGCCTTAAGGGCTTTCCCCGCCTCTATGGCTGGGGCGAGGTCGACGGTGTGCCTGCAATTGTCATGGAATGGGTCGAGGGCGAGACGCTTGCCCGCTTGCGTTCGCGACTCGCCGTGGACGATGCCGGGCGCCTGTCGCCGCTTGTGGCGGCGCGTCTGGGTCGCGACCTGTTCGATCTGCTCTGCCGTATGAGCCTGGTGGGTGAGGGCTTTGTCCATCGCGATATCTCGCCCGCTAATATTATGGTGCGCACGGCGCGTCTACCGCTTGACCGGCAGCTTGCCGAGGGCACCTTTGACCTGTGCCTGATCGACTTTGGCTCGTCGCTGGCGCTTGAGCCTGCGTCGGCCGTGGCCGGTACCGGCGGCAAGGCATCCTTTACCGAGCGCTATGCCACGCTGCGTCGCGCGACGGTTGCCTATGCCCCGCCCGAGATGCTCACCGACGATATTCCCGATCTGCGCGCTTTGCGTATGTCGCCGGCGATCGACGTCTATGCCGCGGCAAGCACGGTTTACGAGCTCATTGCCGGCGTCGCGCCATACGAAGCCGCGCCGAGCACTTCGGGCACCTCGGGTTCGCGAAAAAAGACGCGCGACATCGCGAGCCCCTACCGTCTCAAGATGGACACGCGGCCCGACTATCCCATTGGTGCCCATGCGCCCGGTTGTGATTTGACTCAGCTGCTTCGTCGTGAGCCCGATGTGGCGCTCGCCGCGGCCGAGCAGGCCCAGCAGCTAGGGCTTGAGCCGGATTCCGAAGAGCTACGCGATGCGCTGGCGTTTGTCGATGCCCAGCTGTTCGACGTGGTGATGGCCTGTCTGTCCAGCCATCAAAAAGATCGTCCCGAGCCGGCGGCGGTCGAGGCGGCGCTCTCAGCGTTTTGTGACCACTATGCGCAAAATGTCGGCCGTTCGCTCCGCGGCGAGCCGCTCACGCCGTGCCCCATGGATGCGTCTGGCCGCGCGGTTCGTCGCGCGCTGATGGTCGGCGCGACGGTCGTCTGTGGCGTGGTTTGGGCTGTGATCGTGGTTTCGGCCGCGCTGCTGGCGTCGGGCGCTCGCGTGACGGCGACTTTGGGATCGCTCGTGTGGTCTGGGTCGCTACCGGGTATTATTGCCGCACTGGCGTTGGCGCTGCCAGGCATAGCCGGCGTTGCCGCGGGGGCGCTTGCGCGCGATCGGCGCTCGGGCTTCCTGCAGGGTGTGCTTGCGCTTTCTGCCTGCGAGGTTCCGGTGCTGGTTGTGGCTGCATGTAGCGTATTTTCCCAACGCGCCGTGATGGGCGGCCTTGTTGCCGCTCTGGTTGCAACCTATACGCTTACGTGGTTTTTGCTTGCGATGGGCTTTGCCTTTGAACTTCCCGTTTCGGCACCGCGACGCACAAAAGCCCAGATGGCGACTCCGCTTGCCGGTGGAGCCGCAGCTGCCCGTACTTTTGGCGGACCTGTCGAAGTATCGTCCGATTCTATTTCTACGACTAAGGAGGCCTAGGTCATGGCATCTCAAGTTGAGCTCACCCCATGCGGGGCCATGTTTGACATCTTTAAGCGCGCGGCGCATCTGAGCCATATCGAGCTGTGCGGCTTGGTGCTTTCGTCCCGTCCGCTCGCCGACGGCCGCAGCCCGCAGAGCCGAGCCGTCGATCGCTCTTGGGTTTCCCGCTTTATCGTTCGCGCGCCGGTCGGCACGCTTCAGCATCGCTACTTTGCCGAATACGGTACCTCGGCTGCGCGTATTATGTCGCAACTGGCCCTGCGCCAGCGCAATCCCATGGACTCCACGGCTGTGATCAATATGGTGTGCGGTCCTGCAGGTGAACCGATGGTACGCGCGCTCGAAGAGTGCCACCAGGACACGAATCTCTATCGCAACGCGCTCGATCGCCTGTCCCAGGCGGCGGAACTCATGCCCGCCGAGCGCGCCGAGGCCGTGCTGGTGCTGTTTGTCGCCGTCGGTTGTTCGGCGGATGTGCGGTCCTCGGTGAACTATGCCATCGACTACGCGCACGCGACCTGTGGCGGAGGCACATCCACGCCGCGTTCGCTTGGCATGTCGATGACCGCGGGCGAACGCGAACCCGCCCCGGCGCACCCCTTGGGCTTGCTGCGCGTACAAAACAGTTTTGTCGTGAGCGCCCCGCGCTGGATTCAGCCGAGTGAGCAGGGTGTTGAGATTGGCGCGCTGGCCACTGGCGAGGGCGATATTACCGACGTCGGCGACGATGTCTCGGCCCGCCATGCCCATATCTGGTGCGATGCTCAAAATATCTGGCACGTCGAGGACTTGTCGTCCACCAACGGAACCGTGGTGGTAAACGGGGCCACGCGCGTCTGCATTCAGGTCGAACCCGGCCGTTCCGCCCAACTCAATCCCGGCGACGAGCTCAAGCTCGGCGAATCCACTACCTACGCCATTCTCTTCGGTGCTCTCTAGCCAGTCCTGCCAAATGGTCCCTCCGTCCCCAAGGGATCATTTTGCTCCCGGCAGTCACCCGAGGTAAACCTTTACCGCCCGCCTATATTTGCCGAAATTACACTTGACGGCGGGGTACAATAAACCCGCATGCGGATTTCCGTTGCGGGCGCTTCCCATCGCCGGGGCGTGCCCGGGAGCATCCGGCATGCGGCCTTTGCGGCGCTCGGTCATGTGCAAGACGGGCGGTCGGGCCTGTAGGGCGCATCAGCTGGCCCTCGCCTCGGCATGTCTTCTCTCCACGCCACGTACCTGCTGCTGAGCCTGCCTGCCAGATGATTGGAAGCAACAGCGTAAATCCCATCACGCCAACATCCCGGCGATCGCCGGGGCCTGTATACCTATATGAGAGGAGAGGGGTATATGGCGCGTAAGTTTAAGTCTATGGACGGCAACGAGGCGGCCGCATATGTTTCGTATGCGTACACCGAGGTAGCGGGAATCTATCCCATTACGCCGTCCAGCCCGATGGCCGACCATGTCGACCAGTGGGCGGCCCAGGGTCGCAAGAACATCTTCGGCACCCCGGTCAAGGTCGTCGAGATGGAGTCCGAGGCAGGTGCAGCCGGTACCGTTCACGGTTCGCTGGGCGCCGGTGCTCTGACCACCACCTACACGGCTTCCCAGGGCCTGCTCCTGATGATCCCGAACATGTACAAGATCGCGGGCGAGCAGCTCCCGGGCGTCTTCCACGTCTCCGCGCGTTGCGTCGCTTCGCACGCCCTGAACATCTTTGGTGATCACTCCGACGTCATGGCCTGCCGCCAGACCGGTTTCGCCATGCTCGCCGAGGGCAACGTCCAGGAGGTCATGGACCTCTCGCCGGTGGCTCACCTTGCCGCCATCGAGGGCAAGACCCCGTTCCTTAACTTCTTCGACGGCTTCCGCACCAGCCACGAGATCCAGAAGGTCGCCATGTGGGACTACAAGGATCTGGCCGAGATGTGCGACATGGACGCCGTCCAGGCTTTCCGCGACCACGCGCTCAACCCTGAGCACCCGCACACCCGCGGCAGCCACGAGAACGGCGACATCTTCTTCCAGAACCGTGAGGCCTGCAACAAGGTCTACGACGAGCTTCCCGCCGTCGTCGAGGGCTACATGAAGAAGATCAACGAGAAGCTCGGCACCGATTACGGCCTGTTCAACTACTACGGCGCTCCCGATGCCGACCGCGTCGTCGTGTGCATGGGCTCCTTCTGCGACGTGCTCGAGGAAGTCATCGACTACCTCAACGCTCACGGCGAGAAGGTCGGCCTGGTCAAGGTTCGTCTGTTCCGTCCGTTCTCCATCAAGCACTTCGTCGACGTTCTCCCCGAGACCGTCCAGAAGATCGCCGTCATGGACCGTACCAAGGAGCCGGTTTCCATCGGGGAGCCGCTCTACCAGGACGTCGTCTCCGCTCTCTACGAGGCCGGCAAGACGGGCATCAAGGTCGTCGGCGGCCGTTATGGCCTGGGCAGCAAGGACACGCCTCCCGCGTCCGCGTTCGCTGTCTTCGAGGAGCTCAAGAAGGACGAGCCCAAGCGCGAGTTCACCATCGGCATTGTCGATGACGTGACCAACCTGAGCCTGCCCGAGGCCGAGGATGCGCCCAACACCGCAGCCCCCGGCACCATCGAGTGCAAGTTCTGGGGTCTGGGTGGCGACGGTACCGTCGGCGCCAACAAGAACTCGATTAAGATCATCGGCGACCACACCGACAAGTACGTCCAGGCCTACTTCCAGTACGACTCCAAGAAGACCGGCGGCGTCACCGTCTCGCACCTGCGCTTTGGTGATTCCCCGATTCGCTCGCCGTACTACGTGACCAAGGCCGACTTTGTCGCCTGCCATAACCCCAGCTACATCGTTAAGGGCTTCAAGATGGTCCGCGACGTCAAGCCGGGCGGCACCTTCCTGGTCAACTGCCAGTGGAGCGACGAGGAGTTCGCCGAGCACATGCCCGCCGTGGCCAAGCGCTACATCGCGAACAACAACGTCAACGTTTACCTGATTGACGCTATCGACCTGGCCGCCAAGGTCGGCATGGGCAAGCGCACCAACACGGTGCTCCAGTCCGCCTTCTTCGCGCTGGCCAAGGTCCTGCCCGCCGAGGACGCCCTGCAGTACATGAAGGACGCGGCTACCAAGTCCTACATGAAGAAGGGCCAGGCCATCGTCGACGCCAACCACAAGGCCATCGATGCCGGCGCTACCGCTTTCCGTAAGTTCGAGGTTCCGGCCGACTGGGCTACCGCCGAGGATGTCGCTCCCGTCGAGCTCTCCGAGGAGACCAAGTCCGCTATCGCCCAGCAGGTCAAGAACCTGCTCGAGCCCATCGATCGCATGGACGGCGACAGTAGAACTGTGAACAACCGAAAATCCACAGGAAACTGCTCTGCCTGCGTTTCATGCGGAAGATCCCCTGTCTGCCGGACGGG
>MNQC01000115.1:0-14921 GCA_001915225.1 Collinsella sp. 60_9
GAGCGGCTCAACGCGCAGCCAGCAGTCACCATACTGGCCGGCGCCGCCGGTCTGCTTCTTGTGGCGGCCCCGGGCACTTGCCGTGCGGCGAATGGTCTCACGATACGGAATGCGGATCGGCACACTCTTGGCCACGACCTTGGTACGGTCCTCAAGGCGATTGAGCAGGACCGAAACCTGTGCCTCGCCCACCGCCGAAATGATGGTCTGGCCGGTCTCCTCGTCGCGGTCGATGCTCATGGTCGGATCGGCCTTGCAGGCCTTCTCGATAAACGTGTAGAGCTTCTCTTCGTCGCCGCGATTCTCGGCCTCAATGGCGATGCGGTACTGCGAGTTGGGGAACTTAAACGCCGCAGCCTCGACCTTGCCGGTAATCGAGAGCGTATCGCCCGTCTCGGCCGCCAGCTTGGGCGCCACGATGATATCGCCGGCATAAGCGTGGCCGACCTCGGTCATGTCACGGCCGCACATCACATACAGGTGGGCCAGACGATCGCTCTTGCGGGTACGCGCGTTGATCAGCTCGAGGCCCGGCTCAAGCGTACCCGTCAGCACCTTGATAAAGCTGATGCGACCCTGCTGCGGATCGGCCAGGGTCTTAAACACAAACGCCACCGGGCGGTCATCGTCACTCGAGATCTTAAGCGAATCGCCGTCGATGAGCGGCATCTCGCCGTAGTCCGTCGGTGCCGGGAAGTACGTGGCGATGTCGTCCATCAGCGAGTTGACGCCCTGCTCCTTAATGCAATCGCCCGCAAAGACCGGCACAAAGATGCGCTCGGCGATCGCCTTCGACAGCAGGCCTTCGAGCTCCTCCTGCGTCAGCGTCTCCTCGCCTTCCAAGTACTTCATCATCAGATCGTCGTCAGCCTCGGCCACCAGCTCGCACAGATGGTCATGGGCTTCCTCGGCCTGGGCACGATACTCCTCGGGAATCTCCGACTCAACGGCCTCGGCGCCGTTGCAATGGCGCGCCTTCATGCGCACCAGGTCGATGATGCCGTCAAAGTCCTCGCCCTCGCCCCAGGGAAGAGTCACGGCGCCTAGGCGCGTGCCAAAGCGCTCCTGCAGCAGGTCCATCGTGGTCGCAAAGCTGGCCTCGGAGCGCGACAGGCGGTTTACGAACACCGCACGCGCCAGGCGCAGGTCCTCGGCGGCATACCAGAGCTTAACCGTCGTAGGCTGCGGGCCGGCCTCGGCGTCGACCACAAACAGAGCCGTCTCGCAGACGCTCATCGCGGCAAAGGCGTCGCCGATAAAATCGGGGTAGCACGGGGCATCGAGCACATTGATGCGCGCGCCCTTCCAGTCGATCGGCGCAATGGTCGTCGAGATGGAAAACGCACGCTTGACCTCTTCGGGGTCATAATCGAGCGTGGGCTTGGTGCCGTCGTGGCCGCCCAGGCGGGCGGTCTTGCCGGAAAGGTGGAGCATGGCCTCGGCGAGTGAAGTCTTGCCCACCCCGCCTTGGCCTACGAGCACCACGTTCCTTACATTACCGGTCTTGGGAGCACCCATGATGACCTCCTTGCAGGGCCGCGCGCAATGCGCGACGCCAACGGGGAGAGTTCGCGGTCGGTGCCGTCCCGGGAGCAGCATGGTCGGCAGCCGAGCCGACTCACCCTCCAAATGTCCTATGCCACCACCCTACCCTCACGGGCGACCGTCCATGCACACCTTTCGGCACACGTATGAATACAGGCGGCGAGAGGAAGGAGAACGTATACGAGGCAATTATTGGACCCCGCCGATGCAAATTAAAGTGCCGCCGCAGGCCGTAAAACCTGCAGCGGCTTCGCCTCAATCAATAGTTGAGTAAAAAGCTGAGCCTACCCCTCGATACGACTCAAGAACTCACGGGTACGTTGCTCACGAGGGTGATCGATAACCTGCTCGGCAGGGCCCTCCTCGACAATGCGACCTCCGTCCATAAAGACAACGCGGTCGGCAACATCGCGCGCAAACTGCATCGCGTGGGTCACGATCACCATCGTCATATTCTGCGCGGCAAGGTCTTTAATGACACGCAGCACCTCGGCCGTTAGCTCGGGATCGAGCGCCGAAGTCGGCTCGTCAAAGAACAAGATCTCCGGGTCGAGCGCCAAGGCGCGGGCGATACTCACACGCTGCTGCTGACCACCCGAAAGCTCACATGGCACCTTGTTCTCGTTGCCCATAAGCCCCATCTGCGCGATCAACTCACGCGCACGTGCTTCGGCCTGCTCGCGCGGACGCTTGAGTACGCGAATCGGAGCATCGGTGATGTTTTTCATCACCGTATAGTGCGGAAACAGATTGTAGTTCTGAAACACCAGGCCAAATCGCGAACGCGCCCGCTTGGGCACGTCGCCTTTCGCATATACCGCACCCGACCCCGCGTCCGTCGCAACGGCAAGGTCGCCAAACGAAAGCGAGCCACCGTCGAGTGTCTCGAGCAGTGTGGCGCAGCGCAGAAGCGTGGACTTACCGCCGCCTGAAGGCCCGATAATCGCTACGACCTCGCCACGCTTTACCTCGAGCGAGATATCCTTGAGCACCTCATTGCCACCAAACGCCTTGCGCGCGTTCGATATTTTCATTACCGAATTAATCATGGTAGTAATCCAATTTTGTCTCGGCGGCGCCCAGCAGCATCTCGACGACGAAGTTAAAGACCCAGTAAATCAGCGCCGCGATCGCAAACGGCACCATGCTCACCTGCGAGGCGACCAGCGCCTTAGCCGTCGAGAACATCTCCCCCACGCCGATGGCAAACGCCAGCGACGTGTCCTTGACCAGCGTGATGATCTCGTTGCCCATCGCCGGCAGAATACGCTTGGCGACTTGCGGCATCACAATGTACAAAAATGTCTGCAGACGCGAATAGCCCAGCACCTCGGCTGCCTCGTATTGACCGCGCGGAATGGACTGCAAGCCCGAGCGATAGATTTCGGCAAAGTAGCCGGCGTAGTTGATGATGAACGCCACAACGCACGCCGTCCACTTGGAATCGGGCGTGAGCGAAATGCCGAACACGTAATACGGGGCAAAGTAAATGGCAAACATCTGCAGCATGAGCGGCGTGCCGCGCATGACCGAAATGTAGGTGCGCGCAATCCAGCGAAGCGGCGCGACCTTGCTCATGCGCATGAACGCCACGGGGATTCCCAAGGGAATCGACCCGAGCAGCGTCAGCACAAACAGCTGCAAGCTGACCAAGAATCCCTGGCCAAGCATCTGCATCATGACTTGAATAGACATTACTTGAGCACCCAATTATCGAAAGATAGACCATAGCTTGAATACTTGTCGCAGAGGTCCTTGACCGTACCATCCTCATAGAGCGCCTTGAGCGACTCGGTCACGGCATCGGCCGACTTGGTGTCGCCCTTCTTAAAGCCGACGGCGTAGTGCTCGCTGGACAGCGGCTCATCAAGCTGTGTATAGGCATCGGGCTTGGCGGCAAGCTGATACTGGGCAATCGAGAGGTCACAGGCGACGGCATCGACTGCACCACTCTCGAGCTGCATAAACGCCGTGTTGTACTCACCGATGGTATCGAGCGTGGCAAACGTCGCGGCCAAATCCTTCTGGTCGCCCTCGAGCACATCCTGTGCAGCGGAATCAGTCTGGGTAATCACGGTCTTGCCGGCAAGATCGTCCCAGCTCTTGATGCCCGCATCCTTCTTGACCACCAGCACCTGCTCGTTGAGCATGTACGGCTCGGAGAACGTGTAGTCGTCCTCGCGGCCCTCCATGGTAAAGCCGTTCCAGATGCAGTTGATGGCGCCCGAGTTGAGCAGCGTATCCTTGGCGTCCCAGTCGATGGCCTCGTATTTGACCTCCCAGCCCTGCTTATCGGCAACAGCCTTGGCCAAATCGAGATCAAAGCCGGTGTACTCGCCATCGTCGCCCACAAAACCATACGGAGGATAGGACTTATCAAAGCCCACCACAAGCTTCTTGGACTCTGCAGCGCCCTTCACATCCTTGGCCGCGGCAGAGCCAGCAGCGGAGCCCTTGCCGGCACCACCGCCGCAGCCGACAAGACCAAGGCCAAGCACCGTGGCAAACGAGCCGGCTAGACCAACAAACTGACGACGAGACATATCGGTATTCATGGTATTCCCCCTTGGTGGCACTTTAGTTAAGTAAAGTGAGTCATGTAACGTTCAGAATCATACACTCTACCTTGATAAAGTACAAGGGAGGGTTTGCCCGGCGTGGGCGGGGAGCGGCGCGTAATTAAGTTTCCTGCTCTACAGTCCTGCGCAAGACGGAAAGCACATTAAGTGCTTTCCTTTGCGTGCGGACCTCGCGATAAACTTAATTACGGGTCGCTCCACGCCCACGCCGGGCAAACATCGTTGGACTTATCACTGACATGAAATGGGCGCTTGCATATCGTCTGCTAACTTGGCACGGTACAATGCTTTCAGATTTCAATTTGTAAATTAGTGGGGTTAATTCATGGCAGAATCTCGTGCAGAGCGTAGGGCTCGTCGTGCTTTGGTGGAAGCGGCTGAGGGGTCAAAGGAGGAGAAATCTCCTACGAAATCCAAGTCTTCTAAAGCTGCAAAAAGCAAATCGGCCAAGGGCAAGGCTAAGGCCAAGCGTCCCGGCTCTCGTCGGAGCGAGGACAAGGCATCTCAGACTCGCTCCAAGCGCTCGCATAAAGATCAGGTTTCGTCTGCGCGTAAGGCTGTGGATCCCAAGTCTCCCTGTCCGATCATGAAAGCTTGCGGTGGGTGCACGGCGCTCAATCGTCCTTATAAGAAGCAGTTGGCAGCTAAGCAGGCTGTTATGGAGGAGCTTTTTGCTGCTCTATGCGAGCGCGAGGGTATTAGCGTCGACCCCATTCGCGGTATGGGCGTCACCCTGGGCGACCCGGGCAAATATCCTGCTCCGCGCGGTTTTCGCCATAAGACCGCCACTCCCTTTGCCCCCGGTAAAGAGGGCGCTGTCCGCTGCGGCTTTTTTGAACGTGGCACGCACAGAATCGTTGCTGTTCCTGAATGCCCCGTCGAGGCACCGGGCGCCCGACAGATCCTCAACGGCATCGCGCGTGAGGCCGAGCGCCTGCACATTCCCGCCTTTAACGAGGACAAGCATCTCGGACTGCTTCGCTATGCCGTCGTTCGCTGCGGCTGGCGCACCGACCAAATCATGGTCACCCTCGTGACCGCCCAGCGCGACCTACCGCATGCACAGGAATTCTTTGAGGCCGTCGCTGCACTCGATCCGCGCATCGTCACCGTCGCCCAAAACATCAACGGGCGCCCTGGCAACGCCATCCTCGGTGAGGAAACCCGTATCGTTTATGGCGCCGAATGCATGCGCGACCAGCTGCTCGGCTGCGAGTTCGACATCTCCCCTACCGCGTTCTACCAGACCAACCCGCAGCAGACCGAATTGCTCTATCAGCTCGCTATCGACGGCATGGACCTGCGCCAGGGCGATGTGCTTATGGATGCCTACTGCGGCAGCGGCACCATCGGTCTTTGCGCAGCTAAAGATGCCCAGAACAAGGGTATCGGCATTATGCTGCTCGCAACGGTCTTACCCGCAGCGCCTGGTTTATGGCCGACGATGCCACCGATTACATCCTAGATGCCGCCGACAACAACGAGCGCGTCGACGTCCTTTCCATCGACCCGCCGCGCGCCGGCTCCACCCCCGAGTTTCTTGAGGCCGCCTGCGCACTTAAGCCACGCCGCATCACCTATATCAGCTGCAACCCCGTGACCCAAGAGCGCGACCTGCACCACCTCCTCGACGGAGGCTATCGCCTGCTCAAGATCACGCCCGTCGACATGTTCCCCCATACCGACCACACCGAAACCGTAGCGGTCCTCGAACGCCGCTAATCCACCGGCACAAGAAAGGGGGCGACCCGTCTGGACCGCCCCCTTCGCTTGGTTTATAAATTCCGCTACATCCCCTTGCGCAGGTCGCACACGCCGGCTGCCGCCATCTCGCGCAGCAGCGTCTCGCGGTCGCGCGTCACGATCAAATCCAGTGGGAAGTGAATCTCGTCGAGCATCTTGCGCGCGTGATCGAGCTTGCCAATGGCCATGCCAATGTGGGCATCGGTCGACACGCCAATGCCCACGCCCAGCTCGGCGCAGCGCTCGGCGATCTTGCGACATACGGCCCAATGCTCAGTGTCGACACCGTGTTCAAGACTATGGTTATTGATCTCGATAATCTTGTGCTTGGCCTTGGCCGCCAGCAGCACCTCGTCGATATCGAACGGCACGCCCGAACGACCCGTATGCCCAAGCATGAACACCTTGGGATGCTCCAGGGCATTGACATACATCTCGGTCGTCTGGGCGAGCGTCGCGCCTTCGGCAAACTGCGCATTATGCACGCTTGCCACCAAATAATCCAAATTGCGCGTCACCAAATCGAACAGCGAATGCTGGTGATTGAACGAATCGCCGACAATATTGAGCGAAACGGGAATGTCCTCGCCAAACAAGCTTCCGTCCAGCGAAACGATATCGGCCTCGGCACCACGCAGCACCAGCACGCCGCTCCAAATGCGCGGCCAGATATCCTGGTTGATAAAGAACTGGAAACTGCGCAGGTCATTGGGGCAAGGCGTAACCATAGAACTCAGATGGTCGGCAGATCCAAGTACCTGCAGACCACGCTCTGCCGCCCAGTACACATTCTCCTCAATGGTCGAATATGCATGCGCAGAGAACATCGTATGGGTATGAATGTCACAAGAAAGCAGGTAGGGCATCGGGTCTCCTTATCCGGTATGGCCGTCGCGTATATTCATTGTACGCATAGCCTTCGATAGTCGTAAAACCACTCCATCCCAACGACACAACGTTCATGACAACGGGGTCCGGCTTAACACCAAACCCCGTTTCACGTAAAACATTGTAGGCAGAGCGCTTTACTTTTAGCGATACTCGTCCGCCAACTGTTTCCAAGCGTGTAGCGAATTGATAATCGTTTCGTAACTCACGCAATAGCCCAGGCGGAACCAACCCGGCATACCAAAGCTGTCCGAGGGAACCGCAAGCAGCTCATACTTCTTTGCGCGCTCGCAAAACGCATTCGCGTCGGGCTCGAGTGCTTTCACCCACAGGTAGAAAGCACCATCCGGCTCAACATAGGTATAGCCGTAGTCCGCCAAGGCGTCGGTGAGCGCCGCGCAGTTGCGAGCATAGGCCTCGACATCACTCGGCTCATCGATGCAATCGATAATCACGCGCTGGAAGAGCGCCGGTGCGCATACAAAACCCAGCGTACGGGCAGCACCCGCAACAGCCGGCATCAGACGCGCAGCCTGCGGATTGGTGTTGGGAACCAAGATCCAACCCACGCGCTCACCCGGCAGCGACAACGACTTAGAATACGAGTAGCACACCACGGTGTTCTCGTAGATCGAGGGCACCCAAGGCACCTCGGCACCGTACACGATCTCGCGGTACGGTTCATCCGAGATGAGCATAATCGGGTTCTCGGGATCGCGTTTGGCGTTGACCTCGCGCAAAACATTGGCCAGTCGCGTCAGCGTGTCGCGCGTATACACGGCACCGGTCGGGTTGTTGGGCGAGTCGATGATGACGGCAGTCGTCTTATCGGTAATCGCCTTGAGCACGTTGTCCACGCTCAGCTGGAACGTGTCTTCATCGGCGAGCGCCTCGACACACGTACAGCCAGCCTTCTCAATCCAAACGCGATACTCCGGAAAGTACGGGGCGATAACAATAACCTCGTCGCCCGGGTTCGTAATGGCGTTGAGCGTACAGGTGAGCGAAGCCGCGGCGCCCACCGTCATAAAGACGTCCTTGCCCTCATAGCTCGTGCCAAAGCGGCGGTTGAGCGATTCGGCGACAGCTGCTCGACATTGCGGCAGGCCCGGTGCGGGCGTATAACCATGCAGCTGGTCGCTCGGCAGCTCCAAGGCCTTCTTAATGGACTCAGCCACAGCGGCGGGCGCCGGAACACTCGGGTTGCCCAGCGAAAAATCGAATACGTTCTCCGCACCGATCTGCGCCTTGCGCTCAAGACCATAGCTAAAGATCTCGCGGATGATGGAACTTTCCGCACCGCGAGCATACATAGTTTCGTTGATCATCTGTTCCCCTTTCGCATAGGCGCTATTGTACGCTTTAGTCGGGCAAAGCGCCGCAGTAATGTTCATTGGGGACAGACTTAAATGCGTGAAAACGCTCATTTAAGTCTGTCCCCAATCAACAGACAGCCCCATATCGCTCAAAAGAAAAAGCCTCCGCAGGTTTCCCCGCGGAGGCTTTTGTTACAAGGGCTATTTGTCGGTGTCGACGTCGGCATCGGCGTTGACGGCACGGTCATCGCCAGCGTCACCGGATGCCACTTCAGCATCCTCCTGCATGGCCGCCTGCGCAAAAGCTGCGGCATCAGCCGCCAGCTCCTCCTCGCTCATACGAGGCATGCGCTTTTTGGCCGGCATGCCGGCCGCCTTGGCGTTGCGCTCCTCCTTGGCCGCCAGGATATCGCCCTCGCGCTCAAGGTAGGCATCCCACTCGTTGTCGAGCAGGGCGTTCACGGCGTCGCCCTCGACGGTCTCGCGCTCAAGCAGCACCTTCGCCATCAGATCGAGTTGATCGCGACGGGCATCCAGAATCTCGACCGCACGGCGATGGGCTTCGCGCATGATGCGCTGAACCTCGATATCGATGCGGCGTGCCGTCTCCTCGGAGTAATCCTGGTGATCGGCGTAATCGCGACCAAGGAACACCTGATGCTGTGCCTCGCCAAACACCTGCGTGCCCAGCTCCTCGCTCATGCCCAAACGCGTAACCATCTCGCGTGCCATCTTGGTCGCGCGCTCCAGGTCGTTGCTCGCGCCCGACGTGATGTCATCGCACATGAGCTCCTCGGCAACGCGGCCGCCCAAGAACACGGCAAGCTCGTCGAGCATCTCGTTCTTGGTCTTGAGGAAGTGATCCTCCTGCGGAAGCTGCAACGTGTAGCCCAGAGCCTGGCCGCGGCTGACGATCGAAATCTTATGAACCGGATCGGAGTGCTCCAAGATGTGACCCACCAAAGCGTGACCGCTCTCATGATAGGCAATCGTGGTGCGCTCGGCCTCGGTCATCACGCGACCCTTGCGTTGCGGTCCGGCAATCACGCGCTCCATCGACTCCTCGACCTCGTCCATCGAGATCACGGAACGATGGCGGCGAGCGGCCAGCAGCGCAGATTCGTTGAGCAGGTTTGCCAGATCGGCACCGGTAAAGCCAACGGTCATCTGGGCGAGCTTCTCAAACTTAACGTCCTCGTCCATCGGCTTATTCTCGGCATGTACGCGCAAGATCTGCTCGCGACCCTTTACGTCCGGACGGTCGACCGTGACCTGACGATCAAAACGACCGGGGCGCAGCAATGCCGGATCCAGAATATCGGGGCGATTGGTTGCGGCGATCAGGATGACCGACTCGCTTTCCTCAAAACCGTCCATCTCGACCAGCAGCTGGTTGAGCGTCTGCTCGCGCTCGTCGTGACCGCCGCCTAGGCCGGCTCCGCGCTGACGTCCCACGGCATCGATCTCGTCAATAAAGATGATCGACGGAGCCTGAGACTTGGCCTCCTTAAAGAGGTCGCGCACGCGGCTGGCGCCGACGCCCACGAACATCTCGACAAAGTCAGAGCCCGAGATGCTAAAGAACGGCACGCCTGCCTCGCCGGCAACGGCCTTAGCCAGCAGCGTCTTACCGGTACCCGGAGGACCAACCAGCAAAACGCCGCGCGGAATCTTGGCACCCAGCTTGCGATAGCGGTCCGGATCGCTCAGGAAGTCGCGGATCTCCTCGAGCTCCTCGACGGCCTCGTCCACGCCGGCAACGTCCTCGAACTTTACCTTGGGACGCGTAGCCTCGTTAGTCTTGGCGTTGGTCTTGCCAAACTGCATGTTCCTGTTATTGGCGCCCATCATCTGGCGCATAAAGTAGAACATGATGGCGATCAGGGCGATCGTCGGCAGCACGCTCATCGCCAAGTCGCCCCAAAAATCGGGGTCGTTGGTGTTGACGATATACTTGGTGTCGGGGTGCTCCGCCATAAGCTCGGCAAGCGAATCGGAGCCGACATAGGTCGAGGAAAAGCTCTTGAGCTCGCTCGTATCGCCCTTGTCCTTTTTTGTCTTCCAGTAATGACCCGCCACGCTTCCGTCTTGAACCGTATAGGTCAAATCTTCGACGCGATCCTGCTTAATGGCGCTGACCATCTCGCTCGTCGCGAGCTTAACGGTATTGCTGGAGCTGGCAAAACCGGAGCCCATATTAAAGAAGGCATAGCCCAGAAGCGCGCAAGCCAAAAGAAAATACAGCCAGCCCGTACGCGTGGGCTTCTTGCCTCCGGGCATCCCCGGGATCTTAGGCTCCCGGGGAGTCTGGGAATTGTTGTCGTTACGGTCGTCGGGCATCTTACGAATAAACCTCCGGTTTCAAAATGCCCAGATACGGAAGGTTGCGATAGCGCTCGGCATAGTCGAGGCCGTAGCCCACCACAAAGGCATCGGGGCAATGGGTTCCAACATACTTGGGCGTGATGGCCGAGGTGCGGTCCTCAACGTCCTTCCACAGGAAGGCAGCGACCTCCAGCGAGGCGGGCTTGCGGCTCTCAAGGTTCTTCATCAGGTACTTGAGGGTCAGGCCCGAGTCCAGAATGTCCTCGACGATCAGCACGTCGCGACCACGGATGTCGATATCCAGGTCCTTAATGATACGCACGATGCCCGAAGACTTCACACCGTCGCCATAGCTCGAAACAGCCATGAAATCGATGTTGGTCGGCAGCTCGATCTTGCGCATCAGGTCGCCCATAAAGACAACGGCACCGCGCAGGACCGCGATCAACACCAGATCCTTACCAGCGTAGTCGCGCGTAATCTCCTCGCCCAGGCGAGAAACGATACCTTCGATATCCTCCTGCGTAAACAGAACCTTCTCGATATCCGGATGTTGAGAAGCCATGACAACCCTTTCTTGTGCTTAATCGCCCACACACCGCCGTATGGACGCGAACTACACATTCTAGCAGCGCACGGGGTATATTTTCCAGCCCGCGCATCATCAGCGCGGGAATACCGTCAACGCCGCACAGAAAAGCTGGTGCGAGAAGCTAATCCGCATCAACCACGCGAAGCAGATAGGCCACACGCGTCGCCGCCGTGCACTTAAAGCGTTCGTCCGTGCGAACTCCGACGACCCACACCACGGCACCTCCCGGCGCCGTCCTCACCATGGGCACGCCGGCGCGCTCAGAAACGGGAATGCGAGCCTCACCTAGCAAGTCGGATACCTTCTTGCTTCGGCCACTCATCCCCAACGGGCACATCACGTCTCCCGGTGCGGGACCGTCTACCCACAGGCGCGCCAATCGCGCCTCGGCAGGGATCTCGCCACGCGAGCCCGCCAAGATTCGCTCGCTATCGCTGTCGGCAAAACCCAGGGCAGCCGCGTCCACCAAAGCCGTCACTTCTCCGGCAGCCGCAAGCTCACGGGCGCGGCGCACGATGTCGCATCCCGGCTCAACGGCCATCGGCTCTGCGACCAGCACACGTCCCCCGCCCAACGGCAAACGCCCGGGTATGGTGATCCAATCCGCGACCAGGCCCTCACGAGCCGCCGGTGCCTTAAACGCCAGCATGCCAAACTCTACGCGTGCGTCAATCCCCGCCGGAAGCGTGACCGAGCCGGCGCCCTCGGCAACGCAGGAAAGAACTCGCTCCACATGTCGCATCTCTGGACGAGCGTCCGGATCGATGCGCTTAATCGCCAGCCGCACGATACGCCGCGCGATTACCACCTCGGCCGCAGCAAGGCGCCTGGCATCGAGCACCAGCGCGCCCGCCGCCTCTTTGCGCAAACAGCTTCGAAACGCCTGTGCCGACAGCTGGGATAGAAACGCATCTTCGTCACCAAGGATCTCACAGGCGGCGCCAATCGTCTTGCACACGCTCGCATTACGCTGCGCCACCACCGGCATCACCCGATGGCGCACGTAGTTTCGCAGATACGAGACATCCTCATTGCTCTCATCTTCGCGCCACGGCTGTCCATGTACCTGTAGATAGCCCACTAGCTCGCCATGAGTTAAGTCGAGCAAGGGACGCACCACGATATTCCTTCGGCGGGGAATGCTCGAAAGCCCAGCTGGACCCGACCCCTTAATGGCGTTCATCAAAAATGTTTCCGCGCGGTCCGAAGAGGTATGGGCAGTGCAGATGCGTGCCGCCGTTCTCGGCGCCCCCGTCTTGGCGCAAAGCTCGCGTACATACCTTCGCGCCGCGGCATAGCGCACCTCGCGCGCCGCTGCCTCGATATTTCCCGACTCCCCATCAAAATAAGCGTGCTCCACACACAGCGGTAAACCATATTGCGCGCAAAGCCCGCGCACAAAGGCCTCATCGCCGTCGGACGCCTCGCCTCGCAGATGGTGATTTACATGAAGCACATGCAGGCGCTCGCGAGCAATGGGGGCAACGCCGCGTCCATCTTGGATATCCAACTTTGATGTACACGCCATAAGAAGCAGTGCCGTCGAGTCCGCACCGCCTGATACCATGAGCACCACAGGAGCAGCCTGCTGCCTCGTCCGGGTCTCATCGACTGCCCCAGGCACGGCATGGTGTCCATAATGCTGAGATACCGTAGGCATTTGCTTCCTCCTCTATTCGTCCGCACCCATTGTATCCTTTGGAATCTTATGTCTCGTCTGCACCTTCATATCCTCGGCAGTGGCTCTAAAGGCAACTGCGCACTCATCGAGGGCCCGCAGGGGCTCATTATGGTCGATGACGGACCGTCTCGCCGCGAAACGCTCAAACGCATGGCGGAACTCGGACTGTCGGTAGACGACGTGTACGCCCTTGTTGTCACCCATGAACACAGCGACCACATCAAGGGGCTTGAGGTATGGTGCAAGCATTGGAATGGCCCAGTCTTTTCCAGCAGAGGAACGCTCACGTCCAAAGAAAGCCTCGCACATCTACCTGTCGAGGAATTCGACCCAGGTGACGCCCTCTCTATTGCCGGAGTCCACATTCAAACATATTCGACATCCCACGACGTCGTTAATCCCGTCGGCTACCGGTTTGACGCTCAGGGTGATTCAATTGGCTTTGCCACCGACACCGGCGAGTTGTCGAAGCATGCCATCGATACGCTCAAGGACTGTCGCATTCTCGCACTCGAAAGCAACCACGATGTAACCATGCTGCGTCAAGGCGACTATCCTCGCTTTCTTCAGGAACGTATCCTGTCTGTAAAAGGACATCTCTCCAACGATCAGGCCGCCGATGCCGCACGCGCGTTGGTAACCGATCGCACCGAGCAACTTATCGCGATGCACATTAGCCAAGACAACAATCGCCCAAGCCTGACCGTCAAAAGCTACGCAAGCTCCCTCGGCGCAACACTCGACAACGAACTTGGCAGCGCCGCCACCCGCGTTGAGGGGCTGCATAAACTCACAATACGTCCCGCCGGGCAATATCGGCCCATGACCATTCAATAGGCCAGCCCAAATAGAAAAGGGGGCCGGGAATCACTTCCCAGCCCCCTTAACGCAGGCACCGATGCTAATAGCCGATAGCGTTAGTCGATGGAAATCTTCGTAACGTTCTTCTTCTCGACAATCTTAGGAACCGTAACGGTAAGGATGCCGTCAGCGTACTTTGCAGAAAGGCCCTCGCTCGAAGCATCCTTCAGGTACACACCGCGCGTCGCGCTGTACGAGCTGAACTCCTTCTGCAGGAAGTTCTTACCCTCGTTCTCCTCGTCTTCCTCGACATTCACGCTAATGGACAGACGGCCCTCGTTAAGCTCGACATCGATATCGTCCTTGGCGACGCCGGTCAGATAAGCCTTGACCTCATAGCCGTCGCCCTTATCCTCAACGTCAACGGGGAACGCCTTGGAAGCAATCGAGTTGTTTGCAAGGTCGGTCATATCATCAAACAGATCGAACAACGAGCTAGCAGAAGGACGAACGCCAAAAACCGAACGATAAGGAACCATGCTTGCCATGTTTACCACTCCTTTTAAGGACTGCCGAGTCATCTTCTAGGTGACTGGGACTTCTTTTGACGCTCTTATATATGCCCACCCAGTGCTCATATATACATCGACTATAAAGTTTTTTGAGTCCAGTACTATAAGCATATCTAAGTGTGTTTGACTCAGGTTTTAATAAGGTTAAGGTTCTTTGAACCAGAGCTTAAATAACAAGTATGTTCACAGCTACAAATAGCAAGGGGCTTACAATGAGCGCGCACACGTTGTTGGTAACGAGCTAAAGGGCATCATGGACGACCAAAACCAGAACAAAATGTTTATGCCGACACGGGGGGAAGATACTTCCACGCAGCCGCCGCGGTTCCATCGCCCCCACATCTCGCAAGAGCCCATTAATGATCCGGAGCCCGAGTATGTGACGAGAAATCGATATCAAACACTCGAGGATGCCCAAACGGGACGTAAACATATGGGCGTCGCCTCGGGAGACCCTGTATATCTAAAAGACGCACCATTATCTAAAAACAGCGCAGCTAGTGATGAGCCACTGAACGCATCAGCCGCTCATCAACAAAGAGGTTCTCGACCCAAGCAAACCTTGACGCATTCGGCTCGCTATCTCGAAACGCCAAAACAGGGAAAATCAATCTTCGTTTCGTCAAGTAAAAGACGCAAGCGGCATCGACTGACAATCCTGCTTTTGATCATTGTGGCCATAGCAGTTGCCCTTGTTATTAGATTTATCTTCTTTAAATAAGGGCTCAATACCAAAAACGATAAGATCGTCTGGTGTAATTGAGTCATTTACGCCCCATAAACGCAAAAAAGGGGGAGGCCGCGAGGCCTCCCCCTTCTTCAAGTCGATCGACGGCTCGGTGCCGTCCACCGGTCAGCGGCGCCCTGGCCTCCCACGGG
>MNQC01000116.1:0-23029 GCA_001915225.1 Collinsella sp. 60_9
GAGCAGACTGAAGCCCACCGGCCTAATGGCTAGGCGTCAGCATGCCGCGATTCGGTCGCACGGAGAGCATTTCCCAGTTGACAAAACTATAGGAACACCTCCCGCCCAAAGGAGCTCGACAAGAACTGATCGAAGGGCAAATCAGACATCGAGCAAGTCGCCGACATGCTCATCGCGCCTCGCAAAAAGATGGGCAAACACGGGACCATCTTAAGCGGTGGCGATGATGACACGGAATTGCAGCCGAATCGCCCCGACCTATTCGCCACCCGATGCTGGCAAGCTGTTGAGCGGCTCGCTCTCACCGGCGGCACCAAGGCGCTTCTGCATCTTCTCGATCTGCTTAAGGGTCGAAGTCAAATACCCAAGACCCTTCTTCAACTGCTTAAGCAACCTGCCATTCCTGCGGTCCCCCTTTCCATTCTCCTTCTCGACATCCTCCTCAACACCAGCGATGCTGCGCTGCACGGCCTCGGCCGCCTTCTGCACCAAAATGGCTCCCTCATGCGGGCAGCGGTCAGTTGCCACATCAAGAAATGCGAGAAGCCTTGAGCATTCAACGAGCACGAACTGCGCATAGTCCTCCCCCATCGACGCCGCCAGGGCAACGCCGCTAGAACCCAAAAGGCCAAACGCAGCGCCGCCGCCAGCAATTAAAGCGGTGCCACCGGCCATGCCCATGCCGCCGGCGGCCAAGGCGCCGCCGCCAGCAGCAGCAAGACTCGCATTGACGAGCGCAGCCCCGTGAAGGCCGACAAACGAGCCTCCAAAGATACCGACAGCAATATCCGGAGCCAATGCCGCGGCCACTCCTCCTGTGCCCAGGGCCGCCGCCACGGCAATGGCGCCGCCTACCTACCAAGACCTTTGGCAATGTACCTGAGAGCTCACGGATATGCGCCCCGCATTGCTTCTCTAGGGAACGCACGGCGTCCAAATCAACCGCGTCTTGTCTCCTGGGAAATTCATCTTTAACCCAAGCCCCGCTCCCCTTCAAACCTTTGTATTCCTTCTTCTCTTCATCTCCTATCTGGAAATAGGGGCGAAACTCAACCAGCTCCTGAGCGATCAGCAAGGCGCGCACCTTGCCGCCTCGCTGCCGCGAAATAGCCTCAAGGGCTCCGTACGCATCTTCCTCGCTCAAAAAATAGCCGTCTGCATCAATGCCTAGGCCATCCGTGACCGAATCCTGCCACGCGCGGGCCCAGCTCCTCTTTTGCCCTTTGCGCACTTCGTTCTTCTCGTTCCCGCAGTCGTAGTTGATGGCGGCAAGCTTCAGCGAGAAGGCAATCCTCGTCGTCTCTCTATCTAGGCTATAAAAGTGGAATCCATCGAAGATATCCTGGCGGCGCCTGGCGCGCTCAGTCCAAGCCTCGGACATTTCCTCCGCCATATAGCCCCAGTCGGCATGGAGTGCAGACGCAAGGCGTCCAACTCCAACGTAGTTTATTCGCAAGAAGAACTTCTGGGCGAACACGACCTTGTTCCCCTCGCATTCGATACCCGCCCTGACCGCCGCCGTCGCCAGATTCGCCAGAACGAACGAAGTACTCGAAACCGTGACCATGCGAGTGAGGGCCCTGCTGTTGTAGGGCATGAAATGCGAAGCCTTGAGCTTGCGCAAGCCGGAGACATCACTCACTTCGCAACGTTCTAGCTCGGCCTTGAGCCTTGAAAGCATGTAGAGACAACGAACGATAACCTCGTTGGCCACGACTGCTGGCACCTGGCTTAAAGCTTGATCGAAAAGACCGACTTCCGTCCGAAGGTCGAAGCGAATGGGCTTGCCGTCCTCGGTTTTGAACGCCGTTCCGTTAAACAGCTTTGAGATCCATTGCTGAATGCGAATATCCTTGCCCTTATAGGCAATCCGCATGTCTTGAAAAACAGGCAGGGAGGAGAGCTCCTTTAGCAGGGACAGCACAACGCCGGGAATACCCGTCCCCTTACCGGGGTTTGAACTAGACCCCGCCATGTCGCTCACGAGATGCATTGCCCAGAACAGAGTGCCAAACGCGATCTTCTCTGGAACGTTCCTGCCTATAAGAGGGCGGTCAGGATCGAAGGCGGCGGCAGGCAGGTCAAAGGCGACAAACCGGCCGGCCGTATCGGTGCCATAGCCTTTGCACGTGAATTGCGAGAGGATCGAACACGCAAGGCCAACCAAGCTCGGGTGGTGCGAGAAATCCCGCAGATGATGTTGGAGCCCGCCGCCAAACTCGGCAGTCAGCTTGTCCGCGGCAAGAGGAAACCCTTTCTCTAGAAAGCGAATAGCGTCTTCTAGAGTTGCATCCGCCTTTGTCATACCCGCAGACTTGGCAATCGTAAGAACGAATTTGCCAACCTTCTCGTCGCCCCACTCTTTGGCACCCTCTAGGTTGAAGTCTTTCTGCCACAGGATATTCAACGCGCCCGTGAGGAGCCCGCTAACGGCTGCAAGTTCATAGTCGAGCTTCGTAGCCTTTTCAGCCCGAGGGTCAAAATCAAAGAGGACCTCCTCCCCATCGGGAGCGTCCTTAAAACCAACCAGCACGGCGCTACCGTTCAGCGGCACAGATGCAACTTTGGGCAGTTGAGGCATGGTGTAAACTATCTCGCCGCCACTAAAAACAAGTTCGTCTGCCATACCGGCTTCCTCCTGCAAACGCGTAAAACTAGATTGCTCCACGCCGCCAAATCCCTCTCGTAGAACTACTCGATAATCTCGATGATGCAGTTGCTCAGAACCTCGTCGGAACTGTTCACCTCTGGCAGCCTGTACGCCTCATTGTGAACGATAACGCGCGCAGCGTCACGGGTCTATGCCTGCCCACCCAGCGAATCATGTTAGCAAGCCGTTCTTCGACAATGGATGCCATCTCGGTGTCCATACTCTTGACCTGCCTGGTCTCGGCGGGCGTCAGCGTGTCCTTGAATAGCATCTCAAGCACAGCCCTCTGATGCTGATTCTGGAATCCTTCCCGCAACCATTCCTTCTGCTTACGCCCAATGGGCACCCGCCTACCTTCCCGCCGCCTTCAGCTTCAGCAGCAGGTCGCCCAGCTCGGGGCACTTGCTAGAAAGGCGCGTCTGAGCTCGCTCGCCCATCCCCCACCGCTGGCGGACTTCCTGGGCGCGCGGGCTCACGCGGTAGTCCCCGTCCATCACCTGCTTGAGCAGCTTGGCGGTCACGCGCGCATCGGCAAGGGCGCTGTGGGCGTGACCCGTCGACTCGTCGAACTCGATGCCAAACCACGTCGCCGCGTCACTCAAAGAGACGCACCCGTGGCTGCCCACGTCCATGATCGAGGTGTAAAACGCCTGCAGGTCGGCCCAATCCGTAGGAAATGCGGAAAGATCGATGTGCTTTGCCTGGCACTCGGTCAAAAGCTGTCGACGGTCCGCCCCGCTCCAGCAAACTACCTGTGCGGAGTAGCGACCGATCCAATCGCTGAGCCTTTTGATTACCATGTAGAGCGGATCGGCCATCGCGGTGTCCACGGCCGATATCCCCGTGAGCTCGCGGACGGGATACGCAACGCCTTCGGTAAATTCCGTCTGCACAAACTGCGAGAACTCGCCCATAACGTTGCCGTGGTAATCGAGCTTAACGGCGCCGACCTCGATAATCTCATTGCGCAGCCCACGGCGCTGGCGCTGCTTTGGCACCGGCGCAAACTCAAAGTCCAGCACAATCTGGCGCGCAAAGTTCGTCGTATCGATAGCCGAGATACACGGCGTCTTTTCAGCTGACACGGTTAGGGCCTTTCTCCGTTGCTTGCCGCTTGTTACATAAGCGGCTACATTGCCGTAAGGATAGGCGCTCGTGCGGACATGAAATCGGAGCGCAATGCCACGCGCGCCAGGCACACGCCATGCAGACGGCCCCAAGAGAGTCGCCCGCTCTATTCAAATGCATGAAAAAGATTTAGGCCCGGTGACTTGAATCAGCGGTCATCCCGGGCCCATCAGAGCTCGTAGAGCTCTTGGTTGCTTTGGTCTCGCTCTTCACGGCGCTTATCGAACTTTCCGAGGCACTCAAGCAGCATTCGAAGCATAACAAGTCGCTGCCATTAAGGCACTGACCTCTTGACCAAGCAACGGCGCTGCCCAGCTATCACCCTTGGGCTGCCGTCAACTTTATTCTATCCGCGAGCATCTGGTTTACCAAATGGATTTTCGGTAAAGGAAGCACGGCACGCCCGCAAAACCACTACGCCCCAAGTGCCGCCATGGGAATCACCGCCACGCCGTCGTCGCGTGTGTAGGCAATGCTCCCCTTTCCAACCACGACCGCCAAAAACGCCGGCGCGGCATTCTGGGCGGCAGGATTGGAGAGCACTTTCCTCTCCAGCGCCTTGAGATTTCTCGCTCCATCGTCTGCTTTCGCATCACTCAGCTTGACCTCGATGGCTCCCCAGCGCCCGTCGTGCTCAACGATCAGATCGACCTCAAGGCCCTTCTCATCTCGGAAATAATGGACACTGTTGTCGACACCGCCGTAGGTGGAAAGGAACACGCGCACGTCGCGCAGGACGAGATTCTCAAAGAGCATCCCCAGCGTTTGCATATCGCCAAGCAGCCGCTCAGGGGTAGCCCCCAGCAACGCCGCCGCAAGTGACGGGTCACAGAAGTAGCGCTTGGGGCGCACGCGAACGCGGGCCTTCGAGCGCATGGGCGGCTCCCATCCGCACAGGTCCTCGGTCAGCTTGAGCCTGTTGAAGAGGTCCAAGTACGCAGCGATGGTCCTCTCGTCGGGGCCCGCCTCACCGTACGAGGCGTCCTTTACGAGCGTCTTGTACGTGACAGCCTGGCTCTCGTTCATGGCAAGAGCTCGCAAAAGGCCGTGTGCAAGCTCGGGCGACATGCCCTCGTCCAGCACGTTGACGTCGAGCACCGAGTGCACGTACTGGCTTGCCGTCTCTCGCGCAAGATCTTCCGAAAGCCCAAGATTTGCAGGCCAACCGCCCCTGCAGCACCAGCGGGCGACGTCATCCACCGTGCTCTCGCGACGCTGAGGGGCAAAATCCTCGCCCTTAAAGAGGCTTGCCAGTGACACGAGCGGCTCGCCGTCGCCCGACTCACACAGGGCCATGGGGCGCATTGACAGACGGGCGATCCTACCCGTGCCGGAATGACGAACATGGCTGCGCTCCTCGCTTTTGAGCGCGGTCGAGCCCGTGAGCAAAAGTGTCCCCCGTTCGTTGCCGCTCGCGTCCACGAAACGCCGGGCGGCATCCCAAACCTCGGGCACCTCCTGCCATTCATCGACCAGGTGTGGCGCATCGCCGATGAGCGCCAGGCTTGGGTCGACCTCTGCCGCCGCACGCTGCGCAGGCTCATCGAGCCTGGAGACGCTCGCCGAGCGAGAGAGCGCCGTCCAGGTCTTGCCGCACCATTTGGGGCCGTTGATCTCCACACAGCCAAACGCCCGCATAAGGGTGTCGAGGCGCTCCTCTATGAGCCGGGGCCTATATCCCTTTTGGGTCAATCTCTTTGGTGCATCCATAGACGGCCGTCCCTCTCTATCACGCGATATGCGAAATTACGCCATTCTCAATGCTGATTTTACGCTACTTTCAATGTAGTTTTTACGCCATGACAGATGTAGTTTTTACGCCATTTTCATTGAAGGTTTTACGCTTGGCATCCTTAGCGCGACCCATTCCGAGCATCACATCAGAGCGTGCTTGGTTATCTCCGCTCGCACATCTCGGCAAACGAAATCAGCTTGGCATCTCCCCTGCTCGCCGCAGCTTCCTGACATCCTTGCGTAAAGCCTCGCTTCGAGAAGATCGCATAGCTTTTGTGCTGCCGCCTAAAGAGCTCGCTTCGATGCACGAGCTTTTGCAGCACGTCTTCGCCCACCGGTTCATTGCGCCATTTGCATTCCGCAAACAGCGCAGTGCCCTCGCCATCGTCAACAATCAAGTCGATTTCTTCCTGCGTATGCGTGCGATTATCCGTCCCCCACCAGCGCCCAACGCTTGCCGGAACCACATCAAGCTGGCCCGCCCGCGCGAGTTCGTACACGTATTGTCTGCATATAAGCTCAAAGACCGTACCCATGTAATCCGATACGTGCGGCTCAATGCGCTCATACACCATCTCGGCCATATCGTTTTGAATCAGCCCGATGTTCTGCGGAACAAACTTGTACCAGAACCTAAACATCTGATCGCTCAGCAGATACACGGCTCGCTTATTGCTCGTCTCGTTTAGGGGCAGCTCGCGCTCGACAATCCCAAGCGACGCCAGCTTATCCACATAGCTCTTTACGTTGCTCGCAGGGATTCCCGTAGAGCTCGCAATCTCCGAGATCTTCGAGCGCCCCTGAGCAATTGCTTGCACGATCGCATCATATTGCTCAGGATTGCGGCACTCCTGCAATAGCAGGTTACTCGGCTCCTCAAAGAGATAGCCCGTAGGAGTAAGAAAAAGACGTTTGATGTTGTCCTTGAGCGGTGTGGCAGGATCGACTTTCTCGATATATGCAGGAATGCCACCCGTCATGCCATAGCAAACTGCAGCGTCTTCGCGACCCATGCTCTGCCACAGGCCGAGGGTCGTCATAAAATCGAGCGGCATGATCTTAAACTGGGCCGTACGCCTACCGTATAGCGGACTCTCGTAGCCCAACACCTGCTCTTCCATAAACGAAAGCGACGACCCGCACAGGATAAGCATAAGCTTGGCCTCTTTGTACAAGTGATCGATCTTGTCTTGCAGCAACGAGCTGATCTCGGGATTCGATTGGGCGAGATAAGGATACTCGTCAATCACGACAATCAAACGTTCCGTACGAGCCATGGTAGCCAATGCATCGAACGCCTCGTCAAAACTACGAAACGACACGCCAGCAACACCAACGGAGCCCGCAAGTATCGCCTGGCTAAAGCCATGCAGGTTTGCCTCTGCATTGGTACGACGAGCTTGAAAGTAAATAGCCTTCTTGCCTTGGATAAACTCTGTGATAAGACGCGTTTTGCCCACGCGACGGCGGCCGTAAATCACAGGCATCTCAAAGGAGCCCGTGCCATACAGTCGATTGAGCTCGGACATTTCCGCCGTTCTTCCGATAAACATAGGGCCATCCTTCCTTTACGTTATAGCTAGCTATATTATACCTTCCTATAATATAGCTAGCTATAACGTAATTCGACAAGCGGCGCACGCAAAAGGGTCGGTACACCACCGCACGTGGACCGTTCCGGAAAATGTATCCCGTTCTGGAGCCAAAAACTGGGCCGTAGTTTCCGCCAAACATGCCATCCGGAAAGCGTGTCCCGTTCTGAGCCTGAATTCTGGGATGCACTTTCCGCTGAAACTTCTACCGGAAAGCGAATCCCATTCTGAGCGTCGAATCCGGGACGCAGTTTCCGGTTGAGGGCTGTTCCGGAAAGCTTGTCCCGTTCCGAGCGGCAATTCCGGGTCACGGTTTCCTCAGGTACAAGGCGACAGTCCGCCGCCCTTATCACATGCCTTCAAATATGCGATCCAGAAACACAAAACAGCAGATAGAATGCTCTTTTTCAAAAAGTACACGTCCCGAAACTTACCAAGACTTCATATCCAGCTACCGTTCACGGTCGCCGATTACCGCTCACCGATTCAAACAAGAAATATGTCGCCAAAAGCAGGTCATCTACCTGCATGGTTAGATTTTGGTCAGCTTTTGGTCAGCTGAGCGGCAAGTTCCAGCTGATACGTTTTTGCTACCCAAAAGGAGGCGGTAGCTCATGACCCATTGCAACGACCAGCTCATCGACCAACTGCTCACTCAAGCCGAACAAGAGGGGCGCTGTCTGATTCCCCCGAGCACGGCGATCCGAAAAGCGCTCCTTCGGCGCACCGGCGGCACGGTTGTCTCGCCCATGCCGGGGTTGTTTGCGCGAAAAACGCACTGGGATGAACTCAACCGAGCGCAACGCCATTGCGAGATCCTCCGCGCCCTTGCGATCATCCATCCCGATTGGACGTTCTGCTCGTTTTCGGCAGCTTGCCTGCTGGGGCTCGAGGTCTCGTGGCGACACCTGAACGTCGTGCATGTTTGCAGCTCGACAAAGCCGTCGGCTCGTCCGGGCGCACATATTCAGCGACACCAGATTGAGCCGGCCGGAGCAATACGCAGAGCCGGCATATCGGTAACGCCGCCCATCCAAACGGCCACAGATTGCCTGCTGCAAACTGGTTTTGCCGACGGCATGCCCATTGCCGATTCGGCGATCTCAAAGCTCGGCCTTGCGTCGGAACAGCTGATGGAGGCCGTTGAGCAACGAGCGACTGCCCGCAATGGTCGCGCGATTCGCACCGCCCTCACAACGCTTCGATATGCCGACGCCCGCGCCGAGAGCGGCGGGGAATCGGTCGCCCGAGCCATCATGATCGAGACGGGCTTTGCGCCCGACTGGCTTCAATACGAGCTGACGGACCCCTTCGATTCGGCCAAGCCCATACGAACGGACTTTGCCTGGGAGCGCCAGGCGCGGGAACTCACGCTGGGCGAGCTCGACGGGCTCATCAAATATACCGACCAGACCATGCTGGCCGGACGCACCACCGCCGAGGCGCTCGTTGCCGAACGACAGCGCGAGGCGCACCTATCGCTCTACGGCCACCCTCTGCTGCGCTTTACCATGAACGAGGTCCGCTCGGCAGGAATGCTCGCCAAAAAGCTGCAGACGGCAGGCATCCGGCAGACCGCGCTGCCGACGTGGCTCAACGACGTGGAGCTGTAGGAGCTGCTAGGCCGTGCATCGCCGGATCGCATCCCCCCTATCTGGGCCGCGTTTTCCCAACGGCCGGCCAGCGGAAAACACATCCCATTCTGAGGCACGATTCCGGGACGCAGTTTCCGCATGCGGCCCCGTTGGGAAAGTTCATCCCGTTCCGAAGCTGGATTCCGGGACACAGTTTCCGCATGCGGAGGCGCTCCAAACAAAAGGCCCCGGCTCGCGATGGAGCCGGGGCCAAAGGCGCAGCGTATGTAGTTGATGCTGAGCGCGATCAGCTCGTCAGTAATGACTGTCCGCGCCCTACCCTACCCGCGGTTGCGAACGCGGCTGTAGGGCGTATCCACCATGGGAAGATCCGGACGCAGCTTGCCGTCAAACGCGCGGTAGGCGTTCTGCACGGCGGGCGCCGTGGGGATCGTTGCGATCTCGCCGATGCCCTTGCCGCCGTATGCCACGGGCAACAGCTCGTCCTTCTCCACGTAGATAGCGTGGATATCCGGAATCTCGGGCGCACGGAACAGCCCGAGCGTACCGTACCTTGCCTGGGGCACGCAGTCCTTGAGCGGCCAGTCCTCGGTAAGCGCATAGCCCATACCCATGAGCACGCCGCCTTCAATCTGACCCTGGATGGAGATGGGGTTGACCACCTTGCCGGAATCGTGCGCGGCATAGACCTCGCTCACGCGGCCGTCATCATCCAGAATGACCACATGCGTGGCAAAGCCGCGAGTGCCTTGATGGCGGCCGCGGGATCCTGAGGATGCATACCCTGACCAGCGACGAGCTCCTGCGTGTGCAGCTGATAGGCGCGACCGTCGTCGTACTCGATCTTGACGCCGTCGCCATGTGCATTCACGGGAGCGGCGGGCGCAGACTTGCCGGCCTCGATGTCAAGCATGGCATCGCGCAGCAGGAAGGCGGCACGCCGGTCACGACCGTCTGACGCGAGCCAGACGTGGTGCCGGAGTCGGGAGCGTTCTCGGTGGAGCACTCGCCGTTGGCAATGCAGCGAAGCGGCAGACCGCAGGCCTCGGCAACGTCCTGCAAAAAGACGGTGTTGCAGCCCTGGCCGATGTCGGACGTGGCGGCATAGACCACGGCCACGCCGTTCTCGACGCGAATCTTGCAGCGGCCGGCGTCGGGCAGGCCAACGCCCACGCCAGCGTTCTTCATAGCGCAGGCAATGCCGGCGTGGCCGGGATGCGCGTAGTAGGCATCCTTGACCTCGAGCAGTGTCTCCTTAAGCGCCGTGGAGCAGTCGGCAATCTGGCCGTTGGGCAAAACCTCGCCCGGCTCGATGGCGTTACGGTAGCGGATCTCCCACGGATCCAGGCCGACCTTCTCTGCCAGCAAGTCGATCAGACTCTCGAGCGCAAACTCGGACTGGCAAACGCCAAAGCCGCGGTACGCGCCGGCGGGCGGGTTGTTGGTGTAGTAGCCAAAACCGCGAATGTCGGTGTTCTGGTACTTGTAGGGGCCGACGGCATGCGTGCAGGCGCGCTCGAGCACCGGGCCGCACAGCGACGCGTAGGCGCCGGTATCAAAGTTGATCTCGCAATCCAGACCGGTAAAGTTGCCCTCGGCGTCGCAACCCAGTGTAAAGGTACCGTCCATGGCATGGCGCTTGGGATGGAACGCGAGTGACTCGGCACGCGTGAGCTTGCACTTCACAGGACGCTGGAACTTATAGGCGGCGAGCGCGGCCAGATGCTGAATGGACACGTCCTCCTTGCCGCCAAAGCCGCCACCCACGAGCATGGTCTCTACAACCACACGCTCGGGCTCGTTGTCCCAGCCAAACATGTGGGCGCACTCTTTGCGCGTATCGTAGGCACCCTGGTCGGTCGACTGCACCTTGACGCCGTTCTTGTACGGGAAGGCGACGGCGCACTCGGGCTCCAAGAAGGCATGCTCGGTAAAGGGCGTGGTAAAGCGCTGCGTCACGGTGAATGCGCTTTCGGCCAGCGCCTTGGCGGCGTCGCCGCGCGTCACATGACGGCTCTGGCACACGTTGTCCTTGAGCTCCACCGTGTTGCCAAAGGCAAAGAAGCTGTCGTGCAGACGCGGGGCGTCGGCGGCCCTGGCCTCGACAATGTTGCGCACGGGCTCCAGCGGCTCGTAGTCAATCTTTACGAGCTTCTTGGCCTTCTCGAGCGTCGCCTCGTCCTCGGCGACCACCAGCACGATGGCATCGCCCACGCAACGGGTGATATCGCCCTGAGCGATCATGACGTCCCAGTCCTGGATAAGGTGGCCGACCTGGTTGACCGGCACGTCCTCGGCGCGCAGGATGCCCACCACACCGGGCAGGGCCTCGGCCTTGGAGGTGTCGATGGAGAGCACGCGGGCGCGCGGATACTTGGAGCGCACGGCGCTGGCGTAGGTCAGGCCCGGCTGATCGAGCTCGTCGATGTCGTCGGGATACTTGCCCTCACCGAGCACCTTCTTGCGCACGTCGACACGGAAGGCGCGCTTGCCCACGCCGTAGTCATCGCCGCGCTCCAGGTCCTCGTCGATCTGCTTTTCGCCGCGGAGCACCGCAGCGGCCAGCGAGATGCCCTCGATAATCTTTTTGTAGCCGGTGCAGCGGCAGACGTTACCGCGAATGGCGTACTTGATCTGTTCCTCGGTGGGCTCGGGGTCCTCGGCGATGAGCGCTGCGCCCGCCATGACCATGCCGGGGATGCAAAAGCCGCACTGCACGGCGCCCACGGCGCCAAAGGCGTACACAAAGGCCTCGCGCACGTCCTGGGGCAGGCCCTCGACGGTCACGATGTTGCGGCCGGCGGCAAGCGCGGTGGTCAGTACGCACGCCTTGACGGCCGCACCGTCCACGTGGATGGTGCAGGTACCGCACGCGCCCTCGGAGCAGCCGTCCTTGGCGGAGTGAATGTGCAGGTCGTCGCGTAGGTAGCGCAGCAACGGCTTGTTCTGCGTCGTCGTGCGCTCCACGCCGTTAACGGTAAAAGTGAATTCCTGTGCCATGGTGATTCCCTTCTACACGCCGGCGGCGATGCCGGTGCGGTCGTGGATGGCGCCATGCGGGCAGACGACGGCGCACATGCCGCACGACAGGCAGTCCGCGCCGTCGATATGGGCGCAGTTGTCCTCGATGCGGATAGCGCCGGCAGGGCACTTTTTAGCGCACATGCCGCAACCGATGCAGCTCGTGTCGCAGATCTTGCGAGCAATGGCGCCCTTATCGGTGTTGTTGCAGCGCACTAGGATGTTCTGGTAGCCGGGAACGAAGGCAATCACGCGCTGCGGGCACGCCATGCCGCACAGGCCACAGCCCGTGCACTTTGAGCGGTCCACGCGGGCGATGCCATCGACCAGCGCAATGGCGCCGTGGGGGCAGGCCGTGACGCAGGCGCCACAGCCAATGCAGCCTTCGCTGCAGTGGGCGTCGCCGCCTGCGGAGGCGCAACCGCTTCCGCAGGCAACGTAGGCCACGTTATGTTGAATGGATTTGGCCATAAGAGACTCGCCTATTTCTTAAGAAGGTACGAATAGTTGTCGCGCACAGCCCTGATGGTCAGGCGGACGGCCTCGGGAAGACCGGTGTTGACGGCATCGACCGAGACGGTGCGGACCGTGCCGGCGACGCGAACCTTAAAGTGGTCCTCGTCCACGGCCAGGAAGCCCTCGTTCTCGGAGTTCTCCATGTCCTCCTCGCTCCAGAACAGGGTGAGCTTGTCCTTGTAGGGACGACCCTCCTGGTAGGGGCAGAACACGGCGCAGTTGCCGCACTCGTTGCACATGCCGTCGACATGGACGACCTGATGCTTGGCCAGGCCCGGCACTTTAATTGCCACGTTGGCGCGGTTGGGGCACACGTCGCAGCAGACCTCGCACACCGAGCCGCAGCCCAGGCAGCGAGTCTTGGTGCAGTTGCGCTTGTCGCGGCACAGCGACCCCTTGCGCTCGTAGCAGGTGTCCTCGCGGCCGGCCTGAGCATTCTGGTCGGCGTACTTGTTAAAGTCGACACCGGCAATGGCACGGGCGACCTCGGCGGCATCGGCGATAGCCTCGACCACGGTGGCCGGACCGCGACGGCAGTCACCTGCAGCCCAGACGCCCTCGACGCCGGTGGAGGTGGCGGCGAGGCGGCCGCGACGGTCGTGCTCGACGCCCGCGGCGTCGTACAGGCTGGCATCGATGCCCTCGCCCACGGCGCAGATCACCGTGGTGGCGGAAAGCTCGACGGTCTCGCCCGTGGCAACAGGGCTGCGACGGCCGCTTGCATCCGGCTCGCCGAGCTCCATGACGTCGCAGGTCAGCACGGCGCCGTTGAGTGCCTTGGGCGCCAGCAGCTCGCAGAACTCAACGCCGTCGGCAAGAGCAAGATCGAGCTCTTCCTCGTCGGCGGGCATCTGCTTCTTGGTGCGACGATACACCAGGCGCACGTTCTTCACGCCAGCCAGGCGCTTGGCCACGCGAGCCGCGTCCATGGCGGTGTTGCCGGCGCCAATGACCACGACGTCCTCGCCCAGCTCGAGCTTCTCGCCCTTCTTGGCGGCCTCGAGGAACTCAAGCACGTCGAGCTCGGCGCCCTCGCGCAAACCTGCAGAGCCGGGCATCCAGGCACCGGTAGCCACGACCACGTCAGTAAAGCCCTGGGCCTTGAGCTCGTCGATGGACTCCACGCGGGCGTTGAGCTGCACCTTGGCGCCAAAGGCCAGGCAGAGCTCGGCATCGTGGGAGATATCGTCGCTGGCGATACGGAACTCGGGGATCACGTGACGGACCACGCCGCCGAGCGAGTCGCGGGCCTCGAAGATGGTGACGGGCACGCCGGCGCGCGTCAGGAAGAATGCCGTCGCCAGGCCGGCCGGGCCGCCGCCGATAACGGCAACGTTGCGCTCGCCGTCGTTGGCGATGGCCTGGGCGCGCAGCTTGGGCAGCACGGCGGTCATGGCCTCGCGGGCGGCCTTGAGCTTGCTGGCGCGAATCTGGGCGCCCTCGGGCTCGTAAAATGCACGCTCGCAGGCACGGCCGCAGGGATGCGGGCAGATGGTGCCGGTAATGAACGGCAGGGCGTTGCGCTCGATGATAATGTTGAGCGCGTCCTCGTAGCGGCCCTCGTCAACAGCCGCCAGGTAGGCAGGAATGTCCTGCTGGATTGGGCAGCTCGTGCGGCACGGCGTGGTAAAGCAGTCGGAAAGCGGACTCTTGCCGGCAACCTTGCGGTCGGGCAGCGGACGCAGCGGCTTCTTGTAGAGCGGGTTGGTGAGCGAGTCGGCCTGGATCGCAGTCACGGCCTCGAGAGAGACGCCCGCGAACGGCTTGCCATCCAGGTCGGTAAACTCGCCGGCCATCTGGCTAAAGCGCTCGTAGCCACCGGGCTTGAGCACGTCGGTCGCCAGGGCAACGGGCCAAATGCCGGCGTCATACAAGGCGCGAATGTTGTAGACTGTGGCGCCGCCGGAGTAGCTGATGCGCAGCTTGCCATCGAACTGCTCGGTAATGCGACGGGCGGCCTCGATGGTCAGCGAGAACAGCGAACGGCCGGACATGTACATCTCGGTGGAAGGCAGCTCGTTCCTCGTCACGTCGACGGGGAAGGTGTTGGTCAGCTTGACGCCAAACTCCAGGCCGCGCTCGGCGCACAGGGCAATCAGGCGCTCGAACATGGGCACGGCATCGGCCCACTGCAGGTCCTCGCGGAAGTGCGTATCGTCGAAGACGATGTAGTCAAAGCCCAGCTCGTTGAGGCGCTGACGTGCAAACTCATAGCCCAGCAGCGTGGGGTTGCACTTGATGTAGGTATTGAGGCCCTTCTCGGTGATCAGATAGGTCGCGATGCGCTCGATCTCGGCCGGCGGGCAGCCGTGCAGGGTGGACTCCGTGATGGAGTTGGACACGCGCGCCGGGATGGATTCGACAAATGCGGCGTCGACATGCTCAAACTTGTCCAGGTTAGCGAGCGCCCACGTACGGCACTCGTTCCAAACCTCGGAGCCGCTGGCGTCTTTCATGCCCTCGATGTAGGCGTCGACCTTGGGGCTCTTGATGCCTTCCAGGTCATAACCCACGGACATGTTGAAGACAAAGCCGTCCGGGCTGCCCAGACCGTACTCGCGGGCAATCAGGTGGCAGGCGAACCATGCCTTCACGTACTCGGCAAAGGCCTGCGGAACCTCGAGCTCGGTCGACCACTCGCAGTTGTAGCACTCGTCCTGCGCCACAATGCAGGGTTTGTTCACACACTTGGAGAGCTCCTCGCCATCCATAACCTGAACGGTCTTGAGCTCAAAGAAGCGGGAGCCGGCCACGTAGGATGCCACGATGTTCTGGGCCAGCTGCGTATTGGGACCGGCGGCCGGGCCAAACGGAGTCTCGATGCGCTCGTCAAAAATGGGAAGCGCGCCCTCCTGGTTGGTCGCGACCATCTTGCGCACGCCAAAGACGGCGCCCTGGGTCTTGTGCTCCTCGATGATCCAGTTCATCAGCTGCGAAAACGGGATCGGCCTCATGATGTCGCTCATAGTGAGCTCCTCTCTGTAACGCCCGGCGAGACCGCGCGGCGGGCGCAAATACGGTGTAGCGCTAGCACAGCGCCGGCGACCCCGCGGAGGTCGCCTATACGCGCGCCGGATGCGGCGAAACATCCGACGCGCGTGAATCTACTTGTGAATTAGTAGGTGCGATCGTTGAGCGTGCTCCAGAGCTTCTTGGACTCAGCCATGGTCCACGCGTTGATCTTGTCCTCATCAATGCCAACGAACTCGCGATCCTTGTACAGGACGCGGCCGTTGATGATGGTGGTGCGGCAGTTTTTACCCATCATGCCAAAGAGCATGTGGCCGTCGATGTTCTCCTCGCTCAGCGGCGTAAAGGGCTTGTAGTCCATGACGATGACGTCGGCGGCAGCGCCGGCCTCGAGCACGCCGAGCTTGCGATCGAAGTACTTGCTCGCCATCTTGGCGTTGTTCTCGAACAGCATGGTCATGGCCTCGCACCAGCCCACGTTGGGCATGGCGGCGTTGTGGCGCTGAATGATCAGGAAGACCTTAAGGCTCTCGAGCATATCGTGGGTGTAGGCATCGGTGCCCATGCACACGGGAATACCGCGGCGGAAGAACTCGAGCACGGGGGCGCAGCCCACGGCGTTGCCCATATTGGATTCGGGGTTGTTGACGAGCCAGGTACCGGACTCCTTGACGATATCCATCTCGGCAGGCGTCACGTGGATGCAGTGGCCCAGCATGGTGTCGGGACCCAGCAGGTTGTGCTGCAGCAGGCGCTCGACGGGGCTGATGCCGCCGCGGTTGAGGCGGGAATCCCACACGTCGTTCATGCCCTCGCACACATGGATGTGGAAGCCGGTCAGGCCGTTGTTGGCCTCGGCCATCTTATCCATGGTCTCGTCCGAAAGCGTAAAGGTGGCATGTCCGCCAAACATGGCGGCGATCATATGGTTGTCGTTATCGCGACGCTCCTTGGCGGCCCACTGGGCAAATTCGGCGTTCTCGGCAATGGCCTGGTTGCATTTTTCCTGGCCGCGGCGATCGGAGACCTCGTAGCACAGGCACGAACGCATGCCCAGCTCCTGAGCTGCATCCTTAATGGTAAAGAGGCTTCCCGGGATCTCGCAGAAGCTCGCGTGGTGGTCGAAGATCGTGGTGACACCATCGCGAATGGAGTCCAGAATCGTGGCATAGGCGCTTGCCTTGGTGCCGTCGAGCGTCAGATTGTCGTCGATCTTCCACCACTGCTGCTCAAGATTCTCCAGGAAGTTGGTGGGGTTGCCGCCCTTAATGGCAAGGCCGCGGGCCAGACCCGAGTAGATGTGGGTGTGGCAGTTGATGAGTCCGGGCATGATGAGGTTGCCCTGGGCATCGACGTACTCGGCATCCGGGTACTTGGCCTTGAGCTCGCACTCGGGACCTACTTCGACGATCGTATCTCCGTCAATGGCGACCGCACCGTTTGGAATGAACGGGGCCTGAGCATTGCGGGTAAAGACGGAACCGTTAGCGACCAGAAGCATAAATGCTCCCTTCAACATCAGGGGCGGGGTTTGACACCTCTGACATGGCGGAGTGCGAAGCGCCGGCCTACACCGGAAACGGGCCCTCTCCCGTCAACGCTTCACCAAAGGGACAAACCCTTTGAAGTGCGGCTTGGCGCCGCATGACGTCGGCGGACGAGGCGATGCGCCCGCCGACGAATAGCACCGAATTGGTTACTTCTTGCTCTCGGGCAAGACCAGATCCACGGCAGCGTCCTTGGCAGCATCGATGTGCTGAGCCACGACCGGCGTCTGCGGAAGAATCAGGTTAAGGACAATGGCCATGATGGCGGTGGGGGTTACGGCATTGGAGCCGATGACGGTGGGCACCCAGGTGGGCATACCCTCGCCGGCAAGGCAACCGCTGGCCATCCAGATACCCAGGCCAAAGACGACGGAGGTACCGACGATGGTGGTAGTGCGCTGCGTGAGGCCCTCGCGGGTGAACATGCGCACGCCGTTCATGGTGATGGTGCCAAAGACGCCGACGGTCGCGCCGCCGATGACGGGCTGCGGGATAGCGGAAAGGACGGCAGAGAGCTGCGGGAACAGGCCGGCGATGGCAAAGACGGCCGCGATGATCACAAAGACCCACTTGTTGACGACCTTGTTGGAGCAGATGATGCCCACGTTCTGGCCAAGGGCGCTGGTGGGAAGACCGCCCAGCAGACCGCCGACCATAGAGGTGAGGCCCTGGGACACGATAGCGCCGGAGAGCTCGCGCTCGGTGGGCATACGGTCGATGGAGCCCAGGCAGGCGGCAGAGACGTCGCCGATAACCTGGATGGCAACCATGGGGAACACGACGGCGAGGGTAATGCAGACCTCGGGATCAAACTCGAGCGCATAGGGCATGAGCTTGGGAAGGGCGAAGACCTGGGCGGTGGCGACGCTGGAGAAGTCGATCATGCCGAAGGGAATGGAGACGATCATACCAACGATCATGCCAAAGAACACGGATCCCAGCTTGAGCGTGCCCTTGCCAAAGTTGGCGAGCGCAAAGACCACGGCGAAGGTGATAAGAGCGACGCACCACGCCTGCGGGGTGCCCCACAGCGGCGTACCCATACCGCCGGCCATGTACTTGACGGCCGTGGGATAGAGAGAGACGCCAATGGAGAAGATGACCGTACCGGTCACGACGGGCGGGAACAGCCACTTGATCTTGCTGGAGGCCAGACCAAAGAGGACCCCGACGGCACCCCCGACAATCTCCCCGATGGGCAGGCCGCCGCCGATACGACGGAAGGGAGCGAAGGCCTGAAGGGCCGTATCGATCGCCGAAAGAATGAGCGCGACCTGGATGATGTCGGTGCTCTGCTGGCTATTAAAGCCGTAGACGCCGGCCATGATGACCGCCGGGGTAATGATGCCGGCAAACGATGCCAGTACGTGCTGAAGGGCACACGGGATCATTTCCTTAACGGGAGGCATGCCTTCGCGAGTGAACAGGGCTTCAGTGCCGTTCGTAACCGTCTCCTGGGTCATTTGACCACCAATCCTCGAAGTAGTTGTTTTCGCATCTAACGCTCTATTGTGACGCAGTGCGGGGTTGAGGTTGTGCCTTCATTGCATATCGTATTAAAGATGATTCTCATTCTCAATAATAATTTTTTGTTATCAGACTATTCTTCAGCTGAAATAACGCATTTCCGCAGGTCAGGAAAGTGTCTGGTCAAAATACCATCTAACTTTTCTTTTGGTCAACCGTTTACCGCTAAATTCCTACCGTTCGTCTGCATTACGCAATGTACCTGCGGATATACGAGATGATGGGCAGCGTGTTACCATGAGAAAAAATTGTTATGAACATTTCCGATTTCACCCAAAGGAGTTGCCCGTGAACGAGACCGTACGTCGCTTTTTGCCGATGGTCGATTTTCTGGAGCAGATACTCGGCAAAAACAGCGAAATCGTGCTGCACGATTTCTCGGATCCCGACCACGCCATCGTCGATATTCGCAACGGCATCGTGAGCGGCCGCAAGGTCGGCGGTCCCGCCACCGATCTGGCACTCAAGATCATGCACGACGCCAAGTATCGCGACCTGCCGTTTATTACGGGCTACGAGGGGCGCGGTGCCGGCGGCAAGACGTTGGAGTCAGCGACGTACTTTATCCGCGAGAATGATGAGATCGTCGGTATGCTCTGCGTCAACACCGACCTCTCGACCGTGCGCTCCATCAACGCCATGGCGCAGCAGCTCATGGCGTGCTTCGACGCGGCGCCGACGCGCACAGAGCCCGCCCCTATCGAGGTCGAAAGCCTTTCGGAGTCTACACAGGAGCTCATCGACCGCAGCATTGCCGAGTTGCTGAGCGCGCGCGGGCTGGATGTAGCGTCGCTTGGTCAGAGCGACCGCGTGGACGTCATTCGCCACCTCAACGGTAACGGGGTGTTCATGCTCAAGGGCGCCGTGGCCTGCGCCGCCGCCGCGCTGGGCATCTCTGAGCCCAGCGTCTACCGCTACCTGCAAAAAGTCCGCAAGGAAGGCTAACGAGCAAAATGGAGTGCGGCTCCACAAGCGATCCGTCACTTGATAAAAGACCCTGCAGCTCGCACGCGCTGCAGGGTCTTTTTGCATGTCATGTTTAGTTGTGGCCAACGCCTTAGAGAGCGGCAACGACCTCGATCTCGACCAGACCGCCAGCCGGAAGGGCGGCAACCTGGAAGGCTCTGCGCGCGGGGAACGGGGCCTCAAACTTGGAGGCGTAGATCTCGTTCACGGCGGCGAAGTCGGCGATGTCGGCCAGGTAGACCGTGGTCTTGACGACATCGGCAAAGGTAGCGCCGGCAGCGGTCAACAGGGCCTCGACGTTGGCGAGGGACTGCTTGGCCTGGGCCTCGACGCCCTCGGGCATCTTGCCGGTCGCGGGATCGATGCCCAGCTGGCCGGACAGGAACACCATGTTGCCGGCCTGGATACCGGGGGAATACGGGCCGATGGCTGCGGGTGCGTTATCGGAAGACACGACGGTCTTGCTCATGTTTTTCTCCTTACGATCAATTGAGAGAGCGTGAGCGCGGTGTTCACACCGGGAGGCACAGTTCGGTCTGAACACCGCGCTTGATTGGGATAGTACTCAAGATTTCTGTTTGATGCAAGAATATTATCAGCTTGCGAGAATATTTTATCGCCCAACGGTTTCCCCGAACCGCTGAACGGTTCTCATGTGGAGCAGCCAGTCCAAGCTGCTGAAGACTTTATCCCGCTTGGAGCACGGGCATCGCCTGCCGCAACGGCGCCACTATACTTTTAATTATCTGAGCATTTTGAAAGGCAGGATATGGGCCCGAGCCCTTTGCCGCCGCACTCGCCGCCGGGGCAGACGCCATCTACTGCGGCATGGGCGGCTTCAACGCCCGCCGCAAGGCCACCAACTTTACAGACGAGGCCTTTGAGCAAGCCTGCCGCGCCGCGCATCTAGCCGGGTCGCGCGTCTACGTCACGGTCAACATCGTCATCAAGCAGTCCGAGATGGGCGATGCGCTGCAACTCATCCACCGCTGCTCCACGCTGGGCGCCGATGCCTTCATCATCCAGGACTGGGGTCTGTTCTTTGAGGTCAAGCGCACGATGCCCGGCATCGAGACGCATATCTCAACCCAAGCAAACATCCACGACGACCGCGGAACCCTTTGGTGCCGCGAGCAGGGCGCCGACCGCGTGACTCTCTCGCGCGAGCTCTCCATCGACGAGATCGCCGCCATCCACGACGCCGCGCCCGATGTGGACCTCGAGGTCTTTAGCCACGGTGCCATCTGCTTTTGCTACTCGGGCCTGTGCCTGCTTTCGAGCTTTGCCATGGCGGGCCGCTCGGCCAACCGCGGCATGTGCGCTCAGCCCTGTCGCCTGCCTTACGAGCTGATCGACGAGAGCGGCCGCTCGCTCTCCCCTGCCGGTCGCGAGCGCGCGCTGTGCCCGCGCGACACCAACACGTCGCAGCTTGTTCGTCGTCTGTATGACGCCGGCGCCGCATCGCTCAAGCTCGAGGGCCGCATGAAGGCTCCCGATTACGTGTACTCCATCGTCGATGTGTACCGTCACCAGATTGACGATATGCTGGCCGATGTTTCGACCTCCAAGGATGAGGATGCAGCCCGCCAGCGCCAGCTCAAGCGCTGCTTTAATCGCGACTTCACGCACGCCTACCAGAATGGCACCTCGGGCGACGAGATGATGAGCTACGAGCGCTCCAACAACCGCGGCCAGATTGTGGGCACGGTGCTGGGCAGCCGTCTGGCCAACCGCGATGTGCGCGGGCTCAAGTCCGACGATCGCCGTCGCCGCGCCGCCATCGCCCGCATTGAGCTGTTTGAGCCCGTGGGCAAGGGCGACCTGCTGGAGCTTCGCCACGATGACGAATTTGACCAGTTCCTGACCACCATTGCCGCCGATGATGCCGCCGCGGGCGACATCATCGAATGCCGCGTGCCCCGCAGCATGCCCGAGGGGTGCCGCGTCCGCGTGATTCACAGTCAGCGTGCCATCGACGCCGCCGGCGCCGCGCTCAAGCGCGATGTGCTGCGCCGCCGAGCTGTTGACGTGTCCGTCGTGGCGCGCCTAGGCGAGCCATTTACTGTCGCACTCACCTGCTGTGACAACCCCGCGCTCACCGCCACCGCCACGGGCTTCACCGTCGAGGCCGCCAAGACCCGTGCCGTCGAGGCATCCGATCTGGTTGAGCACGTCGGGCGCATGGGCTCCTCTCCCTTTGAGGCCGCGAGCTTTGACGTTTCGCTCGACGCCGGCTGCGGTATGGGCTTCTCCGCCGTGCACAAGGTGCGCGCCGCCGCCTGTAAAGCATTGGAGGAGGCCATTCTGGCGCCGTACGAGGAGCGCGCGAAAACGCTCGAGCTGCCGGCGATTGTAACCAGTGATTCCCGCCCCGCGCCCGAGCACTACCGCGATGAGCCGCAAATCTGCGCCACCGCCACCTCGCTCGAGGCCGCCGAGGCCGCTCGCGCCGAGGGTGTAACGCGCATCTATATGACCACCGATGCGCTCGAGGCTGTCGGACTCTCCCCTGCCGATGCATTTGACCAGGGTATCGTGCCCGTACTCGACGAGGTCTGCCGCGCCGTCGACCACGTACGCGTCGACCCGTGGGTTGTTGCCGGCGCTACGGTCGCTATTGGCAACATCTCTGAGCTTGCCCTGGCCGCCCAGGTTGGCGCCACGGCCGAGATTCGCTCTTGCCTGCCGGTGCACAACACGCCCTGCATGGAGGCGCTTGCCGAGCGCGGAGCCGGTGCATTTTGGCTCTCGCCCGAGATCACGCTCGACGAGATTGTCTCGCTCGGCGCCGCCGCGCCCGCGACTCTGGGCATCACCGTCTTTGGCCGCCCGCGCGTCATGACAAGCGAGCATTGCATTCTGCAAGTTGCCAACGGCTGCATCCACGATTGCGCCAACTGCCGCCTGCGTGCCCGCAAGCTCTCGCTCAAGAATATCGACGGCAAGGTCATGCCCGTACGCACCGACATCCATGGCCGCTCTCGCTTGTACGACGCCTACCCCATCGACCTCACGCCTCAGGTTCCACAGTTACTCGATGCCGGCGTGCGCCGTCTTATGGTCGACGGAACCCTGCTCGAGGCCGATGAGATCGCCCGTGCCGTCGCTCGCGTCCGTCGCGCCGTCGAGGCGGCTCAAGCCGGCCGCAAGCCCGCCGCCCGCCTGCGCGGCGCCACCTCGGGCTGCATGTTTGTGGGAATCAGCTAACCGAAAGGCTTACACGTGAACGAAGAACCTCAAGTCCTCTACTGCGATGCCTGGCTCATGGCCATCGACAAGCCCGCCGGCATGATCGTCCACGGCGACGGCACCGGCGAGCGCACGCTCACCGACTACGCCAGCGACCTGCTGCTGGCGATGGGTGACGGCTTTGCCGCGACCGACATGCAGCCGCTCAACCGCCTGGACCGCAACACCACCGGCGTGGTGTTGTTTTCGCTCGACAAACAGACGCAGCCCGCCTTTGACCAAATGGTCATCGACCACGCCTTCGAAAAGCACTATCTGGCGCTGGCCGAGGGCAAGATCGACTGGAACGAGAAGCTCATCGACAAGCCCATCGCCCGCGACCGTCACGACAGCCGAAAGATGCGCGTCGGCGCCAGCGGCAAGCCGTCTCAAACGCGCGTCAAGGTGCTCAAACGTCTTAAGAGCCGTCGTGGCCTGCCCACGCGCTCGTATATCGATGTCGAGTTGCTCACCGGCCGCAAGCACCAAATCCGTGTGCATCTGGCGAGCGAGCGTCATCCCCTGGTTGGCGACGACCTGTACGGAACGCCGCGC
>MNQC01000116.1:23097-23741 GCA_001915225.1 Collinsella sp. 60_9
GGAGCCCTAAAACCTGCCGAAAAGGGACAGGTTTATTTTGGCAGGTTTTATCTGGACAAACGTCAAAACCACCACAAAGGTTCCTGCCCCTTCGCGGTGGTTTTGGCCTTAGCCCGTCCCCTGCTGTTAGACCGTGATGACGTTGTCCATTGCCCGGTACTTGGCGGGGACATCGCCTGCGGTAATAATCGTTGCGTCACGGAAGTCCGCGAACTTGACGGGTGCCACCATGCCAAATTTGCTGGCGTCTGAGATTACGAAGCGTTTGGCGGTATGGCGCATCGAGATACGCTTTACTTGCGCTTCCTCGATATCGGGCGCCGTGAAGCCCTGCTCGGCGGCAATGCGGCGCACGTCGCGCTCTTTGTCCAAGCCTGCCAGCGGAAAAATCGTGTGCGCCAGACGCCCCTGCGTGAGCGAATACAAAAAGTAGCTCTGGTCCTTCTTGGGGTCTTCGCCGCGGTGCAGCTGCCAGGTTCCGTCGGACGCCTGGCTCGTTTTGGCGTAGTGGCCTGTAGCGATGTAGTCGCAGCCCATATCGAGTGTCGCATCGAGCAGCGCGCCAAACTTAATATGGCGGTTGCAGATGATGCATGGGTTGGGCGTCAGCCCCTCCTGATAGGCAGTCACAAATCGCTCGATAA
>MNQC01000117.1:0-1139 GCA_001915225.1 Collinsella sp. 60_9
TCTTCAGGTCTTGGACGGCGTCCGCCGCCGCTAGGCCGTCGCGTTCCTCCATGGCCACGCAGGCGCCAAGGATGATGGCGGCGAGCCAAGGCTGGGTGTTGTAGTAGCGGAAGTGGTTGTTGAGCGCTTGCTTATAGTCCTCGTCGTTCGTGTAGATCTTCCTCAGGACCGGCGAGAGGGCGTAGGCGACTGAGGCGCCCTGCTGGGTCTGGTAGTTGAAGGTGCACACGCTCATGAGCCAGCGCCAGTTCGCGTTGCGCAGATCCTTCTTGGTGACCTTGTAGCCGGAGGGCTTGCCCTCGGCGACGGCGGTGATGTTCTCGTTTTCCATGGTTACTCATCCTCTCCGATGAAGGCGTCTGCGGAAGCGTGGGCGGCGAGCTCGGTGTCCCTCTCGGCACGCTGGTAGAACGCGATCGCGAGGGCAACGCCGACGATGGCGGCGCCGACGATGGGCACGTTCAGGAAGGCCGAGAGGAAGAAGCCGACGAGCAGGTACTGGAAGTACTTGCCGGTGGGCATGTAGCGGAGCAGCATGGCGATACCGATGGCCGGGAGCATCTTGCCGGCGAGGGTGAGGCCGGAGAGGAACCACTGGGGCATGACCTCGAGGAGCCAGTTGACGGCGGGCTGGCCGAGCGTCACGGAGACAAAGACGGGCAGGGCGGCGCACAGGCCGAAGAGCGCGGGGCAGACCCACAGGATGGCGTTCATCTGATTGAACTTACCCTCGTTGCAGAACTTCTGGGACTTCTCGACGACGAAGCCGTTGAGGATCTTGACGATGACGTCGAGCTGGATGCCGAGCATGCCGACCGGCAGGCCGATGGCGAGGCCCGTGTCCGCGCCCAGGGTCACGCCGTAGGCGGTGGCGATGATGGCCATCGTGCCGTAGTCGGGAATCGACGAGCCGCCGAAGCCCGCGACGCCGAGCTGCATGAGCTGGATGGTGCCGCCGATGACGAGGCCGGTCTGCCAGTCGCCCATGACGACGCCGGTGATAAGGCCCCAGAAGACGGCATAGTTGACGAAGATCATCGGGATGCCGTAGTAGTCCACGTGCTTGATGAAGGCCAGCAGGGTCAAAAGGACGACCTGCAGGATAGTGAAGTTGACCATGATCCCTCCTTAGATGAGGT
>MNQC01000117.1:1144-13940 GCA_001915225.1 Collinsella sp. 60_9
CTGGACGTTCTCGGCGGAGGCATAGGCGCGCTGGGTGAGCTGGACGCCGCCCTCCTTGACGAGCGAGCCGCCGACGATCAGCGACGGGAGCTCGATGCCCGACTCGACCAGGTGAAGGATCGTCTCGGGCTCCTTGGCGATGACAAAGACCTTCTCGCGGTCGTACTTGCCCGCCGCGAAGTTCTTGAGCGCGGTCTGCTCGGAGATGATCGAGACGGCCATGCCCGCGGGGCGCGCCATCCTCATAGTGGACTTCAGGACCTCGTCGCCGGCGACCTTGTCGTCGATGACCATGACTCGGGTCGCGCCCGACACCGGGGCCCACTGCGTCACGATGATGCCGTGAAGCAGGCGATTGTCGATTCGTGCCATAACAACACTCATGTTTGCTCCTATCAAATGAAGTTTTACGTTCGGTACTGCCTCGGCGCTATCCGGATTCGCGCCGGGCAAGGGGTTATCGGATTATTGAGGACGCGCGGTCAGCTTGCGGCGGCGCGGGGAAGGTCACTCGTCGAGCAGGAGGTCCGAGGAGCCGAGGCGCTCTTCTCGCGCCGGGGCGGCGCTCACGCTTATGTAGTCGAAGACATATGCGATCTCGCTTACGGGAACCTCTACGCGATAGCGCGTCGAGATGCTCGAGAAGCTCTGCCTGAAGGACTCGATGAAATCGGCACGCTCCTCCTCGAAGCGGTCCTGGCCAACGTAGGTCTCAATGGCGTTTCTGGTAACAAGGCGCTCGACGAGACAGCAGAGGTGGACGTAGAGCCCAATGATGGCGTTGCTGCCGATCTTCTCGCCTGTCCTGCGCTGAAGCTCGTGCACGGCGCTCTCGATCTCGTGGAATAGCCGCTCCGGGTCGAGGATGGTGATGGAGCGGATGACGTTCTGCAGCGTCATGTTCGAGAGCAGCTTCTCGTGGAAAGAAGAGAGCTCGGAAGCGTCAAGCCATCTGCCGAACACGGCATCGACCTTAGAGGCGGACGCCGTCGACATGATGTCCTCGAGGGCGACGAAGGGGACGGAGGCGACCCCGGGGTCTCCCGTGCCGATGACGGCGCAGACGCGGTGCTCGGAGAAAACGGCGTCATTCGACCCGTTCGCGACGAGCTGCTTGAAGGGCCTCGTGAGCAGGCGCGCGCCTATGGTGCGCGGGAGGCTCTGCGAGACGAGCTGGCGTATCCTCTCCGCGGCGTCGACCCCGGACTCGGAGCAGAAGACGATGGCGTCCTCACGGTTGATGCGCTCGATCACCTTGCAGTGCGTCACGCACGCGGCGGTCGCATCGCCAAGAACCTCGGCGATGGACTTGCCGCCGAGCAGCCCGACCCCGATCTCGAGCGCAAGACCGGTAGAGACGTTGTTCACCACGCCGATAGTGGAGTCGGTAACGTTCTCGAGGGCCTTATAGGCCTCCTCCAAGGAGCCCATATCGACGAGGAACACAACCCCGGTGCAGTAGGAATGGCGGTCGACGAGGCGCTGGAGCGGACCGACGATGTCCTTCAGCTGCTGGTCGTAGGGCATGTCGACCGCCTCGTACACATGCATGCCGAGCATACGGTTCGCCGCGTCGGCGATGCTCGTCGCCGTTGAGTAGCCGTGGGACAAGATGACGCAGAGCGTTCGAAGGGCCTTCGCGTCGCGAGACTCCGATGCGACGCACAGCGTCAGAAGCGTCTTCGTGAAGTGATCGAGCGAGATTCCCAGCGCCCCTTCCACGTCTGCGGCGACCTGATCGGAGACGCTCGAGGCAAACGGTAATTCGGAGGTCACGGCACCGAGGAGATGGGAGATTTGCTCCGCACAGGCAGACTTTCGCTTAGCCAGGCCGATGCCCGGCCACAACTGCAGGCAAATCTCCTGGGCCAGTAGAAAAGCGACCTTCCTCGAAAGCTCGATGCCATAAGAAGAGCCTGCGTCGGCAAGGACCGCGCCCACGATGCGCTCGAAGGCGCGCGACCTCGAGGAGGTAACGCCGCGGCCGAAGATCAAGTGATCCTCAACGCCGCGCACAGCAGAGACAGCTTGCGAGACGAGCTCGGAGACAGAGAGCTCCCCGGCGCAGAATCGCTCATCGAGAGAGCACAGGGCATCGAGCGCCTGCTCGACCGGCCCTGTGCTCTCGGCGGCATCCAGGGACGCGTCGATCAGAACGCCATCATCGGGCTGTTGATCGATCTGCGCGGAGGAGAGGAGCCCGCTGGGAAGAAGATACGGGCGAACGACGACGTAGTCGCCCTCGCGATTGAGGAACGCTTTGGCGCAGCAGTTCGTCACGCAGGCGCGCAAGCCGGCGATGTTATCGGAAAAGTCCGCGTTCACGAGGCAACGGTATGCGCCGCGGCTAATCTTCACATCAGAACCGATTCGGCACCCCTCGCTGCGCAGGAAGCTCAAGATGAGATCCTCGCGCTCCTCGGGGGTCCGCTCCTTGAGTGAGGGGACGCGGGCACAGATGGGCATTTTGCTGTAGGCCGAGGAAACCTTCAGGTCATCGGCGGAAAGCGTCGTCGAAAGAACGAGGCGAGCGCGCGGCGCATCCTGGGAGGCATCGAGCCCGAGGGCCGTCGCAAGGCAGTGCTCCATCGCAGAGGGAGAGAGTGCCTCGATGCCGTTGACAAAAACCACACCCCCGCGCGATTTCGCGATCGACTCGCCAAGAAGCCCGTTGAACGAGGCGGCGTCCGGGACCCCGGCGCAGTCGATGCGCACATAGGAGGAGTCGCGGGACAGCAAGCCCTGGTTCTTGCCGTACTCGTACACAAGACGAGAAAGGAAAGACTTGCCGACACCCACGCCGCCGCTCAAGAGGATGGGCAGGCCGAACGGAGGGTACTGAACCGCAGCCTTGCACTGCTCGACAACGGAGCTGAGGCTCAGGTCGAAGCCCACGGCGCGCGCGAAGTCACGGTGATCGGCGATTCCCGTCGCCTGGATGAGGTCGGCGAGCGAGGCGTACTCGCTTGCAGAGAGCTTTACCTGAAAACGCTTCTGGAACGCGCGGCGATGAAAATAACGGACAGGGCGTCTCGGCGATGTCGGAGGTGGACAGACGGGCAAGGTCGTCGAGCGAGACGGCAGAGGTGAGGGCCTCGAGATGCTCGAGAATCCTGTCCCTCATGTCGACGGGCTTCTTTGCCAAGCTGTCCTGTGCGGTCTTGTCCATGACTTCTTACCTCCTTGTACAAGGAGTATAAGGGGAACACAGAGAACGGAAGGGGGCGCGTGGGGGAATCAACAGCCCCGAGGAGAAGTTCACCACTTGAGGGGCAGAAAACAACGGCCATTGAACATTCAGGGCCGACGCTCAACACTTCGGCTCGACACTTCGCTTTGGAAAGGGCCCTGCGCGATGGTGCAGCCCTCCATCTCGCAGCACAGGTCGCCGAAGGTCGCGAGGATGCGCTCCTTCTGTTCCGTGGGCGAGACGGCTCGGTGGGCAAGGTCCTCTCAAAAGGGGTCGTCCGACGCCGCAAGACCTCGATGACCGACTACCGCCTCGAGCAAGTGGCGGATTACCTCTGCACCATCGAACTTGCCTTGGTCAAGTGCGAGGCCAAGGAGAACGGCGAGACGTACAACAAGTTCTTCGGAGGTATAGGCTCTTTCAAGAGGAACTGGCTCAAGCAAGCCCGCAGCAAGCGGATATAGCTGGTCTCGCGGTTTCGCAAGGAACGGTCAGTTCTCCTCTGGCGAGGAACCCCGGGCGACGCGCTTCGAGCAGCGGAAGCTGAAGCGCAAGCAGAAGCAGCGCGGGCATTGATCGGTGCCGACATGGGCCCAGACGTGAACAGTGCTACATCCCCTGTTCACGGGGCGCGAAACCGCAAAGGTTGCACAGAGGTTGCAAAATAAGAAGCCCCCGACCTGTTTTCGCAGGTCAGAGGCTTGAAATCAACGAATATCGTTTATTCCCACTCGATGGTCGCGGGCGGCTTGGACGTGATGTCGTAGCACACGCGGTTGGCGCCAGGGACCTCGGCGACGATGCGGCCGGAGATGCGGGCCAGCACGTCGTAGGGGAGCTTCGCCCAGTCGGCGGTCATCGCGTCGCTCGACTCCACGGCGCGCAGGATGATCGGGCGCTGGTAGGTGCGCTCGTCGCCCATGACGCCGACGCTCTTCTGTGCTCGGAGTTGCGCTCGCCGGTCTGCTCAAACAGGCGCTGATTGTAGGCGTCGAGCTCCTCACGCACGATGGCGTCGGCGTTCTTGAGGATCTCGAGCTTCTCCTTATCGACCGCGCCGATGATGCGGATGGCCAGACCCGGGCCCGGGAAAGGCTGGCGGAACACGATATGACCCGGCAGGCCGAGCGCCAGACCAAGTGCGCGGACCTCGTCCTTAAAGAAGTGATCGAGCGGCTCGATGAGGTCGAAGTGCACGCCCTCGGGGAACGGGATTAGGTTGTGATGGCTCTTGATGGTGGCCGTCTTGCCGCCCGTCTTGCGAGCGCCGGACTCGATGATGTCGGGGTAGATGGTGCCCTGGGCCAGGTACTTGACCGGCTTGCCGTCGGTCTCGAGCTGCTGCGCCACGGCGAAGAACTCTTTCCAGAACTGCGTACCGATGATGCGGCGCTTCTCCTCGGGCTCGGTCACGCCGGCCAGAAGCTCGGCATAGCGGTCCTCGGCGTGGACGTGGATAAAGTCGACGTCAAACTGCTTGGTGAAGACCTCCTCCACCTGCTCGGGCTCGCCCTTGCGCAGCAGGCCGTGGTTGATAAACACGCAGGTCATCTGCTTGCCCACGGCACGGGCGCCCAGGGCGGCCACGACGGAGGAGTCGACGCCGCCGGACAAGGCCAGAATCACGCGGTCGTTGCCGACCTTCTCGCGGAACTCGGCCGTCATGGTCTCGACCAGGTTGTCCATGCTCCAGTTGGGCTCCAGGCCGCAGATCTCAAACAGGAAATTGCTCAGCAGCTGCTGACCGTACTCGGAGTGCTTGACCTCGGGGTGGAACTGCGTGGTGAAGATCTTGCGCTCGGGGCACTCCATCGCAGCGACCGGGCACACGTCGGTGCTGGCGGTAACGGTAAAGCCCTCGGGCACCTCGGAAACGGCGTCGCGATGGCTCATCCACACGGTCTGCTCCATGGGCGTGGAGTTAAAGAGCTTGGCACCGGCAGTGCGCGTGATGGTGGCGCGGCCGTACTCGCCCACCTCGGAGTGACCGACCTTGCCGCCGAGCGTCACAGCCGTGATCTGATGGCCGTAGCAAAAGCCCAGGACGGGAAGGCCCAGGTCAAAGATGGCGGGATCGATAGACGGAGCGTCCTCGGCATACACGGAAGCCGGGCCGCCGGAAAGGATGAGCGCAGAGGCGTTCATCTCGCGAATCTCGTCGGCCGAGATGTCGCAGGGGACGATCTCGGAATACACGTTGAGGTCGCGGACGCGACGGGCAATGAGCTGACCGTACTGCGCACCAAAGTCGAGTACGAGGACCTTTGCGGAAGCCTTTTGATCCATGGTTCCCCCTCTTGTTGGCGGGGAGCCGGTGCCCACCCGCGTGAATGAACGAAAATAGCCTTCATAGTGTACACGTTATATGGGGTTTCTCGCCCCTCGCAGCCATCAGCGCACGGCAAACGCACGACCTGGGCCCCTATTTGACGGCAATTGAAGTGTTTTCAAACGTTACAGATGATGTAATACGTTTGAACATTGGACGCCCTGTGCCACAATACTGCCGAACGACTCCGCCTCTGCGGCGGCAAATACGATAGGAATACCAGCATGAAGCGCATCCTTCTCATCGCCACGGGCGGCACCATCGCATCGACCGAGGACGGCAACGGCCTCTCCCCCGCCCTGACCGGTGAGGAGCTCGCCCAGAGCGTCCCCGAGATCTCGGGCCTCTGCGAGCTCGACGTCGTGCAGCCCATGAACATCGACAGCACCAACATGCGCCCCAGCGACTGGATGTGTATCCGCGACGTCATCGTCAAGGGCTATGCCGACCACGACGGATTCGTGATTCTACACGGCACCGACACCATGAGCTACACCGCGGCGGCGCTTTCCTATCTGATTCAGGACAGCCCTAAGCCTATCGTGCTCACCGGCTCGCAAAAGCCCATGGGCAATCCCTTTACCGACGCCAAGCTCAACCTGTACCAGAGCCTGCTCTATGCGCTCGACGAGCATTCGCACGACGTTTCGATCGTGTTTGGCGGCGTAGCCATTGCCGGCACGCGCGCCCGCAAGCAGCGCACCATGAGCTTTAACGCGTTCATTAGCGTCAACTATCCGCCCATTGCCTACATCCGCAACGACCGCATCGTGCGCAACGGGCTCCACGGCACGCATCAGGGCGAAAACCCGGTGCGTTTCTACGACAGCATCAACCCACGCGTGTTTGTCCTTAAGCTTACGCCCGGCGTGAACCCGGGCATCCTCGACGCCCTTGCCGACAGCTACGACGCCGTGATTCTGGAGACCTTTGGCATTGGCGGTATTCCCGAGTTTGGCGAGTCCGGCGAGTCGTTCCAAGAGGCAATTTTCCGCTGGGTCGATTCGGGTCGCACCGTCGTTATGACCACGCAGGTCCCCGAAGAGGGCCTCGATCTGGGCGTTTATGAGGTCGGCCGCGCTTACGCCGATCATCCGGGCATTCTGCGCGGCGATGATATGACCACCGAGACGCTCGTGGCCAAAACCATGTGGGCACTCGGCCAGTCACGTGATGCGGCCGAGATTCGGCGCCTGTTCTACAGCCAAGTCAACCACGACCGCATCCCGATGGCGTAATTCAGTTGTCGACGGGTATCCCCTATTCGATACCCTCGAGAAGCTCTGACACCGTCATGCCGAGTGCGGGCGCGATCTTAAATAGAACCTTGAGCGTGAAATTTGCCGTCCCATCTTCGATTCGGTCGAGGTAGGGTCGGCTGATTCCTGTCGCCACACAAAAATCAACCTTGGAGATACCAAGGTCCCTGCGTGTCTCTTCGACCCGCCTGCCAAGAATCTGTTTCGCACGTTCGTCCATGCAGCCGAGTTTGAAATGGAGCCGAACATAAACGTAAACTATAGTTTACGTTTTCCCGAATACACAGGAGTTTTCTATGTCGGGTTCTTCGGTCCGCATGTACCGAGCCACGCTTCGCACAAACAGCGCGCCGCCCAAGCTCGTCGTCGTTGAAGCTGAATGCCTTTCGCCCGATGAGCGCACAGCATTTGCATTGCTATCAAGTCGCGTCGCCGCCGTTCTGGTCCCTTGCCCGGCGCGAGGTGAACTTGCCATCCGATGCCAAACGCACGGCTGCTCGCTCAATCAGGCTGCCGTAATCGCAACCAGCCAACGCGGCCTGCCGCTCCTTTTAGAAGCCGGCATAGCACTCGCCCTTCGCGGCGCCGGATACGAAAACGAGGCCGCCGCCGATGCAGTCTTTCAACCACGATCGAGCGGCGGCCTCGCAGCAGCCATCGAATATGCTTGCAGGCTCGTTGCCTAAAAGGACAAGCTAGAAACCAAAGCCAAAGCCCGTTCCGGTAATCGCCGAGTACATAAAGTAAACGTTGATCACGTTGAGGAACACACCCGTAATGCAACCGTTGCGCAGGTAGCGCTCGCACACGATGCGCGCCATGGCGGCGGAGTCGTCATTGTTCTTGGCTTGGCGTCCCGCCGTAAAGTACGTCGCCACGCTCAGCAGCAGATTGAGTACCGGCAGTGCCAGCAGCTCGTAGCTCTTACCCCAGCGCGTCACCTCGCCGGCGGCGTTAAACTTCGTTGCCACCTCGGGGCCAATGTTGGGGATAACACACGCTGCGACCACCAGCGGAATCACCGCAAGTACGAGCAGCGCAATACCCATGTAGCCAGCTTTTTTGCCATATTTGAACATATGCGTCGTCCTTACACGTTAAAGCGGAAGTGCACGACGTCGCCATCGGCCATGACATAGTCCTTGCCCTCAATACGCAACTTGCCGGCGGCCTTGGCGCCCTGCTCGCCGCCGAGCTCGATGTAGTCGTCGTAGCCAATGACCTCGGCCTTAATAAAGCCGCGCTCAAAATCGGTGTGAATGACGCCGGCGGCCTGCGGGGCGGTCGCGCCCTGACGAACCGTCCAGGCCTTGACCTCCATCTCGCCGGCCGTAAAGAACGACTGCAGGCCGAGCAGCTTGTAGGCAGCCTGAGCGAGCACGTCCAGGCCGGGCTGCTCCAGGCCTAGGCTTTCCAGGTAGTCGGCGGCGTCCTCGGGATCGAGCTCGGAGAGCTCGGCCTCAATCTTGGCGCAGATGGACAGCGGCTTTACGCCATCGATGGGCGCCAGATCGTCGTTGAGCATATCCTCGTCCACGTTGGCAACATACAGGATGGGCTTCATGGTGAGCAGGAACAGGCCCTTGGCGGCGGCACGCTCCTCGTCGGTCATCTCCATGGATGCGGCGCGCTTGCCCTCGTTGAGCCAGGCGAGCAGACGCTTGGCGACCTCGAACTTGGGCATGAGCTCCTTGTCGCGCTTGGCCTCCTTCTCGAGCTTGGGCAGCTGCTTCTCGAGCGTGCCCATGTCGGCCAGGATGAGCTCGGTCATGATGGTGTCGGCATCGCCGGCAGGATCGACGAACTCGCCCGTGCGGCCCACCTCGCGCATAACGTTGGGGTCCTTAAAGTAACGCACGACCTCGCAGATGGCATCGGTCTCGCGGATGTTTGCCAAGAACTGGTTGCCCAGGCCCTCGCCCTCGTTGGCACCCTTCACCAGGCCCGCGATGTCGACAAACTCGACCGTAGCCGGCACAATGCGGCCGGGGTTGACGATGTCGGCGAGCTTTTGCAGGCGGCTATCGGGCACATCGACGATGCCCACGTTGGGGTCGATCGTGGCAAACGGGTAGTTGGCGGCAAGGCCGGTCTTTTTGGTAAGCGCGGTGAACAGCGTCGACTTGCCCACGTTGGGCAGGCCCACGATACCGATGGAAAGGGACACGACAGCTCCTTTTGGTACAGGTACTTCAAACTGCATAAGTATAGCGCCGCCGCAGCATCCGGGCGAATCCGGACACCGCGGCGGCGCAAATGAAGCAAAGATTGGGGTCGCTGGCTAGTCCGCGAGCTTCTCCACCTGATCGAGCATCTTGTCGAGCTTGGCCTTTGCTTCGGCCTTGACCTTCTCAGCTTCTTCGTGAGCCTTCGCCTTCTGGGCGGCCTTTTCCTCGGCCTCGGGGTCGACGACGACCAGATTGGACGCGTCATGCTCAACCAACTTGAGCGCATGCTCGGGGCACACCTTGACGCAGGCACCGCAGCCCAAGCAATACGTCGACTCCAACGCAAAGCGGCCGCTTCCCACCAGATCGCAGGCAAACGTGGGGCACACGTTGACGCACTCGCCGCACGACGTACACTTGTCAAAATCGCACTCCGGTGTGCTCACCTGCATGTTCTGGGCAAGCTCGGGGTGGTTTTGCAACGTCGAGAGCACCAGTTGACGCCCGTGCGTGAGCGAACGGCGACGCTTGGTCGTCGTGGTGCCGCACATGGTGTTGAGCGTGCGCTCCAGCTGGGTAATCTGATGGCGATGGGCCTTGAGCTTCTGCGTCACCGAGGCCAGCGCCGCCGTCGCCGGATTGAGCTTGGTCACCGTCAGGCCCGTGGTGCGGGCGATCTTTTCCATGTACTCCTTGCGCTCGTACTCGCGGCGCTTATGGCATTTGAGGCTTTTGGGATCGACCTCCAGGCCCATACCCGTGCCAGACCACTCTTCGGCCTTCGCAATCGCCTCGCCCAGAATGTCCTCACCGCCGGTGTTGCGGCATTTATCGCACACGCCCAACGGCAGGTACACACTCACGTTGGGATAGTCTGCCAGTACCGAGAACCAGGTCTCGGCCGTAATATCGCCCACGCAGGCAACGACGACTTCGTTCTCGCGCGGCATGCGCTTAAGGGCACGCGTGCAGGTGACGTAGGCGGTCTCGTGGCTCGTAGCCGCCGAGACAATGTCGTCGTAGACGTTTTTGGGCGCCAGGCGCGGCGAGATGATTGCCTCGGTCGGACAGGCAGCGGCGCACAGGCCGCACTTGCGACAGGAGTCGAGGATCTCGATGGAGTCTTCCTCGACCTCGATAGCGTTGACCGGGCACACGTCCATGCACGCGGTGCAGCCGCTCTTTTCGTTTTTGCAGGTCAAGCACGGAATGGTGTTGCCGCGCGGGCGCTCCTTGTAGTCAGCAGGATTCCATTGAGGCGCCGACGGATCGAGTGCATCGGTCACACCGCCAAGCGGGTTTTTAAGAAAGTCGAAACCCTTGCTGATCTCGATAATGTCATCAAACAGATCGTGTTCCTGCGCCATGCGCGGCCCCTCCCTGAGCAGTGCAAACAAGCAAGAGATAATGATACGCCATCGGCCCACGCCTCGGGCAAATTACACGCGGAGCATCTTTGCGGCAAATAGACCTACAATCTATTGCCAGCCTAATCGCCTAGGTTTATTGAGGAGTCACAAGATGAAGATTGCCCTGATCGAACCGTTGGGAGTACCCGAGCAGACCATCGACAGGCTCTCCGCACCCCTTAAGGACGCCGGACACGAGTTTGTCTATTTCGATACCAAAACAACCGATCCGGCCGAGCTCGCTCGACGCAGCGAGGGCGCCGAGGTCGTCATGATCGCCAACAACCCCTACCCTGCCGAGGTCGTCGCCGGCGCCGATGCGCTCAAGATGATCGCCGTTGCCTTTACGGGCATCGACCACGTGGGGCTTTCCGCCTGCCGTGAGCGCGGTGTTGAGGTTCGCAACTGCGCCGGCTACTCCGACGTTTCGGTCGCCGAGCTCACCTTTGGCCTGACCATCGACGTGCTGCGCAAGGTGGGCGCCGCCGATGCCGCCGTCCGCAGCGGCAAGACGAGCGCCGGCCTAATGGGCACCGAGATCCGCGACAAGACCGTGGGTATCGTGGGCTGCGGTAAGATCGGCTGCGCCACGGGTCGTCTCTTTAAGGCCTTTGGCGCCCGCGTGCTGGGATATGCCCGCCACGAGCATCCCGAGGCAGCCGAGGCCGGCATTGAGCAGGTTTCGCTCGAGCAGTTGCTCGCCGAGTCCGATATCGTAAGCCTGCACCTGCCTAACAATGACACCACGCGCAAGAGCTTTGGCACCGAGCAGTTCGCCCAGATGAAGGACGGTGCCGTCTTTATCAACTGCGCCCGCGGTGCCATCGTGGATAACGATGCCCTTGCCCAGGCACTCAACGACGATAAGCTCGCCGGTGCCGGCATCGACGTCTTTGATATGGAGCCGCCCATCCCCGCCGACTACGCGCTCGTCAACGCCAAGAACTGCACCTTCACGCCACATGTAGGCTTCCTTACGCACGAGGCCATGCAGCGCCGCGCCAAGATTGAGTTCGACAACGTCGTCGCCTACGTCGAGGGTCGCGCGCAAAACGTTTGCGAGCTGTAGTCAAACGAGGGCGGGGCAAAACCTCATCGCAGGCCTACCCCGCCTTCTTTGGTTCAACTAACCTGACCCCTTTGCACCATAGCAAAAAGGGGCAAAGCCATCTGCTGGCTTTGCCCCTTCCTTAGCTTGATTTACTCATCCATGAGATAGTAGTGGCCCAGTGCGTCTGCACCCAGAATGGCGTTTGCGACCATCTCGGGCGTCACCTCAAACGGCATGTTGCACATGGTGTCATCGGGCGCGCAGGCGGCCTCGGCAACAATCATGGCCTGCTCGCGCGTAAGCTCGGCAACGCCAAGTTCCTTCATCGTGACCGGCAGACCCAGCTCAATGCAGAAGCCCAAGACTTCCTCGAGCTTCTCGGTCGGGGCATCCTCGAGTACCAGCTGGACGATAGTGCCAAAGGCGACCTTCTCGCCGTGATACATGCCGTGGCACTCGGGCAGCATCGTCAGGCCATTGTGGATGGCATGAGCAGCAGCAAGGCCCGAGCTCTCAAAGCCAATGCCCGAAAGCAGCGTATTGGCCTCGATGATGTGCTCGACGGCAGGCGTGAGCGCACCCTTCTCCAGCGCGACCTTGGCCTTAACGCCATCGGCCATAAGCGTCTCGTAGCAGAGCTTGGCGAGCGCCAGACCAGCCATGCCGCCCTTGCCGCCGGCGCAGGTGCCGCCGTCGGCATCGTGCGTTGCCTGGGCCTCGAAATAGGTTGCGAGTGCATCGCCCATACCGGAAACCGTCAGGCGCACCGGGCTCGCCGCGATAACCGTCGTATCCATCAGGACAATGTTGGGGTTTGCCTTAAGGAAGAGATATTTATCGAACTGGCCGTCATCGGTGTAGAGCACCGAAAGTGCCGAGCACGGTGCATCGGTCGAAGCAATGGTGGGGCAAATGATAACCGGGGACTCCAGGTAATAGGCGACGGCCTTCGCGGTGTCGAGGATCTTGCCGCCACCGACGCCGACGATGATGTCGCAACCGTTGTCGCGAGCGAGCGCAACCAGGCGATCGACCTCGCCCTTGGAGCACTCGCCGTTAAAGTCCTCAAACAGCAGCTCGGCCTTGGCCTCGGCAAAGCCGCCCTCGATCTTGGCGCCGACGCGCTTCTTGCCCGAAGGCGTCACGATGACGAGGGCCTTAGCGCCGAGCGGCTCGACATAGGAACCGAGCTTGGCCAGCTCGTCCGGACCCTGGATGTACTTGCTGGGGCTATTGAAGATTGCAGCCATTTTTATCCCACTCTCTAATAATTAAAAAAAAGGGGCTCCGTACAGATACGTGCGGAGCCCCTCGTTACGATAACAAGAGTCGATTAGAAATCGATATCGGTGTCGTAGTAGCAGGCCTTGAGGATCTTCTCGAAGTCGGC
>MNQC01000117.1:13989-17923 GCA_001915225.1 Collinsella sp. 60_9
CTCGGGCGTGCAGGCGTCGGTCTCGGCGTTCGCTGCGATCTCGGGCAGCTTGGCGAGGAACTCCTCCTCGGAAACCATCTGCGGGTTCTCGGCGTCGACCTTCACGCCACCGTTCGCGTAATCCTTGATGGACTGCGGGATGTTGAGCTGGTCGTTGAGGTCGCGAATCTTCTGGACGAGCGCGGCGATGAGCTCCTCGTTGGTCTCGCCGGGAAGGTGCAGGATCTCCTTGGCCACGTAAGCGTAACGCTCGGCAGCACGGGGATCCTTGGAGTTCCACTGGATGACCTTGCCCAGGTACATGGCGTTAGCAGCACCGTGGATGATGTGGCCGTTCTCGAAGGCAGCACCGGTCTTGTGAGCCATGGAGTGAACGATGCCGAGCAGGCCCGAGGAGAAGGCGATACCGGCGATGCACTGAGCCTCGTGCATGTGCTGACGGGCCTCATGGTCGCCAGCATAGGACTTGGGCAGCCACTCGACGATCTCGCGGATGCCGTGCAGAGCGTTGGCATCGGTGAACATAGAGGCGCAGGTGGAAACGTAGGCCTCCATGCAGTGGGTCAGAGCGTCCATGCCGGTGTGAGCGCACAGCTTGGCGGGCATGGTGTAGGTGAGCTCGGGGTCGACGATGGCGACATCAGGGGTGATGTTGAAGTCGGCCAGCGGGTACTTGATGCCCTTGGCGTAGTCGGTGATGACGGAGAAGGCAGTGACCTCGGTAGCGGTACCGGAGGTAGAGGAGATGGCGCAGAAGTGAGCCTTCTGACGCAGCTCGGGGAAGCTGAACGGCTGGATGATGTTATCGAAGGACTCCTCGGGATACTCGTAGAAGACCCACATGGCCTTAGCGGCATCGATGGGCGAGCCGCCGCCGATGGCGATAATCCAGTCGGGCTCGAACTCGCGCATGGCCTCGGCGCCCTTCATGACCGTCTCGATGGACGGATCGGACTCGACGCCCTCGAACAGCTTGACCTCGAAGCCGCCCTCTTTGAGGTCGGCCTCGACGTCCTGCAGGAACCCGCCGCGGCGCATAGAGCTGCCGCCAGAAACGATGATGGCCTTCTTGCCCTTGAGGTTCTTCACCTCGTGGCGAGCGCCCTCACCAAAGTACAGATCGCGAGGATTGGTAAAACGTCCCATACTGTGCCTCCTAAACAAGCCCCTCTTAGACTTGCGTATATAACGGAGCACCCAATTGGCTCCGTTAGGACCGGTTTGCGCGTTGCCGGCGATGACAATGCGCGATGTCGGTCAGTTATTCACCTAAAGCCGCCAATGATGAAACGTTTTTTCTATCCCTGAAGACCCTTGTGCGGCATTCATACTCCCAAGCTGGGCAAACGTTTTATCAAGGTTGACTACATATCCCGGGCAGGACCGTGCCCCTCCAAAATATGCACCGTTCGCCGCCAAAAATCGACCGTTTGCGGCACCGTGATACCACTCGGTCGTCCAAGGTGCCGACATTTGTGCGACATCCGTCTTCGTGGTGCAAAGGTGCAAGTCCAAGTGCGGCACCCCCGGTGTGCCACATGCGGGTAAACTAGAACTTTATATAGAAACATTTGAACCCTAACCGCAGCAAAGGAGGCCCCATGGCATTCGATCCCATTCAAGAGGATTGCCATCGCCTCGTTCTTGAGGCCTTGCGCCGCGACAATATCCCGCTCACCGACGGTGCCGCCGTAGAGCGTCTGATGGAACAATTCACCCGCAACCCCGCACCGCTCATCGTGCACGACCGCGACCGCGCCGGGCACCTCATTGCCAAGGTGGTCGAGGCTGTCGACTACCGCATTCCCTTTATCCCTGACGATACCCAGGCAGAGCAAGAAGAGGCAGCTGCCGAGAACATGCTCCGCGAGGCAGCCGCGCTCGACCCGGCCAACTGGGATGCCCAGCGCATGCTGACCGCCCTCACCGCCAGCTCCAACGAGGAATACGTACAGTACTTGGCATCCAAGCGCGATGAAGTCGAGCATGACCTGGCGCTCAAAATCGCCTCGGCGCAGGACCCCTACGAGCGTGAGGCCGCTGGCGACCTTATGCGCCGCCCCTACCTGCGCTGGCTTGCCGCCTTGGCATCGCGCGCGCTCATTAGCGGACGCTACCGCATGTCGCTCCAAGCCGCGAATCGCAGCTTGGACTTTGCGCCCAACGACCCCGCTGGTGTCCGCCACACCGCGATGCTCGCTATGGCAAAGCTCGAATACCCCGCCGAGGAGCTCAAGCGATTTCGCTCTGCCCACTCCGTCCCCTATCTCGCCAACACGCCGCTGCGCCGTCGTCCCAAAGATGCGGAGCGCGACTTGGACCCGTGGACGCTCATCGCGCTGATGAGCGCTGCCTGGCGCGAGCTGGACTACGAGGGCGCCGAGCACTACCTGCGTATCCTTGTGCGCTCATGCCCGCACGCGGCCGAAGCACTCTACTTCCAAACCGAGTTTCCCGATGGTGTCTATGCTCGCGTCAACGTAGGTGTGGGCTCCACCGACGAGCTCGTCCTTGCGCTGTCCGAGGCAACGCCGGTGCTGCAGGAGGGCCTGGGCGCTCCCGACAACGCCAGCTTTGCCGCCTGGGTCGCCACCAACGATATCGTGCGTTCCCAGATCGACGAGCGCATCCTGCGGGCGGCCGAGCAGGGCCTGCCGTTTAAGGGAGGAGACCTCTAATGGATCCGAGCGTCTACATCCCCGCCTACCTGGAGCGCGCCTACCTTGCGTCGCACCCCGAACTCACCGATGCAGCACGCGAGCTTGTCCATAACGACGTGAACGTCAACCCTCATAAGTATGCGCAGACCGAGCATGCCCAGGCACTGCTGTCCTACGCCGGTGTTCATCGCCACCTGCTCGACGAGCTCCATCGCATCGAGGACATGGGCAGCGACGAGGAGTTTGAGCAGACGCGCAACCGCCTGTTCGACGATATGCGTGATGAGCTGCTCAAGATCGTCCGCGTCGATGCGCATGTCCTCGATGCCCAGCTGCTCGCCATCATTTTGGCGGACACGCCCGTCGACGCCTGCCTGGGCGATCTGATGAAGCTCGAGGCGACCACGGCCGATTACCTGCAGCAAAGCGTGCCCGGGTTCGACATGGAAGCCTCGCACTACTGGGCCAATAATGTTTTGGCCGATGGTGTCACCGCAGCAGACCTTACCGTGAGCGAGCCGGCTCTTATCGGGTGGCTTCACACGCTCGAGGCCATCTCGCAGCTGTGCATGGCGAGCGCCCGCTACCGTGCTGCCGCCAACTACGCCCGCCGCGTCCTTAAGGCGGAAGGCTACCCCACCCGAGCCGCAGGCACCGTGTTGCTCGCCCTCGCTCGCCTGGAAGACCAGGACGGCTTTTTTGCCCTGGCCCACCAGCTCGAGGAAGAGATCGGGGCTGACGCGCTCGAGAACTCTCCTTGGTATCTGCTCGCCCGCACGATTCTGCTGTTCAAAACAAACAAGATGCGCCCGGCGACACGCGCGCTGCGTGAGTTTGCCAACCGTTGCGAAGGCGGTGCGTTCTTCTTACTGAACCCCATGTACCAGACACCGTACCTTCCCTGCCGGCCCGAGCCACACGATCCCTGGGATCTTTCGCACCAGGCCGTTTGGGAAGCGGACGGTATTATCTCGGACACTCCGGACTTTGCCCCCTGGGCCAATGCCTGCGAAGACGTGTCGCAGCTTGCCCAGGAATTTGCGCGCCGCTACGGTTTTTAGTGACGCACTCGACCCGACCATGTCATCTATGTTAGGAACGGCTTCATGAACCTCCGCTCATCTCTCGCCTGCACCTCGAGCGATATCGCCCGCTGGGGACTGCGCTCTATCCTCAAACGCCAGGGTGGCGTACTTCCCGGCCGCATCGCCATGAAGATCGACCCCGAGCTGCTAAGCGACCTCGCGAGCCTGGTCGACCGCAGCGTGGTGATT
>MNQC01000117.1:17929-20171 GCA_001915225.1 Collinsella sp. 60_9
CGGTACTAATGGCAAGACCACCACCTCCAACCTCATCGCCGACGCCGTTGCCGCCAGCGGTGCCGCCGTGGTGTGCAACCGTGCCGGAAACAACATGGAGCCGGGCGTGGTGGGCGCGTTGCTCGAGGCCCGCAGTGGCCTTAAGCACACTGACAGCGGCAAGCGCGTGGGCGTTTTTGAATGCGATGAGCTCTACACCGTGCGCGTCCTGCCCAAGCTCAAGCCGACGTACTTTGTGCTGCTCAACCTGTTCCGCGACCAGCTAGATCGCTATGGCGAGATCGATCACACCCAGGAGGTCATCGCCCACGCGTTGGAGCTTTCGCCGGCAACGACGCTCATCTACAACGCCGACGACCCGCTGTGCGCCTCGATTGCCGCGCGCGTTCCCAACGCGAGTATTGCCTTTGGCATCGATGGCGCCACCGACACCAATACGGTCAGCTCGGCGCCTACCATTGCCCCTCGTGCGGCTGGGCCCGCCCTGCGCTTGTCCGTCGCGTGACGGGCGTGGAGCTCGGCTGCGACGGCTACGGCTTTGACCTGACCTTTGGACCCGATACCGACGCACCCGCAACGCACATCGCCACGCGCTACAACGGCCTGTACATGGTCTACAACGTTGCCGCCGCCTTCTTTGCGGCGCGCGAGCTGGGCGTGGGCGCGGCGCATCTGCAGCCCACGCTCGATGCCTACGTCCCCGCCGGCGGACGCATGGGTCGCTGGGAGATCGCCGGCCGTACCGTCGAGGCAAACCTGGCCAAGAATCCCGTGGGCTTCGATCGCCAGATTCAGTCCATTAAAACGGCAGGCGGCAGGCTCTGCGCCTTCTTCCTGAACGACAACGACGCCGACGGCCACGATGTCTCGTGGATCTACGACGTCGACTTCGAGCGCATCGCCGATACCCCAGGGCTTGTCGCCTTTGCCGGAGGTACGCGCGCGCACGATATGCAGGTACGCCTGAAGTACGCCGGTATCGATGCCGCGATTATCTCGGACGTCGCGCAGGCAATTGGCGCCGTGGCAGACGAGGCCGCCGATGACACCTTCTACGCCGTCGCCAACTACACGGCCTTCCCGCCGCTGGTCAAGGAACTCGACGGACTGAAGGGCGCCACTGCCGACGCTGTTGCTGCCCGCGCCATAGCCCATGCCGACGGCAGCGCTCTTCCTGTCGGCATCGCGCCAGTCGAGCTTTCGCGCCCGCTGCGCATCGTCTACCTGTATCCCGATGCCCTTAACCTCTACGGCGACGGCGGCAATGTTATCGCGCTCGAGCGCCGCTGCGTCTGGCGCGGCATTCCCGTGCGCGTGGACGAGGTCCGTATGGGCGAAACGCTTGATTTGACCGATGCCGATATCGTCATGATGGGTGGCGGCTCCGACCGCGACCAGCTAGCCGTGGCACACGAGCTGCTCGCCCAAAAAGACAAGGTCGCGGCCTATGTTGAGGATGGCGGCTCGCTGCTTGCCATCTGTGGCAGCTATCAGCTGCTCGGCCGTTCGTACTATATGGGTGAGGATCGCATCGAGGGCCTGGGCGTCATTGCCGCCGAAACCGTACGTGGCTCCGATCGCCTGATCGGCAACGTAGCCGTCAAAACCGATCTGGCACCTGAGCCCTTTGTGGGATTCGAGAACCATGGCGGCCGCACGCTTTTGGACGCCGATGCCACGCCGCTCGGAACGTCCGTCGTCGCGGGCACCGGCAACAACGGCGACGATGGCTTTGAGGGCCTGATCTACAAGGGCGTCATCGGCACGTACCTGCATGGCCCGGCGCTGCCCAAGAACCCCGAGCTCGCCGACTGGCTGATCGCCCATGCCCTCGAGCACCGTGGCGATGCACAGGCCGCCGCCCTGCTGCCGCTCAAGCCCCTCGACGACACCTACGAGCACGCCGCCCACGACGCCGCCATGAAGCTCCTCCCCTAGCACCTCACCACCACAAAGGGGACAGGCACCTTTGTGGTGGTTTTTCAGTTTGCCAACGATATGTGAACGGCTAAAAAAGTCTGCTATACTCTTTCCCGCTGTCCCCATCGTCTAGCGGCCAAGGACGCCACCCTTTCAAGGTGGATATCGCGGGTTCGAATCCCGCTGGGGGCACCATTTAAATTAAGAAGCCCGTTACCCCCGCGGTGAACTGCCTCCCATTTCTTGGACATGAGAAATGGGAGGCTTTCTTTATGCGCGTTGATTTGAGGGTGAAGCATGATGTCGAGGCCAGGAAGGCGGC